>DXIG01000045.1 GCA_019112985.1 Candidatus Butyricicoccus stercorigallinarum | reverse complement strand
CGCGTCAAACAGGATTTTGTGGTGCTGGAGGTGGACGAGCGGTTTTCCCGGCTGATCTTCCGGGATTTTTCACCGGACTACCTGCTTTGCACCAATTTATTTCGCGATCAGCTGACCCGCAACGGAAATGTGGATGTAATCATCGAAAAGCTGCATGAGGCGATCAAACCGTCGGTGAAGCTGATTTTAAATGGGAACGACCCGATTCAATGCCGAAATTTATGGAGGAGTATGGATAATGTCTGAAGCGAAGCGAATTGAAGAGAATATTGCGTTTGTCACCAGCATGGATCCCGAGCTGGGCGAGGCGATCCGCAAGGAATACGACCGCCAGTGCCGCAACATCGAGCTGATTGCGTCGGAAAACATCGTTTCCCCGACCGTCATGGCGGCGATGGGCACGGTGCTCACCAACAAGTACGCCGAAGGATATCCGGGCAAGCGCTATTACGGCGGCTGCGAGTGCGTCGACATCGCGGAAAATCTGGCGATTGAGCGCGTATGCAAGCTGTTCGGCGCGAAGTTCGCCAACGTTCAGCCGCATTCCGGCGCGCAGGCGAACATGGCGGTGTATCAGGCGCTGTGCAAGCCGGGCGACACCGTCCTTGGTATGTCGCTCGACAACGGCGGCCATCTGACGCACGGCTCTCCGGTCAACCAGTCCGGCCTGCTGTACAACATCGTCGCCTACGGCGTGGATGACAACGGCTATATCGATTACGACGCGCTGCGCGCACAGGCGAAGGAAGTCAAGCCGCAGATGATCATTGCGGGCGCTTCCGCCTATCCGCGCGAAATTCGCTTCGACATTTTCGCGGACATCGCGAAGGAGGTCGGCGCTTACCTGTTCGTCGACATGGCGCACATCGCCGGTCTGGTCGCGGCGGGTCTGCACATGAACCCGATGGCGTACGCCGATGTCGTCACCACGACCACGCACAAGACGCTGCGCGGCCCGCGCGGCGGCTGCATCCTGACCAACAACGAGGAGCTGGCGAAGAAGTTCAACAAGGCGATCTTCCCGGGCACGCAGGGCGGCCCGCTCATGCACGTCATCGCCGCCAAGGCGGTCTGCTTCGGCGAGGCGCTCCAGCCGTCGTTCAAGGAATACCAGACGCAGGTGGTCAACAACGCCAAGGCGCTGGCCGAGGGCCTGAAGAAGCGCGGCATCAACCTCGTCTCCGACGGCACGGACAACCACCTGATGCTGGTCGACCTGCGCGGCACGGGCGTCACCGGCAAGGAGCTCCAGAACCGTCTGGATGAGGTGTATATCACCGCGAACAAGAACACCGTTCCCAACGAGCCGCTCAGCCCGTTCGTCACCTCCGGCGTCCGTCTGGGCACCCCGGCGGTCACCACCCGCGGCTTCAAGGAAGCGGAGATGGACAAGATCGCGCAGTTCATCGCCTGGGCGATCACCGATTTCGACGCAAAGGCGGACGAGATCCGCGCCGGCGTCGGCGAAATCTGCGCACAGTTCCCGCTGTACTGATTGTCTGAACCATATGAGCTATCAACCTCTGGCCGACCGTATCCGCCCGACCACACTGGCGGATGTGGTTGGCCAGCCACATCTTCTTGGGGAATCCGGCCTGCTGCGCCGCATGGCGGAGCGCGGCAGCATCCCCAACCTGATTTTTTACGGGCCGTCCGGCGTGGGCAAGACGACCGTCGCCTCCATCCTCGCGGCGCAGACGGCGCGCCGGCTGTACCGCCTCAACGCCACAACCGCCTCGCTCGCGGATATCCGGCGCATTGTCGACGAGCTGGGCACGATGCTCGCGCCCAACGGCGCGCTGCTCTATCTGGATGAGATTCAGTATTTTAATAAAAAACAGCAGCAGTCGCTGCTGGAATTTCTGGAGGACGGCCGCATCACGCTCATCGCCTCCACGACGGAAAACCCGTATTTCTATGTGTACGGCGCGCTGCTCAGCCGGTGTACGGTGTTTGAATTCCGCCCGGTGCGGGCGGAGGAGATCGTGCCGGCGGTGCGCCGGGCGTTTGCGCTGGCCGACCCGGCGCTCGCGGTGCCCGACGAGGTCTGCGCGCATGTGGCGTCCGCCTGCGGCGGCGATGTGCGCAAGGCGGTCAACGCCGTCGAGCTGCTGGCGCAGACGGCGCGCGGCGGCTGTGTCACGCTGGCCGACGCCGAACAGGCGGCGCAGCGCTCCGCCCTGCGCTATGACCGCGACGGCGACCAGCACTACGACATCCTGTCCGCGCTGCAAAAATCCATCCGCGGCTCCGACCCGGACGCGGCGGTGCACTATCTCGCCCGCTTGCTCGCGGCGGGCGATCTGCTGTCCGCCTGCCGCCGCCTGCTGGTCATCGCGGCGGAGGACGTCGGGCTGGCCTATCCGCAGGCCATCGCCATCACAAAGGCGTGTGTGGACACGGCGACCCAGCTCGGCCTGCCGGAGGCGCGCATTCCGCTGGCGGAGGCCGCGCTGCTGCTCGCGACCGCGCCCAAATCCAACAGCGGCATCCGCGCGATCGACGCGGCCGCGCGCGATCTGGGCAGGGCGGGGGAGGTGCCCGACTTCCTCAAGGACAGCCATTACGCGGGCGCGGGCAAGCTCGGCCACGGGCTGACATACCGCCTGCCGCACGACTATCCCAACCACTGGATTGCGCAGCCCTATCTGCCGGAGGCGCTGCGCGGCGCGCAGTACTATGTCTACGGGGAGAACAAAACCGAACAGCGCGCCAAGGCGTACTGGGACGCGGTCAAGGCGCCGCGCCCCCGAATGGACGCAAAAAATACGGAGAAAAACACCTGATTTTACCGGAAATCAGGTGTTTTTTTGTCTGCCTGCCGCCGCGCGCGGAGATTTCGGAAAAACGGTTGCAATCGCGCGGGAAAGAGAGTAAACTATACAAGGACAGCCGGGAAAACCGGATGTTTTTGGGAAAAATGCACAAAGAAGGATGGAGGTACTTATGAACAGACGATTCAGACAGATGGGTGCTGCGGTGCTGGCCGGTGCGCTGCTGTGCGGCCTGAGCGCGGGCGCAGCTGCCGCTGGGGATGTGGCTAAAATCGGTTCGACCGGCTATGCGTCGCTCAATGAGGCGCTGGCGGCCGTGCAGGACGGGCAGACGATTGTCCTGCAGCAGAATGTCTCCAGCAGCACGGAGGCCTATCTGGGCGGCGAAGCCAAGGGCGTCGGCTATGTGCACGACGGCGCCGCGAAGTCGTTTACCATCGATTTGAATCAAAAGAAGATCACGGCGACCGAAAACGCGGACGACGCCCTGCTGATTCTCGCGGAAGAAGGGGCGGGCAGCCTGTCGGTCACGCTGCAAAACGGCACGATTTCCGCCAGCGGCACGGGGGTGGACGGCCTTTGCGTGCAGGATTACGACACCGCCACGCCGACCACGGTCACGCTGCGCAATATGACGGTCTCGGCGGACAGCGAAGCGGCGATCAACTGTCTGGGTGCGGCGCTCGACATTCAGGCCAATGTCACGGGCGCAGATGACGCGATTTACGCCGAGGACTCCACGATCTCGCTGCTCGCGGGCGATTTCCGCGCGACGGACCCGGACAGCGAGGACGGCGTCATCGCCGCGTACCGCTCGGTGGATGAGGAGACGCTCCAGTTCGATCTGTCTTCGGTCACCACGGCCGGAGAACCGGCGGTCGTGCGCCCGGCCGACTGGAAGACGGCGCTGCCGATGAGCCTGACGGTGGTCAACTACCAGGACGTCCAGATCAGCGGCGACAAAAAGCCGTGGTATTACGACTACGTCTACGATATGGCCAATCGGGGCGTGGTCAGCGGCGACGGCAATGTGTGGACGTTCAGCCCCGCGAAAAATGTCACCCGCGAG
Source organism: Candidatus Butyricicoccus stercorigallinarum (assembly GCA_019112985.1). Taxonomy (GTDB): domain Bacteria; phylum Bacillota; class Clostridia; order Oscillospirales; family Butyricicoccaceae; genus Butyricicoccus_A; species Butyricicoccus_A stercorigallinarum. The sequence continues at coordinate 2,681 of DXIG01000045.1, read as the reverse complement.
CAGTTCGCGGTCATGCTGGCCGCAGCGGCGGGCGCCGATCTGAGCGCCTATGAAGACCGCAACACCTTCAGCGACGTGACGCACGACTGGGCGGTTCGCCAGATCGAATGGGCGTATGACAACGGCATTGTCAGCGGCACAGGCAACGGCAAATTCTCCCCGACCGCGGCGATCACCCGCCAGGAGGCCTGCGTCATGCTGTACAAATATCAGCTGAACATTTTGCAGCTCGAGCCGAAGCAGGTGGTGGAGGTCGGCACCTTCCCGGACAGCGGCGAGGTCGCGTCCTGGGCGGAGACGGCAGTCCAGACCATGCTGATGGAGGGCATCATTTCCGGCAGCAGCGTAAACGGCACTGTCAAGCTCCTGCCGAAGGGCAATGCGACGCGCGCGCAGATCTGCACCATGCTGAGCGCCCTGTTCCGCTTCGCGGAGCAGGCGGCGTAAGGCCTGCGGCGGTACGCTTCCAAGCATAGAAAAAAGCTCGAAACCCGCGCGGTTTCGAGCTTTTTGTTCAGTCGTGAATGTTCCAGCCGTTCAGGAACTGCGCCGTCTCTGCGGTGAAGTGGTCGATGATCTCGCTGTGTCCCAGATCGAGCCCTGCGATGGCGGCCATGTCCTCCGCGCTCAGTGCAAAATCCCAGATGTCGAAGTTTTCCTCCATCCGCTCCTTGTGGACGGACTTGGGGATGACGACCACGCCCCGCTGGGCGTTCCAGCGCAGCGCCACCTGCGCGGCGGTCTTGCCATATTTTTGGCCGATCTCCGTCAGAACCGGGTGGGTGAAAATGCCGTGCTGTCCCTCGGCCAGCGGCCCCCAGGCCTCCGGCTGCACCTTCAGCGCCTGCATGTTCTCTATGGCGCCGGTTTGGGCGAAGAAGGGGTGCAGCTCCACCTGGTTGACCATCGGCGCAATGCGGGCGTTGAGGTACAGATCGGTCAGGCGGTCGGGGTAGAAGTTGCACACGCCGATCGCCCGGATTCTCCCGGCCTCGTACAGCTCCTCCATGGCCCGCCATGCGCCGTAGTAATCGTTCATCGGCTGGTGAATCAGATACAGATCCAGATAGTCCAGCCCCAGCTTCTGCATCGAGGTCTCAAAGGCTTTTTTGGCGCTCTCATATCCGGCGTCCTGAATCCACAGCTTGGTGGTGAGGAACAGCTCCTCGCGGGGGATGCCGCTGTTGGCGATGGCCGCGCCCACCGCCTCCTCGTTGAAATACGCGGCGGCGGTGTCGATGAGGCGGTAGCCCACGGAAAGGGCGTCCGTCACCGCCTGCTCACAGACGGCGGCCTCCGGCACCTGAAAAACGCCGAAGCCTTCCAGGGGCATCTGCACGCCGTTGGATAACGTTACATATTCCATGCTTCTTTCCTCCTGTTCTGAGTTGATTGCAAATGTGTTTCGTTATGCTATAATAAGATCAGATCACCGGTTTTCTGTTACAATTCAGAGTATAGCACCGTTTGCCGCCGCTGTACACGACACAGTTTTTATACTGCATAAGTATTTACTTATGCTGAGGAGGACGCATGGACATCACCGCTTTGGAATACTTTAAGAGAATCGCGGAATGCGGCTCGCTGACGAAAGCCGCGCGGCAGCTCCATATCACCCAGCCCGCCATGAGCGCCATGCTGAAAAAGCTGGAGGAGGAATTGGGCGTGGAGCTGTTTGACCGAAGCCCCAACCGCATCTATCTGAACAAGGCGGGGGAGATCGCGCTCATCCATGTGAATACGATTCTGCGGAACGTGGAGCAGATGAAGGCCGATGTGCTCACGGCCGCGCGGCAGAGCCGGGTGCTCTCAATTTCGTTTTGCGACCAGGGCGTCCGCTGGTTTTCGGTTCCGCGCTTTTCCGTGGCGCACCCGGAGGTGCAGCTGAAGGACGATCTCTATGAGGGCAGCGATGTGGTCAAGCTGTTGTCCGAGCGGGTTTATGATCTGATGGTCACGCCGCAGAAGGTGCAGGACGCCCGCATGCAAAGCCTGCCGTTTCTCCGGGATCAGGTGTATCTCTCCGCCCCGTCCACCAGCGAGCTGGCTGCCCGGGACAGCATTTCGCTCCGGGAGATCCCGGCTCAGCCGCTGCTCTATCCGCAGATCGGAGGGTATTTCCTCTCACAGATGGAGCAGGTCATCACGGAGGATCGCCTGCCCATCACGCTGGTCAAGAACAACAACAACGTGACCCAGCATCTGATCCGCACCACCAATTTTCTCGCTACCATTTCCACCTTGTCCATGGACCTGCGCAACGACGGAACACACCGCACGCTGATTCCCATGACCGATCCGGAGCTGAACGTGCGCTACTACATCTCGTATCTGAAGAGCAACCGGGAGCGGGTGAATGTGTTTTTGGATTGGGGAAGAAGTGCGGTGCAGCGCCAGTCCGAGGCTGCCAATCCTGCGTGAGCAGGCAGGCGATATCGGATTGTGCGGGAGGATTGCAAAAGAAAAAGCCACGAAAACACGTGTTTTCGTGGCTTTTGAGCTGTTTGGATGAAAAATCAGCGCTTGGAGAACTGCGGCGCGCGACGGGCAGCCTTGAGGCCGTACTTCAATCGTCTGAGCGATGATTTTCCTTGATATTCCGGGCTTTTTTGAGCCTCGGCCCCTCGGTTGTCCTATTCCTTAACCAAAAAACAGGCCACTTTTACGAGGGGACAGCTTGA
>DXIG01000044.1 GCA_019112985.1 Candidatus Butyricicoccus stercorigallinarum | reverse complement strand
TCCACTCCCAGGGTCCGGAGGTAATCCAGCTTCTCGATGACGCCCCGCAAATCCCCCAGGCCGTCCCCGTTGGTGTCCAGGAAGGACTTGGGATAAATCTGGTATACTACGCTCTGCTTGAAATTACTCATGGAACTTCCCTCACTCCTGTGCGATAACCGTTGTCTGCGCTGCCTCGGCGTCAATGCCGGTGATCAGGCGGTAGGTCTGATCCGCCGGTTCGACGATGACGAACGCAGTCGTTGTGGGATGACCCGCCTTGCGGATCTTCTCCGGATCAAAGGTGATGAGCTTGTCGCCCAGGCGCACGCGGTCGCCCGCCTTGACGTGGAGCTGGAAGCCGTCGCCGCCCATGGCTACGGTGTCCATGCCGACGTGAATGAGCAGCTCCATGCCGTTGGCCAGAACCAGACCGCAGGCGTGGCCGCTGTCCTCCATGACCGTGGAGACCTCGGCGTCCGCCGGCGCGAGTACGACGTTGCCCGTCGGCTCAATGCCGACGCCGTCGCCGAGCACGCCCTGAGAGAATACCTGATCCGGGATCTCCTCCAGCGGGATGATGCGGCCGGTCAGCGGGGACTTGACGTCTACCGGGCCCTGTGCGGCGGCCGGAGCGGCAGCCGGAGCAGCGGCCGGAACTTCTGCTTCTGCGGCGGCCGGCGCTTCCGCTGCTGCGATGCCCAGCTTGCGCTTGCCGACGAGGAAGGTCAGGATGAACGGAACAACGATTGCGACCGCCATGGCCAGCAGGAAGTTGATCCAGAACTGCGGCTTGATGGACAGGATGCCGGGCAGACCGCCGACACCGATGGAATATGCCTCAACGCCGGTGCCGATGGAGATGACGGCCGCCGCGGCGGAGCCGATCATGCCGCATACCAGCGGGAAGCCGTACTTCATGTTGACACCGAACAGCGCCGGCTCGGTGACGCCCAGGTAGCAGGAGATGCAGGCCGGGACGTTGACCTGCTGCGCGCGCTCGTCCTTCTTCTGCAGGACGGACATGGCCAGAACGGCGGAGCCCTGCGCGATGTTGGAAAGCGCGATCATCGGCCACAGGATGGTGCCTTCATACAGGTTGACCAGCTGAGAGTCGATGGCGTTGGTCATGTGGTGCAGACCGGTCATGACGATGGGGGCATACAGGAAACCGAAGGCAGCCGCGAACAGCCACTTGACGTTGGACGTCAGGCCCGCGTAAACCACGGAAGCGATGCCGTTGCCGATCGTCCAGCCGATCGGGCCGACGATGGTGTGCGCGATGATGACCGCGGGCACCAGCGAGAAGAACGGAACGATGATCATGCTGATGACTTCCGGGCAGATCTTCTTAAAGAAGCGCTCCAGATAGACCAGAACGAAGCCGGCCAGCATGGCCGCGATGACCTGGCCCTGATAGCCGATCATCTGCACCTGCGCAAAGCCGAAGTCCCAGACGGGGATTTCTTCCGCCGTCGCGACGGAGAAGCCGTTGAGCAGCTGCGGGGAGACGAGCGTCAGGCCGAGGATGATGCCGAGAATCTGCGTGGTGCCCATCTTGCGGGTGATCGACCAGACGATGCCGACCGGGAGCATGTGGAACACCGCTTCGCCGATCAGCCACAGGAAGTTGTACACGCCCGCCCAGAACTGGGAGACGTCCGAAAGGCTCTGCGTGCCGTTCTCGAAGAAGTTGATTTCACCGATGATGTTGCGGAAGCCCAGAATCAGACCGCCGCAGATCAGCGCCGGGATGATGGGGGCGAAGATTTCACCCAGCGTGCCGACTGCGCGCTGAATGATGGACTGGTTGCTCTTGGCCGCCGCCTTTACGGCATCCTTGCTTACGCCTTCGATGCCCGCGTAGGCGGTGAACTCATTGTAGAAGATGGCTACATCGTTGCCGATGATAACCTGGAACTGTCCCGCCTGGGTAAAGGTGCCCTTGACAGCGGAAATGGATTCGATTTTTTTGGCGTCCGCCTTGTCGGGGTCCACCAGAACAAATCGCATACGGGTCATGCAGTGTGTCACTGCGCGGATATTTTCCTTGCCTCCGATGGCATCCAACAGAGCTTGGACATCCGCCTGGTACTTTGCCATGAATATTCCTCCCCAATCTCTTTACAAGGAGCCCGGAACGCGGACCGCGCCGCCGGACCATCACCTTCTTGTACCTAAAAGGATACTACGCTTGTCTAAACAAGTCAACCCGCAAAAGACACCAAAGAATCGGAACGAAATTTATACATGTGTACAGTTTTCTGTATTCTTTCAAAAATCCATTGACAGTATGCTGAGAAGAATGATAAAATAAAACATTCCCAGTTGTTTATACAAGTTGGAGGTTTGCTATGGCGCATCAAAAATATACTCAAATTTATACCATCTTAAAACAACGCATCGAGTCGGGCGCCTATCAGGTGGGGCAGCTGCTGCCCTCGGAGAACACGTTGATTGTGGAGTTCTCGTGCTCGCGCAATACGGTGCGCCGCGCGATTTCCGAGCTGGTGCGCGACGGCTATGTGCAGACGCATCAGGGGAGAGGCGTGTGCAACATTTTCCAGCCGATCGAGCAGGCCTCTTACACCATGGGAACCATCGAGTCGTTCCGGGAGACGGCCAGGCGAACCGGGCAGAACAGCGGCACGCGGGTCATCTCGTTTGAGCGCTGCCGCGCCGACGACGCCATTGCGGCGCTGACCGGCTTTGCGGTGGGGACGGAGCTGTTCCGGCTGGGTCGCATTCACGATCTCAACCAGCGCCCCATCATCTATAACCTCAGCTATCTGCGCGTGGACTGCATGCCCGATCTGACGGCGGAAATCGCCAGCGGGTCGCTGTACCGCTATCTCGAGGAGGAGCTCGGCATGGTGATCGTCACCAGCAAGCGCATGATCACCGTCGAGCGCGCGACCGAGCAGGATGAGAAATGGATTGACATGGGCGAGTACAACTGCATGGCCGTGCTGACCAATCAGGTGTACAACAGCCAGGGCGTGATGTTTGAATACACGCAGTCGCGCCACCATCCCTCCATCTTTCGATTTCAGGACAACGCGGTGCGCCGCGCGGGCGAATAAACAAAAACGAAACACGGAAGCAAAACGGCCTCACATGCGCGTCATGTGAGGCCGTTTGTTCTGCTGCGAAGGGGGATTTAACTGGCTGCGCTGCCCGCCGAAGAACCGGCGTCCGCGCTGTCCTCACTGTCAAAGACATTCTGGTATTGTACAATTTTGTAGTCGTGCAGGTCCTGCGCCGCCATTTCCAGCGGGACGTAAACGCCGTAGCTGTTGACGCAGCCGACCGCCGAGATAACCGGGTACTGCTCCATCAGGCTGTAGACATATTCCTGATATTCGCTCATCTGCGCGCCTGCGACATCCAGCGTCAGCGGGCCGAGGTAGTTGGCGCTGATGCGCCCGGCGTCGTAGCCTTCGATGTCGTAGTTGGCCCAGATGAAGAACGGAACGGTGTGCTTATCCATCTCGAGCTCCGCTTCCGTCTTGTCGGAGTACATGGTCAGGTAGTTGTAGAACGAATTTTCGATGTACGGCATGTGGTCGCCGAAGAAGACGATGATCGTCGGCTCCTCCTGCCCGCTGAAATATTCGACCAGCCGCTCGATGGCCTGATCGGATTCCTGAATCAGCGAGAGGTACTGCTTGGTGTAGGGGTACAGGGAATCGTGTTCAAACTCGACCGTTTCCGGGAAGTTGTCGTACACGGTGTCGTAGCCGCAGTGGTTCTGCATCGTGACGTTGAACAGGAACAGCGGATTGTCCGATTCCGCCTCGTTCGCCTCGTAGGTCTCGATGATCTTGTCGAACGAGGAATTGTCGCTGACATAGCGGCGCAGATACTCGGTGGTCTCGTCGTCGAAGCTGTCGATGTCGAGGAACGTATCGAAGCCCATCAGCGGATACGCGCGGTTGCGCGCCCAGCCGGAGCCGTAATACGGGTGAATCGCAACCGTGTTGTAGCCCTGCTCGGACAGCACCGAGGCGACCGATTCGGTCTCGCCGTGCACGTATTGCAGCATCGGATAGCTGCCCGATTTGAAAAAGGCGTAGGTATTGCTCGTCAGGTACTCGTATTCCGTGTTGCAGGTGCCGCCGCCGAACGCCGGGACAACCAGCTGTCCGGTGATGGCGTTGTCGTCGCCGCTCAGCGAGCGGACGAACGGCATGACGTCGTCGACGTTCTCCAGCCGCAGGTCGCCGAGCGTGGACAGATCGGCGAACGTCTCATCCATGATGACGATGATGTTGGGTTGCTCCGCGGCGGTCGCCGTGTTCTCGTCGCCCGAGACGGAGGAGAGGATGGTGTTCGCGTTCTCCTTGGAGTAATCGCTCGGCGCCTCGTTGAACAGGGAGTCCATGTTGATCGTGAAGTTGAGCGCCATGCCGTTGCGGCGGTTGGCGGTCACCTGACGCCATGCGCTGATGTAGAACATATCGGAGCCGAGTGCCGCGACGAGCACGAACGCCGTGAGCATCACGGCGGATGCGCCGAAGCTGGCCAGCCGCACGCGCAGCTTGGGAACGGGGAACTTCATGCGCAGCGTGACAATCCACCAGATCAGGCAGCCGAGGGAGCACAGAATGACCTCCAGCGGAAGCGTCCAGGTGAAGCCGTCGAGCGCCTGCGCCGCGGTGCCGGCCGCGTACAGATCCCACGGGACAACCGGGGCATTGCGGATCGCAATGGAATAGTGGTTGATGATGGCGAAGATGAGAAAAACAAGGTTGGGAAAGATAATGGAAAAACGGGTGCGTCCGGTCACCGCGCGGAACAGGAGGAAGACGCCATAATAGAACAGCAGGTTGACCCAGAAGGCCAGGCTGTTCGGCAGCATGCATTCGCTGTTGCTTCCGCCAAATTCCAGCACCTCCACCATGAGGAAGGTCGCCAGCGGCGTGAGAAAGAAGAAGAGAGTGCCTTTGTTGGACGCGAGAAATTGTTTACAAAAAGTTAACTTATTTTTCATTCTAAAAAGTGCCTCCATTGGACTTAAAACACGGTTATTATACCTTTTCAGTAACAAAAAGTCAAGGGAAGCGCCGGATTGCTCCGCGCTCCCCTTGTGAAAATGTATAGTTTCCGTAAAAAGTTTTAGAAGGTGGCTTTTACATCAGAAAAAAGTTCAGGAAAGCAGCTTCTTGATGCGGGAAACCGCTTCCTTGGTCTTTTCCCGGTCACCAAATGCGGTCAGACGGAAAAAGTTTTTTCCGTTTTCACCAAATCCGGCGCCCGGCGTGCCGACAACGTTGGCATTCTCCAAAAGGTAATCAAAAAACTCCCAGGACTCCATGCCGTTCGGGCACTTGAGCCAGATATACGGGGAATTTTTGCCGCCGGTGTACCAGATTCCCAGCTCGTCCATCGCCTCGGCGAGGATGCGCGCGTTTTCGCGGTAGTAGTTGAGGTGCTCCTGCACCTGCTTGACGCCCTCCTCCGTGAAGACGGCGGCGGCGCCGCGCTGAATGATGTAGGCGACACCGTTGAACTTGGTGGTCTGGCGGCGCAGCCACATCTTGTTGAGGTTCATGCCCTCGCGCTCCAGCGCCAGCGGCACGACGGTGTAGCCGCAGCGGGTGCCGGTGAAGCCGGCCGTCTTGGAGAAGGAGCAGAACTCGATGGCGCACTGCTTGGCGCCTTCGATCTCGAAGATGCTGCGCGGCAGCGTCTCGTCGGAGACGAAGCACTCATACGCCGCGTCGAACAGGATGAGCGCCTGACGCTCCAGCGCGTAGTCGACCCAGGCCTTCAGGCCGTCGCGGTCATAGACGGCGCCGGTCGGGTTGTTCGGCGAGCAGAGGTAGATGATGTCCGCCTGAACCGCCGGGTCGGGCAGCGGCAGGAAGCCGTTGGACTCGTTGGCATCCATGTAGAGGATCTTGCGGCCGGCCATCGTGTTGGTGTCGACGTAGACCGGATAGACCGGATCGGGGACGAGCACCGTGTTGTCCGGATCGAACAGGTCGAGGATGTTGCCGACGTCCGACTTGGCGCCGTCGGAGACAAAGATCTCGTCCGCGTCCAGCTGCACGCCGTGCGACGCATAGTACGACTGAATGGCGTCCTTCAGGAAGCCGTAGCCCTGCTCCGGGCCGTAGCCGCGGAAGGTCTCCTGGTGGCTCAGCTCATCGACGGCCGCGTGCATCGCGTCGATGGACGCCTGCGGCAGCGGCAGGGTGACGTCGCCGATGCCCATGCGGATGACCGGCGCGTCCGGGTGCGCCGCCGTGTAGTCGGCGACCTTCTGCGCGATGGTGGAGAACAGATAGCTCTGCGCGATGTTGGCAAAATTATGATTGACTTTCATAGATCGTATCTCTCCTTTTCATAGATGCTGCGATAAACGCCTTGAACAGCGGATGTGCACGGTTGGGACGCGATTTGAATTCCGGGTGGAACTGGACGCCGACATAGAACGGATGCGCGGCGATTTCCACCGTCTCCACCAGCTCGCCGGAGGGCGACGTGCCCGAGATGGTCAGGCCGTTGGCCTCAAATTCCTGGCGGAAGTGGTTGTTGAACTCGTAGCGGTGGCGGTGGCGCTCGGAGATGTTTTCCTTCTGATAGGCTCTGGCCATCTGCGTGCCCGGCTGGATGTGGCACGGATACGCGCCCAGGCGCATGGTGCCGCCCTTCTTGGACACGCCCTGCTGGCTCTCCATCAGGTCGATGACGCAGTGCTGGCTGTGCGGGTCAAATTCGCCCGAATTGGCGTCCTCGTAGCCGAGCACGTGGCGCGCATAGCTGATGACGGCGATCTGCATGCCGAGGCAGATGCCGAAGTAGGGGAGCCCGCGGACGCGGCAGTACTCCGCGGCGCACACCATGCCCTCGATGCCGCGCGAGCCGAAGCCGCCCGGCAGGATGATGCCGTCGCAGCCGGACAGCAGCTTGTCCACGGTGGCGTCGTTGATCTCCTCCGAATCGATCCAGTCGATTTCCACCTCGGTGCCGTTTTCGTAGCCCGCGTGCTGCAGCGCCTCGGCGACGGACAGGTATGCGTCGTGCAGGCGCACATATTTGCCCACCAGACCGATTTTGACGCTGCCCCTGCGGCTGTCGATGCGGTCGAGCATCTCATACCACTCGCGCATGTCGCCCTTGCGGCAGTCGAGCACCAGCTCGCGGCAGACGATGTCGCAGAAATGGCTCTGCTCCAGCATCATCGGCGCCTGATAGAGCACCGGCACGGTGCGGTTTTCGATGACGCAGTCGGGCTGCACGTTGCAGAACATGGAGATTTTGTGGCGGATGTCGTCGGTCAGCGGCTGGTCGACGCGGCAGACGATCATGTCCGGCTGGATGCCCAGGCCGCGCAGCTCCTTGACCGAGTGCTGGGTCGGCTTGGATTTCGGCTCGTCCGAGCCGGAGATGAACGGCACCAGCGTGACGTGGATGAACAGGCAGTTGCGGCGCCCGACCTCCGTCGACACCTGGCGGATCGCCTCCAAAAACGGCTGCGACTCGATGTCGCCGGTCGTGCCGCCGATCTCGGTGATGACGACGTCCGCGCTGGTCTTTTTGCCGACCGAATAGATGAACGATTTGATCTCGTCCGTGATGTGCGGGATGACCTGCACGGTCTCGCCCAGATACTTGCCGTCGCGCTCCTTGTTGAGCACGTTCCAGTACACCTTGCCGGTGGTCAGGTTGGAAAACTTGTTCAGGTCTTCGTCGATAAAGCGCTCGTAATGGCCCAGATCGAGGTCGGTTTCCGCGCCGTCCTCGGTGACATAGACCTCGCCGTGCTGGAACGGGCTCATCGTGCCCGGGTCGACGTTGATGTACGGGTCGAGCTTCTGTGCGGCGACCTTCAGCCCGCGGCTCTTGAGCAGGCGGCCGAGCGAGGCGGCGGTGATGCCCTTGCCCAGGCCGGAGACGACGCCGCCGGTTACGAAGATGTATTTGGTCATGCTTCTACGCTCCCTTCAAAAACGGTGGTTGCGGAGCCGCTGAGGAATACGGCCTCGTCGGTATAGCGGATGGTCAGGTCGCCGCCGCGCAGATGGATGGTGATATCCTCGCCCTTCGGGCAGTGGCCGTTGAGGACAGCCGCGACGGCCGCCGCGCAGGCGCCGGTGCCGCAGGCCCACGTCTCGCCGCTGCCGCGCTCCCAGACGCGCATTTGCAGCGTATGATCGTCGATGACACGGATAAATTCGGTGTTGATGCGCTCGGGGAACATCTCGTGGTTCTCAAACGACGGCCCGATGGCGGGCAGGTCGAGCTGCGCGACGTCGGTGTCGACGAAGACGACGCAGTGCGGGTTGCCCATCGAGACGCAGGTGACCGCGTAGCGCGTGCCGTCCACATCGAGCGGGACGGCGACCGCGCGCTCGCCCGTGTAGCGGGTCGGGATTTCTGCGGGGTTCAGGATGGCCTTGCCCATGTCCACCGTGACGCGGACAATTTTGCCGTCCTCCGCGGCCATTTTGAGCAGCTTGATGCCGCTGAGGGTTTCCAGCGTCATTTCCGGCTTGTCGATCAGGCCGTTGTCGTACATGTATTTGCCGATGCAGCGCGTCGCGTTGCCGCACATCTTTCCCTCGCTGCCGTCCGCGTTGAACATGCGCATTTTCGCGTCTGCAACCGCGGAGGGGCAGATCAGGACGATGCCGTCGCCGCCCACGCCGAAATGGCGGTCGGACAGGCGGATGGCGAGCGCTTCCGGATCGGCAACCTGCTGGTCAAAGCAGTTGAAATAGATGTAATCGTTGCCGCAGCCGTGCATTTTTGTGAAATTCAGCTTCATTTACGTGTCATCCTCTAAAAATCTAAAAGGTTGGTTCTCGCGCCCGCAGCGGGCGCACGACGTACACTCGCACTCATTATACAGGGAAAGCAGACCCATTTCAAGTGAACAAAGCGACAAGATTGCGCCAACAATTTCCAGTCTGTTTGGCGTTCCGCGCGCAAAAGTCCGCATTTCCCCCCTGCGATTTGCGGCAGGCACGCGCGTCAGAAGGAGCGGATAATCTCCTCCGCGACGTCGCGCTTGGTCTGCCGGTAGTTCATGGCGCGCTTTTCGATATAGGCGTGCGCCTCCGGCTCGCTCATGTGCCGCTCCGCGATCAGCAGGCATTTGGCGCGGTCGATGACGCGGATGTCCTCGATGCGCTGGCGCAGCTGGCGGTTCTCCTTTTGCAGCGCGTAGACGCGCATGCGCGAGGCGTTGACGAGATGCAGCGTCTGATAAAACAGCGGGCGGGAAATCGGCTTGTTGATGACGAACACACCGTCGCTCTCCACGCGCTCCGCGACCGAATCCGCGAGGTCGGATTTGACGAGCATCAGCACGCCCGCAGTCGTGGTGTGGCAGGCGTGCACGGCAAATTCATGGCCGAATTCGTCCGTGAGCGGCGCGTTGATCAGGATCAGGTCGACATGGTTTTCGATTAAGACGCGGCGCGCTTCGCTGCACGAGCCGGAGACCAGGATGCGGTCCGGCCGCTGTCCGCCGGACTGTATCAGATCGAGCAGCATGTCCGCGCTCTTTTTGGTTGCAGTAACCAGTAATATTTTCTCCAAATTGATACCTCTCTGTGGCGTGGGTTTGATGGATGATCCTGCCGTGGTACGAAGGCAGCAGACACACCACGAGGCGTCAGTAGGCGGAGAAATACAGCGAATCGATCATGGCGGACTTGTCCGGCGCGTCGACGTAGCGGCTCCATTCGCTGGACTTTGCCGACAGGTACGCGCCGACGATTTTATCCGGCAGGGAGCGGTGTACAAATTCGCTGTTCTGCGCCGCCTTGATCGCTTCGTTCAGATTGCGCGGCAGGCAGTCGTATTCGCGCACGAGGGAGGCGGGCACGTCGTACAGGTTGAGGTTGCACGGGTCGCACAGCTTCAGGCCGCGCTCGATGCCCTCCATGCCCGCGCGGATGAGCAGCGCGAAGGCGAGGTACGGGTTTGCGCACGGGTCGGGCGAGCGCAGCTCCATGCGCTGGTTGACGCCGTGCGCCGCCGGGATGCGGATGAGCTGGGAGCGGTTCTGATGGCTCCACGTGATGTAGCGCGGCGCCTCATAGTTGCCGAACCGGTCGTAGGAATTGACCAGCGGGTTGAGGAACACGGAGATCTCATAGCAGCGCGTCAGGATGCCCATGATGAAGCTCTCCACGATGGGGGAGTGCGCCTCGTCCGGGCTGCGGAACAGGTTCTCGCCGTGCTGGAACAGGGACAGGTTGATGTGCAGGCCGTTGCCCGCGTGGTCGCGGAACAGCTTGGGCAGGAACGAGGCGTACAGGCCGTTGGACGCCGCCAGCGTCTTGACGACGCTGCGGAACGTGATCATGTTGTCCGCCGCGGAGACGGCGGAGTCGTAGGCGAAGTCGATTTCGTTCTGGCCGGGGCCCTGCTCATGGTGCGAGGACTCCGGGCGCAGGTTCATCTCCTCCAACGTCAGGCAGATCTGGCGGCGGACATTTTCGCCCTTGTCCAGCGGTGCGATGTCGAGATAGGTCGCGTTGTCGTGCGGGATTTTGGTCGGCAGGCCGTCTTCGTCCTGCCGGAGCAGGTAAAACTCGCATTCCGTGCCGATTTTGACCGAATAGCCCAGGCGGCGCATGTCCTCCTGCGCCCGGCGCAGCACCTCGCGGCCGTCGCCCTCAAACGGCGTGCCGTCCGGATAGCGGATGGAGCAGAAGAAGCGCACGACGCGCCCCTGCGACGGGCGCCAGGGCAGGACGGACAGCGTGGACGGGTCGGGGAACAGCAGCAGATCGGACGCCTCGACGTTCATAAAGCCGCGCACGGCGGAGGCGTCGAAGGAGATGCCCTCCTCAAAGGCGCGCGACAGCTCGCGCGGCATGATGGAGATGTTTTTCTGCATGCCGAAGATGTCGCAAAACGCCAGTCGAATGAATTTGACGTCGTTTTCCGAGATAAATTGCATCACTTCACGGTAGCTGTAATCGTTCATAAATCCTCCTCTATACAAAAAACCGCAAAACGGACAGCAGGGGATTCAGGTTGAATGCTGCTGTCCGCCGTATGGGGTCTTGTCTTGCGAAATCGATCAGTTAAAGGTATACATGCGCTTGTACGGGCTGCTGGAATTGGGCGTCAGGACATAGAACTTCTCGCGCAGAATCGCCTCCGGATCGCCGCCGAAGTTTTCGCAGTAGTCCTTGACGTGCTCTAAAATGGAAGCCTTGTCCTCGTCCGTCGCGACCTCCGCCTTGATCTGAACCGGGATGTCCGGCTCCTCGTCGCAGCGCAGGAAGATGCGTCCGCCGTGCATGCCGGTGCCGCAGAAGAAGCCGGTCGGCTGCTGGCCGCCGCAACCCTTGCCGAGGACGATGATGACGCCGCCCGCCTGGTATTCGCCGAGGAACGAGCCGGCCTTGCCGCCGATGACCATGACCGGGATGTGATCCTTGTACTGCTTCATGTGAATGCCCGCGCGGTAGCCGGCGTCGCCCTTGATGAGGATCTTGCCGCCGCGCATGCCGTAGCCGGTGGTGTCGCCGCAGTTGCCGTCGATGATGATGGAACCGCTGTTCATCGTGTCGCCGGTGGCGTCCTGCGCGTTGCCGTTGACGAGGATGGTAGAGCCGTCGAGGTAAGCGCCCAGCGCGTTGCCCGGCGTGCCGGTGATGATGATGTTTTTGCCTCTGGAGGCCGCGCCGACATAGCGCTGGCCGATCAGGTTATCCAAAAAGATCTCCGAGTCCTCGCAGGCGCGAACCCAGTTGTTGAGATCTTCAAAATGCATGAGGTCTACATTGAGTTTCTTCATAGTGATTCGTCCTTTCCCTTAGTGCGGCTGTGCGAGCTTTTTCGCGCGCTCCGACTTGGCAAATGCCATCAACTGCGGATGCTGACGAATCAGGTCAAAGTCGATGGTGTCCAGCGGAACCTGATCGCGGATCAGGGAGGTGTAGATGCCGCCGCGATCGACGTCGCCGATCAGAATAAAGCCGACCAGCTTGTTGTCGCGGACGACCAGCTTTTTGTAGGAGTCCTCCGTCGTGGTGACGTAGGCTTCGCCGTCATAGCTGCCCGCGGTGATCATGTGCAGGCCGAGGAAGCCGGAGGCGTTCATCGGGAACGCCTGGTCGAACACCTTGTCGCCGCCCGCCATGTTGACGCCGGCGGCTTCGCCCTGCTGGTAGGCGTTGGGCAGGATGGCCAGAATGCGGTCGGTGTCCGCCGCGATGTCGTGCGACACCGTGCAGTCGCCGGCGGCATAGACGTCCGGCACTGTGGTCGCGCTGTGCGTGTCCACGAGAATGCCGCGGTTGACCTCACAGCCGATCTCCTCGGCGAGCCCCGTGTTCGGGCGCACGCCGACGGCGACAACCAGCACGTCAAAGTCCAGCTCCATGCCGCTCTGGAACACCGCGTGGTTTGGCGTGGAGAATCTGGCGACCGAGTCGGACAGATAGAACTTCATGCCCAGACCCTCCAGATAGGTTTGCAGGAAGGAGGAGCCGTAGTCGTCCAGCACGTTGGGCAGGATGCGCGGCGCCATGTCGACGATGGTCAGCGACTTGGACAGGTGCAGGATGCCCTCCGCGCACTTGAGGCCGATCAGGCCCGCGCCGATAATCAGCACGTCCTTGTCCTTCTGATCGCCCAGCAGGGCGGACAGACGGTGCGCGTCGTCCAGCGTCATGAACGGGGTCTGCGCCTCGACCGTGTCCAGACCCTCCATGGGCGGGACGAACGGGCGCGAGCCGGTGCAGATGGCCAGCTTGTCGTAGGAGACCTTTTCGCCGTTTTCCAGCACGACGGCCTTGGCGTTTTTGTCGATGGAGGTGACCGTGCGGCCGAGCAGGGTGGTCACATGGTTGGTCTCATAAAAGTCCAGCGGACGGTAGTTCATCTTCTCCTCGGTCGTCTTGCCGAGCAGGAGGTAGGAGATGAGCGGGCGGCCGTAGGTGAAATGCGGCTCGCTGGAAATCAGCACGATTTCGCCGTATTTGTCTACCGAGCGGATGCCTTCGACCGTGCCGATGGCGGCGGTCGCATTGCCGATGATAACGTATTTCACTTTGCTCACCTCTCCTCAAATACGATCGCGTTGTTCGGACATCCGGCGACGCACTGCGGCGTGCCGTCCGCGTTTTTGGTGCACAGCTCGCACTTCTGCACGGCGCCCGTCTCGGACATGCTGATGCAGCCGTAGGGGCAGGAGAGCACGCAGGTATAGCAGCCGACGCACTTGTCCGAATCGATGGAAATGACGCCGTCCTGAATGGACAGTGCGCCGGAGATGCAGCCCTTGACGCACAGCGGGTTGTCGCAGTGGCGGCAGGAGACGGCGAAGTTGATGCTGTCGCTTTCCTCTACGCGGATGCGCGGGGCGATGGTCTTGCCCTTGAGCGCCTTTGCCATGTCGTCGATGCCGGAGTTGGCAAACGCGCAGTTGTATTCACAAAGATGGCATCCGAGACACCATTTCTCATTTACATATACTCGTTTCATCTGGTAAGTCTGCCTCCCTTATTCGCCGGCGTGCTTGATGCCGAGGATTTCCAGTTCCTTTTCGTTGAGGCCGATGCCGCGCAGCATCAGGCGGTTGCCGCGCAGCGCCTCGATGGAGTTGATGCCCATGCCGCCCATCATCTCGCGGATCTCATGCCCCCAGGCGGTGAGCAGGTTGATCAGGCGTTCAGAGCCGATGTCCGGGTTCAGGCGCTTTACCAGTTCGGGGCGCTGCGTTGCAATGCCCCAGTTGCACTTGCCGTTCTGGCAGGTGCGGCACAGATGGCAGCCGAGCGACAGCAGCGCCGCGGTTGCGATATAGACCGCGTCCGCGCCGAGCGCAATCGCCTTGATGATGTCCGCGGAGTTGCGGATGGAGCCGCCGACGACGATGGAGACGTTGTCGCGAATGCCCTCGTCACGCAGGCGCTGGTCGACCGAGGCGAGCGCGAGGGCGATCGGGATGCCGACGTTGTCGCGGATGCGGGTCGGCGCGGCGCCCGTGCCGCCGCGGTAGCCGTCGATGGCGATGATGTCCGCGCCGGAGCGCGCGATGCCGGAGGCGATGGCCGCGACGTTGTGAACGGCGGAGATCTTGACGATGACCGGCTTTTTATACGCGGTGGCTTCCTTTAAAGAATACACCAGCTGGCGCAGATCTTCAATGGAATAAATGTCGTGGTGCGGCGCCGGGGAGATGGCGTCCGTGCCCTCCGGGATCATGCGCGTGCGCGAGATGTCCGAGGCGACCTTTGCGCCCGGCAGATGTCCGCCGATGCCCGGCTTCGCGCCCTGGCCGATCTTGATTTCGATGGCGGCGCCCGCGTCCAGATAGTCCTTTTCTACGCCGAAGCGGCCGGAGGCCACCTGAACGATCGTGTTCTCGCCCCACTTGTAGAAGTCCTCGTGCAGGCCGCCCTCACCGGTGTTGTAGTAGGTGCCCATCGCCTTGGAGGCGCGCGCCAGCGACTCGTGGGCGTTGTAGCTGATGGAGCCGTAGGACATGGCGGAGAACATGACCGGGATGTCCAGCTCGAGGCGGGGAGACAGGTTCGGGATGATTTTGCCGTTTTCGTCGCGCTCGATCGTGCTCGGCTTCTTGCCGAGGAAGGTGCGGATCTCCATCGGCTCGCGCAGCGGGTCGATGGACGGGTTGGTGACCTGCGAGGCGTTGATCAGCATCTTGTCCCAATAGATCGGATAATCCCGCGGATTGCCCATGGAGGACAGCAGCGTGCCGCCGGAATTGGCCTGGCGGTAGATCTCCTGGATGACCTCGCCCGTCCAGTTGGCGTTTTCGCGGAACTGGTGGTTGGTCTTGGTGATCTTGAGCGCGCGGGTCGGACACAGCGAGACGCAGCGGTGGCAGTTGACGCACTTGCTCTCGTCGGAGACCATTTTTTGCAGGTCGGCGTCAAAATGATGTACCTCGTTCGCGCACTGGCGCTCGCATACCCGGCAGGCGATGCAGCGGTCCGGATTGCGCAGAACTTCAAATTGGGGATATAAATATTCAATAGCCATGATGGATTATTCCTTTCCTTGCGCGTCTTCGTTTAAGGTTACAATCACCGGCTCGCCGCCGCGCGGCGCCCAGATCTTATCCAGATTCGGCTGGATGACGCGGATTGCCGCTTCCTCGGAGGCGATGTAGACGTCCTCGTCCTTTTCGCCGACGACCATGGAGCGCAGCTTCAGGCGGTCGTTGAGCGCCATCACGCCGCCGGTGAAGCCGAGCATGATGGAGAACGGGCCGTTGATGAGCAGGCCGGCGAACGCATCGCGCAGATAGGTGTATTCCGCCTTCTGCTCCGGCGGCATCTTCTCGATGGTGGACCAGAACGGGGCGGCGACGACGTGCGCGGCCTCCTCCAGCGTCAGGCCCTTCCGGCGGATCAGATAGTCAAAGATATAGGTAATCGCCTCGGTATCGGTCAGCAGGTCGCACTTGTAGCCGTGCATCTCGATCGAGCGGCGGTTTGCATCGTAAGAGGAGATTTCGCCGTTGTGGACGATGGTGAAGTCCAGCATGGCGAACGGGTGCGCGCCGCCCCACCAGCCGGGGGTGTTGGTCGGATAGCGGCCGTGCGCGGTCCAGGAATAGGCCTCGTATTCCTCCAGGCGGTAGTACAGGCCGACGTCCTCCGGGAAGCCGATGGCCTTGAATACGCCGCAGTTTTTGCCGCTGGAGAACACGTAGGCGCCCTTGAACTTGTGGTTGATGTTGGTGACGCAGCGGACGACGAATTCGTCCTCCGAAAGCTGGGTTTCAATCAGCTTGTAGCGGCGCGGCACGACGAAGTAGCGCCAGATCAGCGGCTCGTCCGTGATGGACGGGTGCTTGCGCGTCGGAATGCGGGACATAGACGCGATTTCAAAGTGCTCCTCGAGGAACTTCTCGCAGTTGTCCTTGACGACCGGATCGTCGTAGAACAGATGGAATGCGTAGCAGTCCGCGTACTCCGGATAGATGCCGTAGGCTGCGAAGCCGCCGCCGAGACCGTTGGAGCGGTCGTGCATCGTGGAGATCGAGCGGATGATTTCGGTGCCGTCCGTCCGGCGGCCATCTTTGTGGAAGATACCCGAGATCGCACATCCCGAAGGGATATGGTATTGACCTTCTTTTAGCATGGTTGATTCCTCCTAATATTCTTCACATTACAAATAGAATACGAATGCTGGTACTGAAACATGCCTTCGGCGCATACGGTGTTGTGTGGGTGAGTCCAGCGCCGTGCGCCGCCGGTGTTGATGCGAAAAGCCGGGAGCGTGCCCCGGCAGTGCCGCAAAACAAAAAGGCGTTCATTCCATAACATAGCGGCCGGCCGGCCACGGTGCTATGGAATGAACGCCGTTGTTCATTGCATTTATTCTATAATAAAGGCTGGGAAACGTCAAGCGCTTCGCATAAGAAAACACAGCAATTTTGTAGATTTCATACAACTTGCATAGAATTTGTACTTAAAAAGGAGCACAAATGGGGCAAAATAGTAAAACTTGACCAAAAATGTAGTAAACTTTGAAAATTTGAGTTGACAGATGGCAGACGCGGGGCTATAATAGACAGCGTAAACAGCAAAGGCGCTGTGGATGATTCAATCCGCGGCGCCATTTTTATTACTCGGGAGGGAACCCTCGAGTGGTAATTTCTAATTCCCAAGCGGTAGAATTCTAATTCAAAAGATACATTGCATGGAGGTGCGTTGTACAATGAGTAACATCCCGGAGATATTTGCCGAGAACGTATTTAATGAAAACGTCATGCGCGATAAGCTGCCGAAGGAAGTTTTCAAAAAGCTGATGAAGACCATCGACCTCGGCGAGCCGCTCGACGTCAGCATCGCGAACGTCGTCGCCAACGCGATGAAGGACTGGGCAGTGGAAAAGGGCGCGACCCACTACACCCACTGGTTCCAGCCGATGACCGGCATCACCGCAGAAAAGCACGACTCCTTTATCAGCCCGACCGCAGGCGGCAAGGTCATCATGTCGTTCGGCGGCAAGGAACTGATCCAGGGCGAGCCGGACGCCTCTTCGTTCCCGTCCGGCGGCCTGCGTGCCACGTTTGAGGCGCGCGGCTACACGGCGTGGGATCCGAGCTCCTATGCGTTCGTCAAGGACGGCACTCTGTACATCCCGACGGCCTTCTGCTCCTACACCGGCGAGGCGCTCGACAAGAAGACCCCGCTGCTGCGCTCCATGGACGCGATCAACAAGCAGGCGCGCCGCGTGCTCAGCCTGTTCGGCAAGGACGTCAAGCGCGTCACCACCACCGTAGGCCCGGAGCAGGAGTACTTCCTGGTCGACAAGAAGTATTACGACCAGCGCAAGGATCTGCTGTTCACCGGCCGCACGCTGTTCGGTGCGATGAGCCCGAAGGGCCAGGAGATGGAGGATCACTACTTCGGCACCATCAAGCCGCGCATCGCCGCGTTCATGGCCGACCTCGACGTCGAGCTGTGGAAGTACGGCCTGCTGGTTAAGACCAAGCACAACGAGGTCGCGCCGGCACAGCACGAGATCGCGCCGATCTTCTCCACCACCAACATCGCGACGGACAACAACCAGCTGCTGATGGACATCGCCAAGAAGGTCGCGCTGCGGCACGGCATGGTTTGCCTGCTGCACGAGAAGCCGTTTGACGGCGTCAACGGCTCCGGCAAGCACAACAACTGGTCGATGTCCACCGATTCGGGCGAGAACCTGCTCAATCCGGGCAAGAACCCCAAGGAAAACGCGCAGTTCATGCTGGTGCTCACCGCTGTTATCACTGCGGTTGACAAGTATGCGAAGCTGATGCGCCTGTCGGTCGCCTCCGCGGGCAACGACCACCGTCTGGGCGCGAACGAAGCGCCTCCGGCCATCGTTTCCGTCTTCCTCGGCGACGAGCTGGGCCGCGTGGTTCGCGACATCATCGAGGGCGGCAATTCCGCCAGCGGCGGCCAGGCCAAGATCGAGCTGGGCGTCACCACGCTGCCGGTCTTCCCGAAGGACAACACCGACCGCAACAGAACGTCTCCGTTCGCCTTTACCGGCAACCGCTTTGAGTTCCGTATGCCCGGCTCCTCCGAGTCCATCGGCTGCATCAACATGATGCTCAACACCGCGGTTGCGGACGTCTTCAAGCACTACGCCGACGAGCTGGAGGGCGCTGAGGACTTCCAGAAGGCGCTCAACGCGCTGATCAAGCGCGAGCTGACGGCACATCAGCGCGTCATCTTCAACGGCAACGGCTACGACGACAGCTGGGTAGAAGAAGCCGAGAAGCGCGGCCTGCCCAACCTGCGCAGCACGCCGGAGGCACTGGCGACCTACGATGAGTTCGTAGACCTGTTCGAGGAGACCGGCGTTCTGAGCGAAGCGGAGCTGAAGTCCCGCCAGGAGATCCTGCTCGAGGAATATGCCAAGACGATCGCGATTGAATCGCGCACGATGGTCGACATGTCCAAGAAGGACATTCTGCCGGCCGTGCTCTCCAACATCAAGGAGCTGTCCGAGATCGCCTGCAACAAGAAGACGCTGGGCATCAATGCCGATCTGGAAATCAAGCAGATCGAGAAGCTGTCCGCGCTGGTATCCGACGCTTACGACAAGGTCGCCGCGCTGGAAGGCGTTATCGCAGGTGCGGCTGACGTCGAGGGCGCGCAGGAGTCCGCGAACTACGAGCGCAACACCGTCATTCCGGCGATGGAAGCGCTGCGCACGGTCGCCGACGAGATGGAGGTCAACACCGCTGAGAAGTACTGGCCGTTCCCGACCTACGACAAGCTGCTGTTCGGCATCTGATCTGTTCCGGTATCGCTCTTTTTGTTACGCAATCACAGATTTGACACAATGGCGTGTACACTTTCCCCGCAGGGGAAGTGTATACGCCTTTTTTTTATGGTTTCATACAGACGTATCTGTGCATTAGGGAGTACAGATACGCCGGTTTGAGCAATATAAACTACATTTGAAAAGGGGAATCTTACATGGACACCACTTCTATTGTCAGTGTTCTGGCGGATCATGCCGCCGCGATAGACACCTCATGGACCCTGCTTGGTGCCGCCCTCGTTTTCTTCATGCAGGCCGGCTTTGCCATGGTCGAGACCGGCTTTACCCGCGCGAAGAACGCCGGTAACATCATCATGAAGAACCTGATGGACTTCTCCATCGGCACGCCGATCTACTGGCTGTTCGGCTTCGGCATCATGTTCGGCGGCAGCGGCGCGCTGATCGGCGGTCTGGACTTCATGACCAACGGCGGCGACGGCGGCTACACCACGCTGATCTTCCAGACCGTGTTCTGTGCCACCGCCGCGACCATCGTCTCCGGCGCGATGGCAGAGAGAACCAAGTTCGTCTCTTACTGCATCTATTCTGCTGTAATCAGCGCATTTGTCTACCCGATTTCCGGTCACTGGATCTGGGGCGGCGGCTGGCTCGCCCAGATGGGCTTCCACGATTTCGCGGGCTCCACGGCCGTACACATGGTCGGCGGCATTTCCGCGCTGATCGGCGCGGCCTTCCTCGGCCCGCGCATCGGCAAGTACGACAAGGACGGCAAGCCGAAGGCCATTCCGGGTCACTCCCTGACGCTCGGCGCGCTGGGCTGCTTCATCCTGTGGTTCTGCTGGTTCGGCTTCAACGGCGCGTCTACCGTCGCTATGACCGACGGCGCCTATGAAACGGCATCCTCTGTTTACGTCACCACCAACCTGGCGGCTGCGGTTGCGACCGTCACCGTTATGTGCATCACCTGGGTTCGTTACAAGAAGCCGGACGTCTCCATGACGCTCAACGGCTCTCTGGCCGGTCTGGTCGCGATCACCGCGGGCTGTGACCTCGTCACTCCGTTCGGCGCCGCCATCATCGGCATCTGCTCCGGCTTTGGCATCGTCTTCGGCGTTGAATTTGTCGAAAAGGTTCTGAAGGTTGACGACCCGGTCGGCGCAGTCGGCGTACACTGCGTCAACGGCGCACTGGGCACCCTTCTGACCGGCCTGTTCGCCAAGGACATCGGCCTGTTCTACGGCGGCGGCACGAGCTTCCTGCTGGTTCAGATCCTTGGCGTTGTCGCGGTTGCGGCCTGGGTTGTCGTCACCATGACCATCGTCTTCTGGGTTATCAAGCACACCATCGGCCTCCGCGTCAGCGAGGAGGAAGAAATCCGCGGTCTGGACATCATGGAGCACGGCCTGGCGTCTTCGTATGCCGACTTCATGCAGGTTCCGACGGTCAACGGCCTGTACAAGCCGGAGAAGATGAGCGCTGCGCCCGTTCCGGTCACCGAGGCTGTTCCGGCGACCGAGGTTCCGTCCACCGGCAAGGACGGACACAAGCTGTCCAAGGTCGTTGTCATCTGCCGTCAGTCGCGCTTTGAGGATCTCAAGAACGCGCTGGAGGAGATCGGCATCGCTGGTCTGACCATGACCAACGTGCTCGGCTGCGGCGTCGAAAAGGGCGCGACCGAGTTCTACCGCGGCGTTCCGGTCAACGCGACGCTGCATCCGAAGATCAAGCTCGAGATGGTCGTCAGCCGCGTTCCGGTGGAGCAGATCATCGACGTCTGCCGCAAGGTGCTGTACACCGGCCATATCGGCGACGGCAAGATCTTCATCTATGACGTACAGAACGTCGTCAAGATCCGCACCGGTGCGGTCGGTTATGACGCGCTCCAGTACGAGGAATAACAGCCATACACTTCAACTTCATCCTTCTATACAATCCCTAATACATGTTCAAGGCGAAGGCCCGTACCGCTCCGGCGGCGCGGGTCTTTGTAGGTGATACAATGATGCGTGACAGATAGAAAAAAGAGTAGCGAATAGGGCTGGCATGTGCTAAGGTTGAGTTGGTCATACAAAACCGAAAGGCAGGTGCCACCCTATCCGCTATGAATAAGATAACA
>DXIG01000043.1 GCA_019112985.1 Candidatus Butyricicoccus stercorigallinarum | reverse complement strand
CAATTGGAAGCCATTACGTCTTATCAGCTTTCTTATACAATAAAACAACATCTGACAACATATTATAAAGCCTTTGAACATTGTAATGATCCCCGCAGCCGTGGGGATATGACAGAATTTGTGCATATGTTTTTGTTTATGATCCAGAATGCGCAGCAAGAGATTATTGACCATCTGAGCGCCAGATACCATGAATGGGAGCACCTGTGCAAACAGTTTGTGTTATCTTACTCAACCGATCAGACAACAACAAAGATGCTCGATCTTTTGATTCAGGCAGCGCTTTTTTCAGAAAATGGAATTACCGTGATTGAGTTGGCACAAGTCTGCGGATGCAGTGAAAATACTGTGCGCAGGCGTTTGAATGAATTCAAAAAAGCGGATCTGCTTTTGATAGACATCATCAAACGGATGAAGTATTATCGTCTTAATTTATCAAAGGTTGATGCAGATCATTCAACCAGTGAAGCGGAGTGAATTATCCCGCAGACGACGGATAAGACGCAATATTACAAGCAAATCGGCCGCATCCCATAAAAAGCACCGTAGTTTTGATCTTCTTGCGGATCAAAGCTGCGGTGCCTGTTTTTGCCCGAAAGACCAGAGCGGTACTTGGCCGCCTCGCTTATACGCCGAGCCGGTTGCGGATATCGTTCAGCCATTCGCCTTTGTATTTGAAATATCGTGGACCCTGTACACCGTGTTTGGACTGGAGCATTTTCGTCGCGAAAGAGGAGAGAGAATACAACTCGCCCTCGTACTCGATGTGCTTGCTGTCCGCCACCTTACACACGATTCCGGAGTTCAGTTTGGTGGTGTACCAAAATTCAACCTCTTCGCCGGGCGCAATTTGAACCAGATCAAAGGAAAAGGGCGATAATTTTTCGCGTGTGATTTCTTTCACCTCGTTTGCCGTCGCTTCTTCCTCTTCCTGCTTTTTGTCCGGGCGGACTTTTTTGAGCAATTTGGTCGTTCCATGGATTTCGGCCATCGCCTCGAACATCAGGTATGCGTCCTCTGCGCTCATGGCGTAAAACTCCCGGATGCGTTTCTTGCCGTTTACATTGTCGATGGAGCGCAGCGTGGGATTGATGCGATCGATCATTTGATGGATTTTCAAATCCGTGAGCCGTGTCTGAACCGCGTATGTCGCATAGACGCGAAACGCAAACGGCGTACATTCGGTTCGGTTGAGCTCGGACAGCCTTCGGTCAATGTCATCCGCATAGCCGATTTTGACGTATTCGGGGAAAGACGGGTTGGTTAGAATATAAATTACCCCATGCTTCTTATCCATAGGTGCACTCCTTGTGATCGTCTGCTTTTCATTACCAGTGTATCCATACTCGGCTGCATTCAGTATATCACAGAATAGCGCCGTTTTCCATGCTTCGCCCCTACCGCCCGGCGCGCCGCCGGCAGCTGTCGTACGCCTCAAGCAGGATCGTCCGGTCGAAGGCGAATGCGTCATACCCTTCCAGACAGGTTCTCAGATAGGAAGCGGAGGGCAGGCCGACCGGCCACGCTTCGTGCATGAGGTAGGCGAAGGCGGTCACCGTCCGCAGCGCTCCCGTGCGCAGGCTGCGGCAGCGCAGCCGGATGTCGCGCTTGTAATAAACCGTCGGGTATTCCTCGTACTGGTCGAGCGCCGCCTCGTCCGAAGCGGTCACAGCCCAGACCGCCGCCGGAACGACGCCGCCCGCGCGCGGCTCGATGGTGAGGTAGACCTCCGTCCCGATGCCGCGAAACAGCAGCGCCCAGCCCTTGAGCTCGGCTGTGCCGAGCAGCGCGGCGTGGGGACAGCGCATGCGCATATGAGGCAGATTGAGGTTACTTCCGTAAGCAAGATAATATCTCTTTGCCATATCGTCACCGTCCTTTGCTCTGTTTGACCGCGGTTTGCGGGCGGGTGCGCCGCTGGCCGGCGCTTTCTTTTCCGCCTGTTTTGTAGTATACTGAAAGACAGACGAAACACTGCTTCTATCGAAGATTGTATGCGTTTTTGAGAAAAATTGCAAGCGGACGGCGCGGGCCTGCGCCGTCGAAGCATGGAGGGATTGCTATATGAAACGGTATGCACTGTATTTTAGCCCCACGGGCAGAACCAAACAGGTTGTGGATATCCTGACGGACACCTGGAAGGAAGCGGTCTGTCCGGTCGATCTGACCGACAGCCGCGTGGATTTTTCCGCCATCGCGCTCGAACCGGACGATGTCGCCGTGATCGCGGCGCCGTCGTATGGCGGCCGGGTGCCGGGCGCGGCGGTCGAACGCCTGTCTGCGGTCAGGGGAAACGGCGCGGCTGCCGTGCTGGTCTGCGTCTACGGCAACCGGGCGTATGAGGATACATTGGTGGAATTACAGGATGCCGCTGAGCAGGCGGGGTTCCGCGTCGTCGCGGCGATTGCCGCCATTGCGGAGCACTCGATCGCCCGCCAGTTTGCGGCCGGGCGGCCGGATGCGGACGACCGGGATTGCCTGCGGCAGTTTGCCGCAAGCATTGAAGAAAAGCTGGCTGCGGGCGATATTTCGCGGCCGGAGATCCCCGGAAACCGCCCGTATAAACCGCGCGGCGGCGGCATGGTGCCGATGCCGTCCGAGGCCTGCGTGCAGTGCGGGCTGTGCGCGCAAGGCTGCCCGGTGCAGGCCATCCGCCCGGACGACGCCGCGCAGGTCGACGGCGATGCCTGCATCTCGTGTATGCGCTGCGTCGCCCGCTGTCCCCATGGCGCGCGCCGGGTGGACGCCGAGCGGCTCGCCGCCATCACCGCCATGCTGGAGAAGGTGTGCGCGGATCGAAAGGCGTGCGAGCTGTACCTGTAACGCGGCGAACCGTCCGATTTGTATCAACCGCCGATTACCACAGACCTCCCGTGCCGGCGCAGGCGCGGGAGGTTTTTGCGTCCGGATGCGGCGCGAAACAGCGAAAAAAGGGACAACCGTCTCATTGCGCGCGGCGGAGAAATGCGGTATGCTGAAGGCAGGAGGTGGTTGGCATGACGAAGGAAGCGGCCAAGGATTTCAATGCCATGCTGCGCAACAGCAAGGATATGCCGAAGATACAGATCATTTCCGACCCGGCCAGCGTGAAAAAATACGGGGGAGAGCGGATGTATTTCGCCCCACCCCTCGCGTATGACGCGGTTATGAAGCGCATTCCGCGCGGGAAGGTGATTACCGTCGGCGCAATTCGCGCGTATTTTGCCAAAAAAGCGGGCGCGGATTTTACCGATCCGATCACAGCGGGCATTTTTGTCTCGATCGCCGCCTGGGCAAGCGAACAGCGCGCGGAGGACAAGACGCCGTATTGGCGGACGCTGAAGGCCAACGGAGAGCTGAATCCCAAATATCCCGGCGGCGCACTGGCGCAAAAGGAAAAATTGGAGGCCGAGGGGCACATGATTCTCCAGCGGGGCAGAAAGCAGGTGCGCTACTATGTCCGGGACTACGAAAACGCCCTGTTCGCACTGGAGGACGCCGCGGCGCAGCCGTAAAAACCGCGGGACACAGGCGGGATGGTATTTCGCGAGACGCAGATTTGTGCTATACTATAACAAAGAGTGACGGACAGATGTATGGTGTGCCGCGATTGCCGCAGAGGACGGCCGGCAATCGGCAAGGAGGGACTTGGTTATGGCAGAAAAGATTGGATTTGCGGCGGAAAGCCAGCAGCCTGCGCCGCGCAACTCTGTCGTTCAGGTGTATTTTGCGGGCAGGAACATGACGCTCGCCTACTATAACGACCGCTTCGACCTGCACCGCGGCGATATGGTCTATGTGGAGGGCAAGCTGGAGGGCATGCGCGGATGTGTCGTGGACGTCAACTACAATTTTAAGATCAAGGTGTCCGACTACCGGCGCGTTATCGCCCGGGTGGATACCGACGTCCACGGGCAGTTCTTTCTGGCGGGCAGTCATTTTCTGACGTTTGACCGCGCGGCGCTGCCGGGCAGCCGGGTACTCCCCTGGTTCCGCGCACCGGCGGCCGGGGAGGAGACCTTCGTCACCGGCAGCGACGGCACGGTCTTCCGGCTGGACGATTTGCAGGGGATGCAGGTGAACCGCGCCATCGCGGAGCGCGGGCACAACTACTACATGGAAAACCGGGTGCGCTATCTCAGCCTGGACGGCGCGCGGGGCTACGCCATCGTGGAGGGCAGAAATGCCTATGAGGTGGAGTTTCTGCACGACGCCGGGGAGATTCGCGACCTCGTCTGCTCCTGTATTTGCAGCTATACCTGCAAGCACGAGGTCGCGACCATGCTGCAATTGCGGGACTTGCTTGCGCGCATTGAGACGCATTATGCGGACGAGTATGCGCGCGCCGGCTATTTCGCGGCGATTGACCGGGAGACGCTGCTCGCCTTCGCTCTCAACGGAAAGGAGACCGGCAGCATCACGCTGTGAGCCGGAATTCAGACAGCAAAAGGCCTGCTGCAAATCGTGTGGTTTGCAGCAGGCCGAATTTTTTTTGATTTACTTGGTGCCGAACAGGCGGTCGCCGGCGTCGCCCACGCCCGGGACGATATAGCCCTTGGAGTTGAGCTTTTCGTCGATGGCCGCGCAGTACACCTCGACGTCCGGGTGCTCCTCCTGAATGGCCTGAAGCGATTCCGGAACGGCGAGAATGGAGATCAGCTTGATGTTCTGCACGCCGTAGTTCTTGAGGAACTGAATGGCCGCGATGGCGGAGCCGCCGGTCGCGAGCATCGGGTCGACAATGATGACATCGCGGCTGCCGATATCGGTCGGCAGCTTGCAGTAGTACTCGACCGGCTGCAGCGTGTCCGGATCGCGGTACAGACCGATGTGGCCGATCTTGGCGTTCGGGATCAGGTCGAGCACGCCGTCCACCATGCCGAGACCGGCGCGCAGGATGCAGACGATCGCCAGCTTTTTGCCGGAGATGAAGCTCGCCTTGGTGCGGGCGATCGGGGTTTCGATTTCGACTTCCTTCAGCGGAAGATTGCGGGTGGCCTCATAGCACAGCAGGGTGGAGATTTCCTCCACTGCCTCGCGGAATTCCTTGGGGCCGGTGGACTTATCGCGCATGAGAGACAGCTTGTGTACAATCAGCGGATGATTCATTACGTGAACCTGAGCCATGATTTGTTACTCCTTTGTCGTAGTTTCGGGGGTTTGAGCGGCCTCGCGTGCGAGCCTCTCGCGCACAGCCTGCGGCTGACGCAGGTAGCACGGCAGCAGCTGTGCAGCGGAGAGCAGATGCCCTTCCTGCGCGAGACGGTGCGCTTCCATGGCGGCGCCGTGGGCGCAGGGAAAAACCAAACCGGGAGGCGCGAGAGCGACATCCAGCGCCTCGCAGCCGATGAACTCATTATAGCACATTTGCGCGCCGTCTCCAACCAGAAGAACAGATTTTCCCAAAGAAATCAGCTCTTTTTTGAGATCGGCTCTGACGATCAGCCGGTCGGGCGTCAGGCGCTCGAGCGCGCCGCCTGTGCAGGCGAACAGCGCGTTGTACAGCTGGCTGCGCCGCGCGTCCATGACCGGGCAGATGACGCGGTCGGTCAGCGCGACGTTCCACGCCGCGCCCGCCAGACTGGAGACGGCGATGCAGGGCAGGTCTCTGGCGTCTGCGATGCCCTTGGCCGTGGCCACGCCGATACGGATGCCGGTGAACGAGCCGGGGCCGGTGACAGCGGCGACGGCGTCGATGTCGTCCAGCGTCAGCTGGGAGGTCGTCATGACGTGGTCGATCATCGGCAGCAGCGTCGCGCTGTGCGTCAGACCGCAGTTCTGGAACGACTGCGCGAGCAGTCTGGTGTCCTCCGTCACGCAGACCGAGGCGGACAGGGAGGAGGATTCCAACGTCAGAATTTTCAAGATGCGTTTCCTCCGTCTATCGTAATCGTGCGGTCGTTTTCTTCCGCGCCGCGGCGGATATCCACGGTGATATGCCGCTCGGGCAGCGCGTCCGTGATGTTTTCGCTCCATTCGACGAGCAGGATGGTCTCGCCGTCGAAGTAGTCGTCCCAGCCGATGTCGTACAGCGCGTCTTCGTCCAAAATGCGGTACATGTCAAAGTGACAGACGCGGCACAGATCGGTGTCGTATTCGTTGACAATGGCGAACGTCGGGCTGGTGACGCGGCCGGGATAGCCGAGCGCATGCAGAAAGCCGCGGCAGAACGCCGTCTTTCCCGCGCCGAGATCGCCGGTAAAGGCGACCAGCGTGCCGGGGGAGACCTTCTGCGCGAGCATGCCGCCCGCGCGCTCGGTGTCCGCGACATTGTGCGTTTGCAGGATCATCATCAGAACAGCCCGGTGATGTGGCCGTCCGCGTCGATGTCGATGGCGAAGGCGGCGGGCTTTTTGGGCAGGCCGGGCATGGTCATGATCGCGCCGGTCTCGCAGACCACAAAACCGGCGCCTGCGCTGACGCGCACCGCGCGCACCTGAACGGTAAAGCCGGTCGGGCGGCCGAGCTTCGCCGCGTCGTCCGACAGGGAATACTGCGTTTTTGCGATGCAGACGGGCAGGTTGCCGTAGCCCAGCTGCGTGATCGCCTCCAGCGACTTTTCGGCGGCCGGGGAATAGGAGACGCCGTCCGCGCCGTAAATTTCGCGGGCGATGGTCTCGATCTTCTCGCGCAGCGGCATCTCGTCGGGATACAGCGGGGCGAAGGCGGCCTTGCCGCTGTCCGCTTCCTCAAGAACCATCTGCGCCAGCTCCAGTCCGCCCTCGGCGCCCTTGGCGAACACCTCGGACAGCGCATAGCGCGCGCCCATGTCGTGGCACAGCGTGCGCAGGTATTCGATTTCGGCGTCGGTGTCCGAGGCGAAGCGGTTGATCGCGACGACGACGGGCACGTGGTATTTGCCGATGTTCTCGATGTGCTTTTGCAGGTTGACCGAACCGGCCTTGAGCGCTTCCAGATTTTCCTCGCCCAGCTCCGCCTTGGGCACGCCGCCGTTGTATTTGAGCGCGCGGATGGTGGCGACGAGCACGACGCAGTCGGGGTGCAGCCCCGCCTTGCGGCACTTGATGTCGAAGAACTTCTCCGCGCCGAGATCCGCGCCGAAGCCCGCCTCGGTGACGGTGTAATCCGCCAGCTTGAGCGCCATGCGCGTGGCGGAGATGGAGTTGCAGCCGTGCGCGATGTTGGCGAACGGGCCGCCGTGCATCAGGCAGGGCGAGCCGGTGAGCGTCTGCACCAGATTCGGCTTGAGCGCGTCCTTGAGCAGGACGGTCATCGCGCCGTCCGCCTTGAGGTCGCGCGCGAACACCGGGGAGCCGTCGTAACGGTAGGCGACCAGAATGTCGCCGCAGCGCTTTTTCAGGTCGGACAGGTCGGTCGCGAGGCAGAGAATGGCCATGACCTCGCTGGCGACGGTGATCATGTAGTGATCCTCGCGCGGGACGCCGCTCATCGGGCCGCCCATGCCGACGACGATGTTGCGCAGCGCGCGGTCGTTCATGTCGACGACGCGGGTGAAGACGATGCGGCGCGGGTCGATTTGCAGCTCATTGCCCTGCTGCAAATGGTTGTCGAGCATCGCGCACAGCAGGTTGTTGGCCGCGCCGATGGCGTGCATGTCGCCGGTGAAGTGCAGATTGATGTCCTCCATCGGGACGACCTGCGCATAGCCGCCGCCGGCGGCGCCGCCCTTGATGCCGAACACCGGGCCGAGGGACGGCTCGCGCAGCGCGATGATGGCGCGCTTGCCCATCTGGTCGAGCGCCTGACCCAGACCGACGGTGGTCGTCGTCTTGCCCTCGCCCGCGGGCGTCGGGTTGATCGCGGTGACCAGAATCAGTTTGCCGTTCGGCTTGTCCTTCAGCCGCGTCCAGGCGTCGTTGGAGATTTTGGCCTTGTACTTGCCATAATACTCCAGCTCGTCCTCCGCGAGACCCGCCTTTGCCGCGACATCGCGGATCGGCTGCATGCGGCAGCTCTGGGCAATTTCGATATCAGTAAGCATGAAAAAACTCCTTTTCAAACTGAGATGTGCGTTGATATGCGAACAGACTCCGCTGTCGGAGCATAAATATAGTTTCTATTATACCATGAATGCCGCAAAAATGAAGACCGAGTTTTGGAAAGCGCGCGCCGCCGGGAAAATTTTGTCCGCCCGGCGCGGGCGGAGGGCAGGAAACTGCAAATGGCGGCAAAAAACTATTTACCGTCCGCGGCAAAGGTGGTATGATTATTGGGTATTAAATCGGAAACGGAGGCGTCTTCTCTCCCGCCGGGCGGCGCGGAGAGCCGCAGCCGCGCAGGCGGTCCGCCGCCTGCGGAAAGGAACACCCATTCATGCAATTTTTGAAAGAGAAACTGAGCCGATGCTTTGTGGCGATGGACTATTTTCTGCTGCTGCTCGCGCTGTGCTGCTCGGCGTTCGGACTGGTTCTGATCTTCTCCGCGACGCACAGTCTGGACGGCGGCAGCACGCGCTATATGGTCATCCAGAGCCTGGCCATTGTGCTTGGCGTCGCCGGCTTCGTCATCGTGTCCTGCGTCAATCTGGAAAAGCTGGCGGCGCTGTGGCGCATCGTCTTCCTCGTCAATATTCTGTTTCAGCTTTCGCTCATCCTGTTTGGCTACGAGGACGGCGGCAATAAGAGCTGGCTGCGCTTCGGCGGCATCGGCATTCAGCCGGCGGAGCTGGGCAAGCTGCTGTTTATCTTCACGTTCGCCAAGCACATCAATCTGCTGCGCTACCGGCTCAACCGCGTGCGCAGCCTGTTGCAGCTTGGCGCGCACCTGCTGGCGATGATGGTGGCGATCATCCTGCCGTCGAGCGACGTCGGCATGTCGCTGCCCTATGTGTTCATCGCCGTGCTCATGCTGTTCGCCGCGGGGCTCAGCCTGAAATGGTTCGCGGGCGGCGTGATTCTGGCCTGCGCTGCCGTGCCGATTTTGTGGCAGGTGCTCAGCAATGTGCAGAAAAACCGCATTTTGGTGCTGTTCGACCCGAGCATCGCGCCGGATACCTTCTGGCAGCAGGAGCAGAGCCGCATCGCCATCGGCTCGGGCAAGCTGTTCGGCACAGGCTTTTTGCAGGGCAACCAGACGCAGAACAATATGCTGCCGGAAAAGCAGACCGACTTCATCTTCGCCGTGGCCGGCGAGGAGTGGGGGCTGATCGGCTGTCTGGTGATCGTCGCCGCGCTGATGGCGCTGATGTTCCGCGTGTTTTTTGTCGCGCACTGCGCGCAGGGACAGGTCTCATCGCTGCTGTGCGTGGGCGTGGGCAGCATGCTGCTGTTCCAGACGTTTGAAAACATCTTCATGTGCCTCGGCATCGGGCCGGTCATGGGTCTGACGCTCCCGTTTTTCAGCTACGGCGGATCGTCGATTGTGACCATGTATCTCTCGCTCGGCGTGGTGGCCAGCGTGTCCCGGCGGGAAAAGCGCCGCCGTGCGCAGGGACTGCCCGCGGGCGAGCCGGTTCTGTTCCGCGAGCAGGAGCGCCCGAAGCACGCGGCCGGGCCCGCCGTGCCCGTGCGCGAGCGGCTCCGCCGCGCCGGCGGACAGATCGCGTCGGCGGCGGCGCGCGTCAAAATCGACTGGGTTCCCAGACGGAAAAAAACCGGCCGCTCCCATCGCGACGACGAGGAGAAGTGACCGAAAAAAAGAACAGAGAAGACCGGCGGCTGTGCGCGAGATTTGCGCCTGCCGCCGGTCGTTTTTTATGCATTTTCTGCTTCGTCTTCCTCTGGCGGGATGCTGCGCGCGAGGCTGTGATTTTTGTATGCGCTGTCGTCCGTGACTTCGCGCAGAACGGTCAGATAGGTGGGGAATACCACGCGCTGCTCCGGCGTGTTGAGCTGCACCTCGAGCAGCGCCTGCCGCGTCCAGAACGGATAGACGTCGATTTCAAAATACAGGTTGTTTTCCGTCAGGCAGTAGCGGTTTTTGCGGATCTGCCGCAGCGAGGTGTCCGCGTCCATGAGCAGATCGAGGTATTCGTCCTTGGTGATGCGCTGCTCGGTCTCGATGCGCTTGCCGTTGGCGACGGTCGTCTTGGTGGTCTTGATGTAGATATAGCTGCCGTCGCGCCCGCGCTGCCGGATGCGCTGCTCGACGTTCTGCTCGCTGCTGAGCAGATAGGTCTGGATGATCTCCACCTTTTTGCAGTTCGGCATGCGCTCCAGTTTGTCGAGATCGGGCATGCGGATGAGGAATTTGCTCTCGATTTCATAGGGGTCCGGCTCGCCGAGAAACTGGGTGATCTCGTTGACCAGCCGCTTCATCTTGGTGTTGAAGTCGGTGGAGTTGTCGATCACGCGCAGGTGCGGGTGTCCCGTCCAGCAGGAGATCAGCTTCTGATCCATTTCAATCGCCTGTTCGGGCGTTTCGGTGCGCGCCTGGTTGTTGGCGAGGGTGTAGAATTTGCTCGCGCCCTGCGCCGCCGTGACCAGGTGAAAGACGGCGTCGTAGGTGTCGCGGAACGAGACCTCGCTGCTGCCCAGCTCGCGGCACAGCGAGTGAAACTCCTCGTCGGTCATATAGGCCTTGTTGTCCAGAATGCCGCGGTCGGCGACGATCAGGATTTTTTCGTCGTCCATGTTGCGCGCGGCCATTTCAAACACGCGCTCCTTCTGGATTTGCAGCGAGACGAGCGCTTTTTGAAATTCATAGTTGGAGCTGACCGTCCACGGCGCGACGCCGCCCAAAATCAGCTCGGATGCGGTTTCCGGGATAAACAGGACTTTGTAGCCGCGCTTGGTCAGGTTGCTCTCAATCCAGGTCATGGCGGTGGATTTTCCGCCGCACGGGCCGCCCGTGACGACGATTTTTGTGATTGATTTCATGTGAGGATATCCCTCCCGTGTACAGGTTGCCATATGTTCAGTATAGCGATTTCGACAAAAGAAGTCAACGCGGGCAAAGAAAATCCACTGCGCGCGGCAGTGGATGGAAAAAGCTTCGATTTGGTTATAAGCCGAGCTGGTCGAGGGCCTGCCGCAGCGTTTCGGCGGAGCGGTGCAGCTGCCGCTGCTCGTCCCCGCTCAGCGGGATGTCGAGCACGGATTCCACGCCGCCGCGCCCGATGACGCACGGCAGGCCGATGCAGACGTCGCCCAGCCCGTAGTGCCCCGCGGCATGGCAGGAGACGGGCAGCACGCTGTGCTCGCCGCGCATGATGCAGGTGGCGATGCGCAGCACGGACATGGCGATGCCGAAATACGTCGCGCCCTTGCCCTCGATGATCTCATACGCCGCACGCCGCACCGACTCAAACAGCCCGGAAAAATCGTCCGACAGCCCGCGGCAGACGCAGTAATCCGCCAGATCGACGCCGGAAATGTTGGCGCCCGACCAGACGGCGAGCTCGCTGTCGCCGTGCTCGCCGATGACGAAGGCGTGCACGTTTCTGCCGTCCACGCCGAGCGCCTGCCCGAGCAGGAATTTCAGCCGGGCGGTGTCGAGAACCGTGCCCGTGCCGATGACGCGCGCGGGCGGAAAGCCGGACAGGCGCAGCGCGATGGCGGTCAGCAGATCGACCGGATTGGAGACGATGAGCAGCACGGCGTCCGGGCAGACGCGCGTGATCTCCGCGATGATGGCGCGCATGACGGCGGCGTTGCGCGTCAGCAGATCGAGGCGGCTCTCGCCGGGGCGCTGCCCGACACCCGCCGCGATGATGACCATGGCCGCATCCCGCAGGTCGTCGTAGCCGCCGTCGATGACGCGGCACGGCTGGGAAAACGAGACGCCGTGGCTGATGTCCATCGCCTCGCCGCGGGCGCGCTGCCGGTTGGTGTCGACGAGCACCAGCTCGGAAAACAGTCCGTGCGTGGCGAGCGTGTAAGCGGCCGCCGCGCCGACGCTGCCGCAGCCGATGATGCCGCATTTTTGAGAATTTGTCAAAATTCACACTTCCTTCACAAAAAAATGGCGTGTATCTGTTTTCATAGTTTTTCCAATGTGGTATGATGTATTCGCGGGTTTTTTCTGTAGATATGACAAAAAAACCCAAGCGATGATTTTTCTGGAAAAGAGATGATCTGAACACAATGAAACGAAGAATGGTTTACCCCGATGTCCTGCGCGCGCTCAGCTGCATCGCCGTGGTTTTCCTCAGCGTATCCATGGCGGCGGGCAGAACGGCGCTGAGCGGATTGTTCACATGGGCGGTTCCGCTCTTTGTCATGCTCAGCGGCATGTTTTTCCTCGACGGCAGCTGGTACATCAGCCCGCGCGACATGGCGCGCAAATACGGCCTTCGCCTGCTGGTCGCCTATCTGGTCTGGTTTCCGATCTCAGTCGGTGTCAATCTGGCGACCGGCGGCGTATTGCAGGGCATGCTGAACGGACAGAGCCTGTATCTGAACTTTCTGTTTGTTATGATCGTCCTGTACGCCTTTTCTCCGGCGCTGCGCGTCTTCACGCGCGCGGCGCAGCCGAAGGAGCTGCAGTTTGCCGTCCTTCTGGGCTATGTGCTCGGCTGTCTGTACCCGTTTTTCCAGGTTCAGCTGGGCACGACCCGCCTGATGGACCACGCGATGCTCGGCCTCGGCCTGCTCTCCGTGTTCGTCATGGGCTGGTTTTTGCGCAGCGCGATGCTCACGCGCAAGCAGCTGCGCGTCATTTATCTGCTCGGCGGCCTCTGCCTGCTGCTGACGCTGCGCGGTTTCTGGCTCAGCGCGACGGCGTTTACCACAGACCCGGCGATGATGATTGTCTCGCCCGACGCGGTGCTCATCGCGATGGCGCTGTTCCTCGTCGTCAAAAACACGCTGTCCGGCATGCGCCTGTCGCGCAGGGTGCTGCGCCCGATTGCGGCGCTGTCCCAGCTCAGCTTTGGCATCTATCTGATTCATCCGCTGCTGCTGGCGGCGCTGTGCTGCGCGCTCAACCGCGCGGGCGTCGTTCTCCCGGCGGGCGTCTTTATCCCGGTCGCGGCCATCGGGCTGCTGCTCGTCTCCGGCGCGCTGACCTATGTGATTCGGAAAATTCCGAAGATCGGCACCTATCTCGCATAACACGGACGGTTCGGCGCTCGCCGAACCGTTTTACAGGTTGAAACAGAGAAGAAAACCGTTTGACAACAAAAAAACGACAGGAGGAACTGGTTATGGACTTACAGACACGCATGCCGCTCAGCAACGGGACGAGCATCCCGTGCATCGGCTTTGGCACCTGGAAGACGCCGAACGACGAGGCGGCGGCCTCGGTCGCGGAGGCGCTTCGCGTCGGCTACCGCCACATCGACACCGCGACGGCCTACGGCAACGAAGCGGGTGTCGGACAGGCGATCGCGCAGTCGGGCATCCCGCGTGAGAACATCTTCCTCACCAGCAAGCTGTGGAACCCGCATCAGGGCTATCAGAGCACGCTGGATGCATTCGCGCGCTCGCTCGACAAGCTGCAAACCGACTATCTCGATTTGTACCTGATTCACTGGCCGCACGACCGCAAGTACTTCGACAACTGGGAGGAGAAGAACCGCGAGACCTGGCGCGCCTTCGAGAAGCTGTATCAGGACGGCCGCATCAAGGCGATCGGCGTCAGCAACTTCCGCCCGCGCCATCTGGAAAACCTGTTTGAGCACTGCGAGATCAAGCCGATGGTCGATCAGATCGAGATTCATCCGGGCATGCCGCAGGACGACATGATCGCCTACTGCCGCGCGCACGACATGGTGGTGGAGGGCTGGAGCCCGATGGCCACCGGGCGCATTTTCTCCGTCCCGGAGGTACAGGAGCTGGCGGAAAAATACGCGCGCACCGTCGCGCAGATCGTTCTGCGCTGGCATGTGCAGCGCGGCGTCATCCCGCTGCCGAAGTCGGTCACGCCGTCGCGCATCGCGGAAAACAGCCGCCTCTTCGACTTCGAGCTGGAGCCGGAGGACATGGACCGCATCAGCGCGCTGACCGACTGCGGCTGGTCCGGCCTGGATCCCGACAATCTGGTGTACTGAGCCCCACAGAACGGAAAAATTCTGCCCACCCGTTTCCCTTCGGAAGCGGGTGGGCATTTTGCCGAGAAAAAGCCGGGGGAAGGCGCGCAAACATGGCATCAATGTGTATTGATTCTTCGCGGATAAAGGAATATACTGGGTGAGGTTTCAGAAGATCACGAAAAAAGAGGAGAGGTAGTATGACACAGGTCAGAGAGCGCCGCGTGTGCCCGCACGCACTGTCGCAAAGGCTGTTTTTGCTGTGCGCCGCGACATATATCGTCGGTCTGTTCGGGCGGCTCAGCTATTCGGCGGTCATGGTCGATTTGATTGCATCCGGCAGTATGGACAAGGCGCAGGCGGGCTTTGTCGGCACGGCGCTGTTTGTCGCGTATGGCGTCTGTCAGATTTTCAGCGGCCTGATCGGCGACCACGTCAGCCCGAAGAAGCTGGTGTTTGCCGGCGTGCTCGGCTCGGCCGTGCTCAATCTGGGCATGGGTCTGACCGGGAGTTATGCGGTGATGGTCGCGCTGTGGGCGCTCAACGGCGTGTTCCAGTCGCTCATCTGGTCCCCGGTTGCGCGCATTTTTGCCGAGCAGATGCCGCCCGACCAGCGCAGGCGCGTGTGCAGCAACGCGGCGGCGACCTATCCGCTGGCGACGGTGCTGACCTATCTGCTCGCGTCGGTGCTGCTCTCCGTTTTGGATTGGCGCAGCGTCTTCCTCGTCTCCAGTGCCGTTATGGCGGCTGCGGCTGTGCTGTGGTTTGCGGGCATGAGCTGGTTTGAGCGCGTCATCGCGGCGCGCGGCGAGGTGGAGATCATTGAGCTGCATCACCAGCACAGCAGCCGGCAGAAGGGCGGCCTGCTGCATCTGATGGTGATTTCCGGCGTGCTGCTCGCCGCGGTTTCCTCGATGACGCACGGCATGCTGCGCGACGGCATTCAGACCTGGCTGCCGTCGCTGATGACGGACAACTTCCATTTGGGCACCTCGGCCTCCGTCGCGCTGGACATCGTCCTCCCGCTGGTCAACATCTCCGGCGTCTTCCTCACCAAGGCGATTGCCAAAAACCACATTCACAACGAGCTGAAGGGCTCGGCGGGCTTTTTCGCCGTCACGATTGTGGCGCTGTCGCTGCTCGGCTTTGTGTGCGACAGCAGCGCAGTGGCGTCGCTGCTGCTGCTGACGGTGGCCAGCACCTGCATGGTCGGTGCGAACATCATGCTGGTCAACCTGATGCCGATTCACTTCGGCGCCATCGGGCGCGCCTCTTCGGTCACCGGCATTCTCAACTGCGCGGCCTATGTCGGCTCGGCGCTGTCAAGCTTCGGCATCGGCGCGGTCGCGGACAGCTTCGGCTGGGCGCCCGCGATCTGGGTGTGGGTCGCGTTCTCGCTGCTCGCACTGCTCGCGGCGCTGGGCGGCTCCGGCCGATGGGGACGCTACGAGCGCTCGGTCGGTTAAAAATATAAAAATAAGAAAAACAGGTGTGCGATCGATCGTACACCTGTTTTTTCGTGCGAAACCGGCGCGCGCAGTCCACGCGCTTTTTTACAGAGAGACGCCAAACGATTGAAAGTACTTTTTGAACTTGCGCAGCAGGCTGTTCGCCGTGCGCAGATGGCGCTGTGCCTCCGCCCGCATTTCGCCGGTGCAGTGCGGCTCGTCGAGTATCTCGTTGAGCCGGTCGCGCTCGTCTTCCACAAGGTCGCTGACCAGCAGCAGGTCGGCGGACTTGAAGGCGTTGTTTTGCAGCAGAAACTGATCCTGAATCTCATCGAGCTTTTGGATGTACTCGTTCATGCGGATGCGCGTGTCTTTGCTGTGGCCGCCGGCTGCCAATTCGCGTTCGGCGTCTTCGATGGCGAGCTGGAGCGCGGAAATGCAAAATTCCAGCTCTTCGGCGGACAAGGGGGAACCAAAAGTATGCATGGGAAATCAACTCCTTTGAATGGCATTAGTTTACCACGAAACCGGCGCGCAGGGCAAGCGGAAAAGACGGACGCGCGCGCAATCGCTCTTGACAAACAGACTGCGTTATGCAATGCTATTGAATATAGTTATAAAAACTATTTTCTGTGAGGGATGGACGATGATAGAGAAAAAAACAGCCATTCTTGTGGATTCCGGCTGCGATGTCCCGCAGTCCTTTTTGGAGCGGTATCCGATTCGCGTGCTGCCGCTGCGCGTTTCCTATGAGGCGGAGAGCCATGTGGACAGCGTGGAGCTGGCCGCCGAGGTGTACCGGCGCTTTCCGCAGGAGATTCCGCACACGTCGACGCCGGTCATGCAGGATTTTTATACCGTCCTGGAGCAGCTCAGGGCGGAGGGCTATGAAAACATCCTCGGCGTGTTTATTTCGGGCAACCTGAGCAGCACATGCCAGACGGCGAAGCTGGTGCTGGAGGAGCACCCGGAGTTCCATTCCTTCGTGCTGGACACCAGAAACATCTCCATCGGCGCGGGTCTGCTGGCGATGTGGGCGGCGGTTCAGCTGGAGAACGGCGTTTCGTTCGAGGAAGTCTGTCGGCGGCTGCCGGAGAAGGTCGCGGACGCCAAGGTGTTCTTTTACATGGACACGCTCGAGTACCTGCGCAAGGGCGGGCGCATCGGCGCGGTGACGTCGGTGGTCGGCA
This sequence comes from Candidatus Butyricicoccus stercorigallinarum, assembly GCA_019112985.1. Lineage (GTDB taxonomy): Bacteria > Bacillota > Clostridia > Oscillospirales > Butyricicoccaceae > Butyricicoccus_A > Butyricicoccus_A stercorigallinarum. The sequence continues at coordinate 17,158 of DXIG01000043.1, read as the reverse complement.
GCCTGCTCAAAATCAAGCCGATCATCTCGTGCGACGAAGCGGGTATCTACTACACCGTCGAAAAGATCCGCGGCGCGAAGGCGGGTGTCAGCAAGTTGCTGGAGCACGCGGCGGCGAAGGCGGGCAGCGGCCCGTCCTGGCTCGCGCTGATGCACGGCGGCGCGCCGGAAACGATGGCGCAGGTCAAGCCGAAGCTGATCGAGACGATCAAAAAGGGAACGATTCTGGCGGAGGGACAGATCACCGCGTCGCTCGCGGTGCACACCGGGCCGGGCCTGCTGGGTATCGGCGTACTCGCCAATCCATAACCGCATCACAGAGGGGCGCGCGGCGGCGCGCCCCCTTTTTGCGCCCGCTGCCGGCGGAGGGAAATCGCTTGACAGACGGGCGCAAACATGGTATGTTTAGTCCGTTCACAAATCATAGTAGTTTAGTAGGAATTAAATTTCCTTTGTCATGCGCGGTGTGCGGCGGATGCCGCCCGACGCATCGCGCGCCGGAAAAAGAGGAGGACAGCATGAGCGAGAGAGCGTTTCACTTTGAGACCTTGCAGCTTCACGTCGGGCAGGAGCTGGCCGACCCGGCGACGGACGCGCGCGCGGTGCCGATTTACCAGACGACGTCGTATGTATTCCACAGCTGTGACCACGCGGCGGCGCGGTTTCGCCTGGAGGACGCCGGAAACATCTACGGGCGCTTGACCAATCCGACGCAGGAGGTCTTTGAGCGGCGAATGGCGGCGCTGGAGGGCGGAACAGCCGCGCTGGCAGTCGCCTCCGGTGCGGCTGCGCTGAGCTATACGTTCAAGACGCTCGCGCAGAACGGCGACAACATCGTCGCCGCCCGGACGATTTACGGCGGCACGTACAACTATCTGGCGCACACGCTGCCGCGGGATGGCGTGACGACGACCTTCGTCGACCCGGAGGATGTGCGCAACTTTGAGGCGGCGATCGACGACAACACGAAGGCGGTGTTCTTTGAGACGCTGGGCAATCCGAACGGCAATCTGGTCGACATGCAGGCGGTCGCAGACATTGCGCACGCGCACGGCGTTCCGGTCGTCGTCGATTCCACGTTTGCGACGCCGTATCTGCTGCGCCCGTTTGACTACGGCGCAGACATCGTGGTGCATTCCGCGACGAAATTTATCGGCGGACACGGCACGACGCTCGGCGGCGTCATCGTCGAGCGCGGCGCGTTTGACTGGCAGGCGTCCGGGCGCTTTGACACGCTGGTGGAGCCGGACCCGAGCTATCACGGTGTCCGCTTCGCCGAGGCCTGCGGCCCCGCGGCGTTTACCACCAAGATTCGCGCCGTTCTGCTGCGCGATACCGGCGCGACGCTGTCCCCGTTCCACGCCTTCCTGCTGTTACAGGGTCTGGAGACGCTCTCGCTGCGCGTCGAGCGCCATGTGGAAAACACCAAACAGGTGCTCCGATACCTTCAGACTCAGCCGCTGGTGGAATCCATCTGCCACCCGTCGCTCAACCCGCACGACGCGCCGCTCTACCGCGTGTACTTCCCCAACGGCGCGGGCTCGATTTTTACATTCCGCATCCGGGGCGGCGAGCGCGAGGCGAAGCGCTTCATCGATTCGCTGCAAATTTTCTCCATTCTTGCCAACGTCGCGGACGCCAAATCGCTGGTCATCCACCCGGCGACGACGACGCACGGCCAGTGCACGCCGGAGGAGCTGCGGCAGCAGGGCATTTATCCCAACACCATCCGCCTGTCCATCGGCACGGAGCACTGGGAGGACATCGTCTGGGATCTCGATCAGGCGTTCCGGCAGGTGGCGGGATGACGATTTGCGCCGCCGGACGCATTGATTTTTTGCCCCGCACGTAGTACCATAACAGACGGGGAATCCGCGCCCCATGGTCGGGGCATCCTGGGTTTACTTTGGAAAAGAGGTTTGAAAACCATGTCTATCGCAACGAGTATGACACAGCTGATCGGCGGCACGCCGCTGCTCGAGCTGGTACAGTACGAACAGAAGAACAACCTGAACGCGCGCCTTGTCGCCAAGCTGGAATATTTCAATCCGGTGGGCAGCGTGAAGGACCGTGTCGCCGCCGCGATGATTGCGGACGCGGAGCAGGCGGGTCTGCTGCGCCCGGGCGCGACGATCATCGAGCCGACCTCCGGCAACACCGGCATCGGTCTGGCAGCCGTCGGCACGGCGAAGGGCTATCGCGTCATCCTGACCATGCCGGAGACGATGAGCGTGGAGCGCCGCCGGCTGGTGGCGGCCTACGGCGCGGAGGTCGTGCTGACCGCGGGCGCCGCCGGCATGAAGGGCGCCATCGAAAAGGCGGAGGAGCTGAAACACACCATCGAGGGTGCGGTGATTCTCGGGCAGTTTGTCAACCCGTCCAACCCGCAGGCGCACTACGCGACGACCGGGCCGGAGATCTGGCGGGACACCGAGGGCAAGGTGGATTTCTTTGTCGCCGGTGTGGGCACGGGCGGCACGATCACCGGCACGGGCCGGTATCTCAAGGAACGCGATCCGAACGTGAAAATCGTGGCGGTGGAGCCGGCGGGCTCTCCGGTGCTGTCCGGCGGGCGCGCGGGGGCGCACGGCTTGCAGGGCATCGGCGCGGGCTTTGTGCCGGATACGCTGGACACGCAGGTCTACGACGAGGTGATCGCGGTGACAGACGCGGACGCCTTCGCCGCCGGACGCGCCATCGCCAGGACGGAGGGCATTTTGGTGGGCATCACCTCCGGCGCGGCCGTGCATGCCGCAACCGAGCTGGCCAGACGCCCGGAGAACGCGGGCAAGACCATCGTGGCGCTGCTGCCGGATACCGGCGAGCGCTATCTGTCCACCACCATGTTTGTCGATTGACGCAAAAACAGCCCCAAATCCGCACCGAATCGGTCGATTTGGGGCTATTTTCCGGCGTCAGCGCAGGACGGTTCCGTTTGTTGTGAGCGTCACGACCGCAAGCGGCAGCTGCTTGCCGGACGCTTGCAGGGCGCGCCTGACCGCGTGCTCCATGCCGCCGCAGCAGGGTACCTCCATGCGGACGACCGTGATGCGCGCGATGTCGTTTTCCGCGATGATCTGCGCCAGCTTTCCGGCGTAATCGATGCCGTCCAGTTTGGGGCAGCCGATGAGGGTGATGCGGCCGCGCATGAACGTGTTGTGGAAATCGCCGTGCGCATAGGCCGCGCAGTCGGCGGCGATCAGCAGGTCTGCGCCGTGGAAATACGGCGCGCGCACCGGGGTGAGCTTGAGCTGCACCGGCCACTGCGCCAGCGCGCTCGCCGCCCCGCCGGGCGCGACCGCGCGCGCCTGTGCGCCCGGACAGCCGGATGCGCCCGCGCGCTGCGCCTTGGCCGCCTGCACGGCCGCTTCGTCGTAGACGGCCGCCTCGCGCTGCTCGAAGGAGATGGCGCCGGTCGGGCAGGCGGGCAGACAGTCGCCCAGACCGTCGCAGTAATCCTCGCGCAGCAGGTACGCCTTGCCGTCGATCATGCCAATCGCGCCCTCGTGGCAGGCGCTGGCGCACGCGCCGCAGCCGTTGCATTTTTCCGAATCGATTTTGATTATCCTGCGAATCATCGTTGTGACCTCCTGTGGTTCGGTTTGTCTGACCCTATGATACACCGCCATGGGGCGCAGGTATGTTGGAAATCCAACGAACGGAGAAAAATGCGGCCGCGCGGCGGGCGGCGCGCCCATCTCAGGTACATTTGACAGTCATACAGAAAGAAAAGGAAAAACCATGCTTGGAAAAACACATATGGCGGTCGGCGTGGCCGCCGGGCTGGCGCTTCTGCGCCCGCAGACTCTGCCGGAGCTGGTGATCGGCACGGGGACGCTCGCCGTCGGCGCGGTGCTCAGCGACATCGACAGCGGCACGTCGGAGTCGCACCGCGACGCGGACAAAATCATCGCCCTCGCGGGGCTGGCCTGCTTTGCGGTCGCGGCGGCGGAGGGCGCGCTGCACCTCGGCATTTACGAGCGGCTGATGCAGAGCAGCAACGCGCTGCGCATTGTGCTGGGCGCGGCGGCGTTTCTGCTGCTCTGCGCGTTCGGCAAGGAGCAGCCGCACCGCTCGTTTATGCACTCCCTCCCGGCGCTTGCGCTGCTGACCGGGTGCGTGCATCTCATGTTCCCGCTGGCGGCGCCGTACTTTGCCGCCGGCTTTGTCAGCCATCTTGCGCTTGATCTGCTCAACCGGCGCGACGAGCGCCTGCTCTATCCGCTGTCGTGGGGACTGAGCTTCGGCCTGTGCTCCTCCAAGGGGCTGGTCAACCGCGCGCTGTTTTCCGCGGGCTGCGCGGGCGGGGCGGCGGCGTTCGGCGTTCTGCTGCTGCGCGCGGCCGACCTGCGGAGGCTGCTCCCGTAAACGGAGCGGAAAACGGTTGAAAAACCGGGCGCGGGCGGATATAATAGGAGAGGATAACGGCGTCTGCAAACGTCCGCTATCCTTTTTCTTTTTTCAGAAAACGGTGGACGGCCTGCGGGTGCGGCGTCGCCCGATGTTTCCCAAACACAGCGCACGGAAGGAGAAGCCATGAATGTATTTGACATCATTGGACCGGTGATGGTCGGTCCGTCCAGCTCGCACACGGCGGGTGCGGTCAAGATCGGATATGTCTCGCGCAAGCTGTTGGCGGAGCCGATTCAAAAGGCGGAAATTCTGCTGTACGGCTCGTTTCTGGCGACCGGAAAGGGGCACGGCACGCCGCTCGCGCTCGTGGCGGGTCTGCTCGGCATGAAGACGGACGACAGCCGCATTCCGGACAGCCTGCGCATCGCCGAGGCGTGCGGCATGGAGGTGACGTTTGGCGAGGCCGACCTGCGCGACGCGCACCCCAACTCCGTCCAGCTGAACCTGACCGGCGTCGACGGCAGGCGGCTGGAGGTGGTGGGCGAATCTATCGGCGGCTCGCGCATCAACATTGCGGGCATCGACGGCATCTCCACGAACTTTTCGGGGGATTACCCGACGCTCATCGTCCACAACCTCGACCAGCCCGGGCATGTCGCGGAGGTGACGAGCATGCTGGCGCACAAGTCGGTCAACATCGCGACCATGCAGCTGTACCGCGCCTCGCGCGGCGGATATGCCGTCATGGTCATCGAATGCGACCAGGAGGTGCCGCGGGCGTCCATCGCCTGGCTGGAGCACCTGGAGGGCGTGCAGAAGGTCACATATTACAGCCTGAAGGACGGTGAATGACAGTGGCGTTTGAGACATTGCAGGGCATTTTGGACAGCGCACAGCGGGAGAACATCCCGTTTTGGCGGGTGATTTTGCAGGACGACTGCGCGGAGCGCAGCGTATCCGCGCAGCAGTCGTTTGAGACGATGCGCGGCATGTACCGCGCGATGAAGGAGGCGGACGCGGCCTACGACGCGCAGCTGCGCTCGGCCAGCGGCATGGCGGGCGGAGACGGCGAAAAGCTCGCGCGGTTCCGCGCGCAGGGCGGCCATCTGGTGGGCGATTACCTGTCGGAGGTGATGGAAAAGGCGGTGAAGATGGCGGAGTCCAACGCGTGTATGCGGCGCATTGTCGCGGCGCCCACGGCGGGCTCCTGCGGCGTCATCCCCGCCGTCCTGCTCGCCTGTGAGGCGCAGAAGCGCGTGCCGGAGGAGCGCATGGTGGAGGCGCTGTTTGTCGCGGCGGGCATCGGAGAGGTGATCGCCGCCAGCGCGAGCATCGCGGGCGCGGAGGGCGGCTGTCAGGCGGAGATCGGCTCCGCGAGCGCCATGGCGGCCGGCGCGGTGGCGTATCTGGAGGGCGGCGCGCCGGAGGACATCGTCCACGCGGCGGCGCTGGCGCTGAAAAACATGCTCGGCCTGACGTGTGACCCGGTCGCGGGGCTGGTTGAGGTGCCGTGCATCAAGCGCAACGTCTCCGGTGCGGTCAATGCGGTGACGAGCGCGCAGCTGGCGCTCGCGGGCGTGCGCAGCGTGATTCCGCCGGACGAGGTGATCGACGCGATGCGCCGCATCGGGCACCTGCTGCCCGCCTGCCTGCGCGAGACGAGCCAGGAGGGGCTCGCCACAACGCCGACCGGACAGCAGATCGCCAGGCGCATGCGCGGCTGACGCGCCGCACAGAAAAAGACATTTCCCGGGCAAAGGAAATGTCTTTTTTCGTTTATCGGTTGTCGATCTTTTCCGGATACAGGTCGTGGTTTGCCAGGCGGTTCCAGGCGACCTGCTCCCAGCGCGTGCCGGGCATGCCGTAGTTGCAGTAGGGATCGATGGAAATGCCGCCGCGCGGCGTGAACTTGCCCCAGACCTCGATGTATTTGGGCTGCATCAGCCGGATCAGGTCTTTCATGATGATGTTCACGCAGTCCTCGTGGAAATCGCCGTGGTTGCGGAAGCTGAACAGGTACAGCTTGAGCGATTTGCTCTCCACCATGCGCTCGGACGGCACATAGGAGATGGTGATGGTGGCAAAGTCCGGCTGTCCGGTGATGGGGCACAGGCTGGTGAATTCCGGGCAGTTGAATTTGACAAAATAGTCGTTTTCCGGGTGCTTGTTGACAAAGGTTTCGAGCACCTCCGGCGCGTAATCGTCGCGGTATTTCGTGCCCTGGTTGCCGAGCAGGGAGATGCCCTGCGTCTCTTCGCTGGTTCTTCCGGTCATGGTCAGTCCTCCTGTAACGCGGGGTCGGTGACGCCGTTGGCGGCAAATGCCGCCGCGCGGTCGCGGCAGGTGCCGCACTTGCCGCACGGCCGGTTCCCGCCCTCGTAGCAGCTCCAGGTCAGGGCATAGGGCACGCCGAGGCGCAGGCCCTCGCGCACGACATCCGCCTTCGTGGCGTGCACAAACGGCGCTTCGATGGTCAGCTGCCCGCCGCTGCCGATGTAGATCGCGTCGCGCATGGCGTTGTTGAATGCGCTGCTGCAATCCGGATAGGCGTTGCCGGCGGCGTCGTCGCTGTGGGCGCCGTAATAGATCACCGAGCAGTCCTTGGACAGCGCGATGCTGGCCGCCGAGGACAGGAACAGGCCGTTGCGGAACGGCACATAGGTGGAAACCGGCTTGCCGTCGGTCTTTTTGAGCTGCTCGGCATAGGACTCCTCCGGAATCTCGTTCTCCGAGCCCTGAAGCAGCGAGCATTTGGTGTCGTACTGGAAAATTTTTGCGAGATCGAGCGTCAGAAACTCGACCTGATAGTGCGCGGCGATGCGCCGGGCGGCGTCCACTTCCTTCGTGTGCAGCTGGCCGTAGGTGATGGCGAGCGCGACGACGTTTTCCTGCCCGTATTTTTCGACGGCCAGACCGAGGCAGGTGGTGCTGTCCACACCGCCGCTGGCCAGAACAAGAGCTTTCATCCGGGTGTCCTCCTTAGCGATACAGTCTCATTTGCAGGTCGGAATCGGTGCAAAACCGTCCGCGCAGCGTGGTGGTTGTGGTGCGCGCGTTCGCCTGCCGGATGCCGCGCGCCGTCATGCAGCTGTGGCTGCCCTCGATGAGCACGGCGACGTCCTCCGAGCCGGTGACAATCTGCATGATCTGCGCGATGTCCGAGCCGATGCGCTCCTGCAATTGCAGGCGCTTGGAGACCATGTCGGCGATGCGCGCGATTTTGCTCAGGCCGATGACCTTGCCGTTCGGCATATAGGCGACGGTCGCGGTCATGTCGTACATCAGCGCGATGTGGTGCTCACAGTAGCTGAACAGCTGGATGTCGCGCACGATGACGAGATCCTTGGAGTCACTGGCGAAATCCATCTCGTCTTCAAACGTCTTGTCGAACATGTGCGCGATCTGTTCGTTGGTGTAGTTCATGCCCTCGAACACCTCGCTGTACATGCGGGCGACGCGGTCGGGCGTGTCCTTCAGCCCCTCGCGGTCGGGGTCGTCGCCGAGCGCGACGAGAATGCCGCGGATATGTTCTCTGATTGCGTTGGTATCAATAGCCATACTGTTTTGTTCCCTTTCTGCGGCGCTCATACGCCGCGCTGGTCGGGGTCCCAGATGATTTTGTGCATCTGGAGCTGCATCGTGACGTCGTTGAGCGCGTGCTCCTGCAAAAACGCCACGAGCTCCACCGGCTCAATCTGCCCGAACACCGGGCTGAGATAGACATGGCAGCGGGAGGTCAGGTCGTAGCCGCGGATGATCTCCAGCGCGCGGTCGAGATCGGCGCGGCTGCCCGCGACAAATTTGACCGTGTCGCGCGCGGTCAGCAGCGCGAAGTTGTCCGTGCGCATGTGCGCCTCCATGCCGCTGCCCGGCAGCTTGTAGTCCATGGTAAACGTGATGGCGGGGGAGATGCCGGTAAACGGCGCGAGATCGACGCTGCCGTTGGTCTCGATTTCCACGCGCCGCTGCGGGTCCTCCGTCAGCTGCCGCAGCAGCCCGGCCATGCCCGCGCGCAGCAGCGGCTCGCCGCCGGTCAGCGTGACGTTGCGCACGCCGGTTTCGCGCACGGCCTGACAGATCTGCTCCGCCGTCATGTCGGTGTGCGGCGCCTGCGCGTCGTTCGCCCACTGCGTGTCGCAGTACGAGCAGCGCAGGTTGCAGCCGGTAAAGCGGACGAAGACGGACAGCTGTCCGGCGCGCACGCCCTCGCCGTTGATGCTGACGAAGGTTTCCGCTACAGAAAACTGTGTCATGCGTCAGTCCGCCTCCCCGGTGTAGGAGGCGCAGTTGTTCGGCGTTTCGTACACCGTCACCTCCGCGACGCGGTAGCCCAGCGCCGCCGCGCGGTCGAAGAAATAGCGGGCGAACTGCTCCGCCGTCGGGCGGAACGGAATTTCCGTCAGCGAAAACCCGTCCTCGCACAGCGCGGCGTGCGTCTGCGCGCGCAGCGTGCCCGCCTCGTAGATCAGCGTGTGATCCAGCGGCTCGACGATCGCCTTGAGATCCGCCTTGAGCTGGGAAAAATCCACCAGCATGCCGGATTCCTGCGCGGTGTCCTGCAGCGTCTCGCCGCAGACGCGCAGGTGGACGACCCAGTGGTGTCCGTGGATGTTGCGGCATTTGCCGTCGTAACGGGCGAGAAAATGCGCCGCGTCAAAGCTGGCCTCCGCCTTCAGATAATACATAGCTTCTCCTTTTGGGCAAACAAAAAGCAGCCGCAACGGCCTGCTGCAAGCGGATCGTGATCCGGATACAGTAGCCCTGGTTTTGTTTAGAGACAGGATGGTGCAAACGAACTGTCTGATTTACATTCTTCCCTACTATACCACCGGCGCGCCGGGTTGTCAAATGTTTGTTCGCCGCGCGAAAAAAACCAAAAACAGCTGGCGTATTCTGCGCAAAACCGGTATAATACTGTATAAACGACCGCATGGAAGGTCTGATTAGGAGAGGAGAACAGAGACAATGGTGCAACAGACATATGTGATGCTCAAACCGGACGCGCTGCAGCGCGGCCTGGCGGGGGAGATCCTTTCCCGCATCGAGAAGAAGGGATACCGCATGGTGCGCTGCGAGCTGAAGCAGCTGGACGAGGCGATTCTGACCGAGCACTACGCCCATGTGGCGGACAAGCCGTTTTTCCCGCAGATGGTCGAATACATGACCTCCGGCCCGGTTCTGGCGATGATCATAGAGGGCGAGAACGCGGTGACCGGTATGCGCATGCTGATGGGCGCGACCAAGTTCGGCGAAGCACTGCCGGGCACCATCCGCGGCGATTTTGCCAACACGACGACGGAAAACCTCATCCACGGCTCGGATTCGGAAGAGACCGCGGCGATCGAAATCGCGCGCTTTTTCGGCGGATAACGGGCGGCCGCCGGCACGTTTCTTGCATCAAAACGGGAAATATGGTACGATAGGCATGCAGCCCGTGCCCGCTGCACGGGAATTTTGAGTCAATCATGGAGACGAACGTATGAAACTGAGACAACTGGCAGCCCTTGCCGCCGCGACGTGCCTGACCGCCCTGCTCGCGGGCTGCGGCGCGCCGGCAGACGAGAACGCGGGAAGCGGTACGCTTTCGGCGGATACGCCGACACTGGAGGAAATCTATGCCGCGAATACGCTGGAGGCGTACCGGCAGGCGAACATCCAGCCGTCGCTGAGCACATGCCAGCGCGAAGGGCCGGAGAACACGGAATTTAACGCGCTGCTGACGCTGTACTGGGACGAGGAGCTCGGCCTGGTCTCCCGCTTCCGCAGCACAAACCAGTCGTTCCGCTACTATTTTTCGCGGCAGGATACCGACTATTACGCCGCCGTGACCGAGGAGGAGGAGACCTTCCTGATGGCGCTCGCGGACGACCCGGAGGGCGGCGACGCGGAGATGACCTATGCCGAGCGCCTGTTCCGGCAGTACGGCTTCGGCGAGTACAACAGCCGGGAGACGATGGTTTCGTGCACCGACTGCGGCGATACGTACCACATCATCACGGATATTTCCGCCCTGTCCTTCACGGACAGCACGGGGCGCACCTATACCTACACGACGCAGGAATACGATGTGGAAAAGGAGACGCTGCGCATTTTGGACGTCTTCCGCACCTATCAGTTTACCGATACCGACGGCACGGTGAAAGAATGCACGCGCTCTCGCTGCATGACGTACAACGACCGCATTGTCTCGCTGCCGGATTTCATGCAGGAGGACGTCAAGCAGGCGGACTGGAGCCGCATGATCACGCTGCGCTATCCCGACCAGTCTTCGGAAACGGTGGTCGCCCCGGCGGGCATTCCCACGCTGGTGCAGGCGCCGGACGGTTATGCGGCGTACACCGACCGGGACGCGGAGACCGTATACGACGCGGATGCGCCGGACGAGGACAATGTCTTTCCCGACCGACTGATCTACATCGCGGCGGAATGAGCAAAAGAAAAACGGAGTTCTGTGTGAACTCCGTTTTTTGATGGGATTGTGTCAGTTTTCCACCTCCGGGACAGCCTCTTCCACGGTCAGACCGGCGATGTCCAGCGTGCAGCGCAGCGCCTCCGCCGAGCTGTCGAGCAGGTCCTTGACCTCCAGCTCCACCGGGCTGTCGGCAGAGCACAGCTTGAAATAGCCGGCGCAGAGGATGGACTCCTGCGGGTCGAGCTGGGTGAGCATGGCCGAATATTCCGGGTCGGCCTCTGCGGGGGTGGCGTAGGCCAGGGGTTCTTCCGAATCGCCCTGATAGGCGCTCGGGATGACCGTCGTGCTGAACGACGCGCGCGACTGGGAATTGTTCTGGAACCGGTAGGTCACGCGCAGCGCGAGATCGCCGTCGCGGTCTTTGTGGAGACTGTAATCGAGCACGGTGATCGAGCAGTCGCGGTAGACGCGCGTGTTGGGATCGTCCGCCCAGGCGGAAGATCCGGAGCCGGAGGACGGTTCGGCAGAGCCCGCGGGGGCAGCCGGTTCGACGGGAGCGGAACCGGAGCCTGCCGGTTCGGCAGAGCCCGCCGGCGCGGCAGGCGCTGTGCCGCAGGCGGTTAAGGCAACGCTCAGCAGACAGGCTGCGAGAATTGCGCCCGACTTTTTCATGACAGAAACCTCCCTGTTTGTAAAACGTTGGTTAATATCATAACATCTCCTTCCACTGGATGCAAGCAAAAAATAAAGGTTGCGGTGTTTTGTGCAAATACGTCCGGTTTTCCCGGGATGTTCTGTGTATGTTGTACAGAACAAAAGGAAAAACTTGTATTCCCAGTATCCCTATTATATAATGGGGGAAGGAGGGGGTTTGAGATGAGAATTTCGACCAAAGGCCGGTATGCGCTTCGCCTGATGCTCGATCTGGCGCTGCACGACACCGGGGAAAATATCGTGCTGAAAACCATCGCAAAGCGTCAGAACATCAGCGAAAAGTATCTCGAACAGATCATCGGCATTTTGACCAAGGCCGGATTTGTCAAGAGCGTGCGCGGTTCGTCCGGCGGGTACCGTCTGGCCAGAGAGCCGGAGGAATACACCGTGGGGGACATTCTGCGCCTGACGGAGGGCTCGCTCGCGCCGGTCGCCTGCGTGGAGGAGGGCGTGGAGACCTGCCCGAAGGCGGACCGGTGCGTCACGCTGACGCTGTGGAAGGAATTCAACGACGCGATCAACGGCGTCGTGGACCGCGTCACGCTGGCGGATCTCGTCGCGCGCAGCGAGACGATGGAGGATTTTTATTCCATCTGAGCACGCAATTGCATGGACAGAGGAACGGCAGCCGGCGCGGGCGCGCGGCTGCCGCTTTTTTCACGGTTGGTTGCCCGACGCCTCATAGGCCTTTTCGCCGAAATCGTCCACGGTCAGCTCGGGGTTCTTGACGCTGACGCGCGAAAACGGGGGAATGGAGGAGGTGATAAACGCACTGCCTCCGATGGTGCAGCCCTGACCGATGACGGTCTGGCCGCCTAAAATCGAGACGTTGGAGTAGATGGTGACGTCGTCCTCGATGGTGGGGTGGCGTTTTTTGCCCGCCAGCTTGAGTCCGGCGCGGGTGGACAGCGCGCCCAGCGTGACGCCCTGATAGATCTTGACGTTGTTGCCGATGACAGTGGTCTCGCCGATGACGACGCCGGTACCGTGGTCGATGAAGAAATATTCGCCGATGGTCGCGCCGGAGTTGATGTCAATGCCGGTCAGACCGTGGACGTATTCGCTCATGATGCGCGGGATATACGGGATATCGCGCAGGTACAGCTCGTGGGCGATGCGGTGGACGAAGATGGCGTTCAGACCCGGATAGGAAAAGATGACCTGCTCGCGGCTGCCCGCGGCGGGGTCGCCGTTGAGCGCGGCCTCCACATCGATGAGCAGCAGCTTCTGAATGCGCGGCAGCTCGCCGAGCAGCTCGGACGCGGCCTCCTCGGCGCGCAGCGAGATGCGCTCGGTGCAGCCGCCCTCGCGGTAGGCGAGCGCCAGCGCGATCTGCGGATACAGCTCCTCGTAGATGCGGGTCAGCATATGGCCGGCGAAATAGGGGGCGGAGGTGCGCGTCGGCTTTTCGTTGCCGAAATAGCCGGGGAACAGCAGCTGACGGAAATCGTTCAGAATCTGAATGATGGCGTTGCGGTTGGGGCGCTCCAGGCCGTCGCGGGTGAAAAATAAATCACTGGACTGGTAGCCGGTCTGAAGCTGCCGGACGATGTCGTCCAGATGGTCGTTGAAATGGGACATGGTTTTGATCTCCTTACACATGAACGGCTGTGGGCAGCCATTTCCTACCATGATAGTATAACAACAAACGCGCACCAATGCAACATCGGATGCATTGACAGGGCGCCGGCGGCTGTACTATACTGAGAAGACGAAAAATACGGGAAAAACCGGGAGGACAGGACATGCGGGAGGAATTTGTGCGCACTGAGGCGGTGCTCGGCGCGGAGGGAATGGAGCGGCTGGCGCGGGCGCGCGTGGCCGTGTTCGGCATCGGCGGCGTCGGCGGCCATGCGGTCGATGCGCTGGCGCGCAGCGGCGTCGGCGCGCTCGATCTGTTTGACGACGACGTCGTCTCGCGCTCCAACATCAACCGCCAGCTGGTGGCCACACAGGCGACGCTCGGCAGGCGGAAGACCGACGTCATGCGCGCGCACATTCTCGACATCAACCCGGACTGTGTTGTGACCGTGCACAATCTGTTTTACCTGCCGGAGACGGCCGACCGCGTCGACCTGAGCCAATACGATTACATCATCGACGCGGTGGACACGGTCTCCGCCAAGCTCGAGCTGGTCTGCCGGGCGCAGCAGGCGGGTGTGCCGATCATCTGCTCGATGGGCGCGGGCAACAAGCTCGACCCGACGCGCTTTGAGGTGGCGGACATCTACCAGACCTCGGTCGATCCGCTCGCGCGCGTCATGCGGCGCGAACTGAAAAAGCGCGGCATCCGCCGCCTGAAGACCGTCTATTCCAGGGAGGAGCCGTCTGCCCTCCGGCGCGAGATCGCGAACAGCGCCGTGCCGGGGCGGCCGGGGGAGAACAACAAGCGGGCGCCAGGCAGCCTCGCCTTTGTGCCCTCGGTCGCCGGCTTGATTCTGGCCGGAGAGGTCATCAAGGATTTGGCGGGATGCTAAAACGGACAGCCGGATTGTTTTTCTGGCTGTCCGTTTTTTTTCTGTCTGGTTTACGTGTGTCCCATCAGGATTTTCTCCGGCGTGACCGGCAGGCTGGTCACGCGCACGCCGGTCGCCAGATAGACGGCCTGCGTGATGGCGGGCGCGGGGGTGTTGATGACGACCTCGCCGATGGATTTCGCGCCGTAGGGACCGGTCGGCTCGTAGCTCTTCGAGAAATCCACGACGATTTCACCGGTGTCCATGCGGGTCGGGATCTTGTAATTCATAAAGTTGTCCGTGATCATTTTGCCGTCCGCCTGGTAGTGCACATCCTCGAACAGCGCGAAGCCAATGCCCTGCGACAGACCGCCCTCTGTCTGCACGCGCGCGAGCGCGCGGTTGACCGGCGTGCCGCAGTCGACGACGCCGACCATCTTGATGACGCCGGTCTTGCCGGTTTCCGGGTCGGTCTCGGTCTCGGCAAAGCCCGCCATGAACGGCGGCGGGGAGATCGGGGAGCCGTGGGAGGCGGTCGCGACGAGCTGATGCGTCTGCGGGCCCGCGACGAGCGCGGCGGCCAGATCGTCGAGCGAGAGCGAGGCGCCGTTCGCGGCGGTGATCACCGCGCCGTCAAATGTGAGCGTCTCGCGCGGGGCGTTCATGCGCGCCGCGGCCTCGTCCAAAATCAGGCCGTGCATGGTCTCGCAGGCCTTGACGACCGCCATGCCGGTGACATAGGTGGAGGCGGAGGCGTAGGAGCCGGGGTCATACGGCGAGACGTCCGTGTCGACGCCGTGCACCATGATTTTTTCCAGCGGACAGTGCATGGCGTCCGCGACCATCTGCGCCAGAATGGTGTCGCAGCCCGTGCCCATGTCGGTGGCGCCGATCATCAGCGTGTAGAAGCCGAAATCCTCCAGCCGAAGCTCGACCGAGGCGGTGTCCACGTTGGCGATGCCCGAGCCCTGCATACAGATCGCCATGCCCATGCCGCGCACCTTGCCGTCCGGCATGACCTGCCGGTGCGGCTTTTCGTTCCAGCCGATCAGCTCCATGCCGCGCGTGATGCAGCCGCGCAGGCCGGTGGAGTTGAGGCGCTTGATTTCCGGTGTCATGAACACCTCCGCGCCCTCCTCCGCGATGTTGCGCAGGCGCAGCTCGGCCGGGTCGATGCCCACCTTTTCCGCGAGCTGGTTGACGGTGGATTCCAGCGCGAACGTTCCCTGCGTCGCGCCGTAGCCGCGGAACGCGGCGGCCGGCTCCATGTTGGTGTAGACGACGTCCCAGACGAACCGCCCGCCCTTGAGCTTGTTGTACAGCGGGATGGTCTTGTGTCCGACCAGACCGACGACGGTCGAGCCGTGCTCGCCGTATGCGCCCGTGTTGGACAGCGATTCGACCGAGATGGCGGTGATGTTGCCCTCGGTGTCGCAGCCCGCGCGCACGCGCACGCGCATCTGGTGGCGGCTGTTGGAGCAGGCGAACGCCTCCTGCCGCGTGAACAGCAGCTTGGACGGCTTGCCGGTCAGCCAGGTGACCGCGGCCGGGTAAAACTCGGAGACGGAGGTCTGTTTTGCGCCGAAGCCGCCGCCGATGCGCGGCTTGATGACGCGCACCTTGGTGTACGGAATGCCGAGCATGGTTGCGACATGGCGGCGGGCGTGGAACGGCACCTGCGTGGAGGAGACCAGCGTCAGGCGGCCGGAATATTCCATATAGGCGTAGGAGCGAAACGTCTCCATCATGCACTGCTGCTGCGCGGGCGTGTAGTAGGTGCAGTCGACGGTGTGCGCGCATTTGGCGAATTCCGCGTCGAAATCGCCAAAATCCTCGCGGCCGGAAGTGATCAGGTTGCGCTCCGGCTCATAGCGGAACGGCGCCTTGGCAAAGCTGTCGTCGTCGTGCACGCGGATGGGGTTGTCCTTCGCGGTTTCAAAATCGAGCACCGGCTCGAGCACCTGATAGGTCACGCGGATCAGCTTGCACGCCTGCTCCGCGTGCTTTTCGGTGTCCGCCGCCACGATGGCCGCGACGTCGCCGACATAGCGCATGGTGTCGTCGCACAGCAGGCGGTCATACGGCGACCACTCGGGATAGGTCTGGCCGGCGGAGGTATAGCGGTGACGCGGCGCGTTTTTGCAGGTCAGGATCAGCTCGACGCCCGGCACCTTGTCCGCGACCGTCGTGTCGATGTCGACGATTTTCGCGTGCGCGTGCGGACAGCGGAGCAGTTTGATGATCAGGCATTCCTTCGGCGCGAGGTCGTCGGTGTACACCGGCTTGCCCTGTACCAGCGCGTCCGCATCCAGCTTTTTGACCGCTGTATTGACGTATTTCACGCTTCCACCTCCATATACTTGCGGATGGCACGCATCTGTCCCATGTAGCCGGTGCACCGGCACAGATTGCCCGCCAGATACTCCTTGATCTCCTCAATGCCCGGATCTTCCAGTTCTCTCACCATGGCGAGCACATTCATGATAAATCCCGGGGAACAGAACCCGCACTGCTCGGCGCCTTCCTCCGCCAGGAACCTGCCGAACTCCGCCGCTTCCTCCTCCACTCCCTCCAGGGTAGTGATCTCATGTCCTCCCACGCTCACCGCGAGGACAGAGCAGGAAAGCCGGGATTTCCCGTCGATCCACACCGTGCACAGACCGCAGTTGGTCGTCTCGCAGCCGCATTTCACACTCTTGCAGCCAAGCTCTCTCAACACATTCAGCAGGACCGCATCCGGTCCCACGTCCACCTTCACCTGCTTCTTATTTAAAACAAACTGTACTTCCATCTTATCTCTCCTCCGCTAAGATCGAGCTGATCTCCCTGCGAACCAGAACTTCCGCCAGGTGCTGCCTGTATTCCGCGCTTCCCCTCATATTCGTTCCATAGGTAAATGAAGCCGCCACTTCCTGTGCGTACTCTCTGATCATTTCCTCTGACGCATCTCTCGGTATCTCCCATTTCTTCTCCAGAAGCGCCGCCTTCATCGGCCGCGCGCCGATGGAGAAATACCAGGTCTCCTGCCCGTGCACAATGCCTGTCACCGTGGCGCAGGCGAGAACCGGGAAATCGGTCTGTGTCTGCCGGATGGACTCATAGCGGAACTGCCGCTTTCCTTTCCGGACAATCACGGAGAGCAGCAGATCCTTGTCCTGCTTCCGGTTCACAAAATCTGACAGCCTGACCGTCCCGCCGTTATAGAGCTCCACAAACGTGTCCAT
>DXIG01000042.1 GCA_019112985.1 Candidatus Butyricicoccus stercorigallinarum | reverse complement strand
TGGCCGCAATCCAATTTCATCTCAACGGGACTCCACCCGCTCTCTGCGGTTTCGCAGGGAGCTTTTTTCATGCCGGAACGCCGGCACCGGCTCGTGCTTGCCAGTTCATCCCCCGCACTTGAGTTCAGCTGGCCAGGGGACTCGCTCTCGCTGGCGCTCGCCTGCCACCGGCAGGACGCGACCTCCGTTCCGGCAAGGCCGCAATCCAATTTGATCTCAACGGGACTCCACCCGCTCTCTGCGGTTTCGCAGGGAGCTTTTTTCATGCCGGAACGAAAAAAAATACAGCGGACGCGCCGGTCGGGTTCCCGGTGTGTCCGCTGTCTGCTGTTATCTCCAGATTTCTTCGATCTCGCTCTTGCGCGGGCGCGCCATCAGCTTATGGATGCACTCCTTCAGCGGCTTGCCGCCGTACAGCAGGTCGTACATGGCGCAGGTGATCGGCATATCGATGCCCGTCTTCTGCGCGAGCATATAGCCCGCCTCCGTCGCGTAATAGCCCTCAACGACGGCGCCGACCTCCTGCATCGCCTGCTGGACGTCCATGCCCTGTCCGATCTTGATACCGGCGCGGCGGTTGCGCGAATGCATCGACGTACAGGTGACAATCAGGTCGCCCATGCCGGACAGACCGGCGAAGGTCTCGCTCCGCCCGCCCAGCTCGACGCCGAGGCGCGCAATCTCGGTCAATCCGCGCGTCATGAGCGCGGCCTTGGAGTTGTCGCCCAGACCGACGCCGTCGCTGATGCCGGCCGCCAGCGCGATGATGTTCTTAAAGCAGCCACCCAGCTCTGCGCCGATGATGTCCGGCGAGATGTAGACGCGGAAGCGGTCGTTCATAAACGCCTGCTGCACGAGCGTCGCCGCGTCGCGCGAGCCGGAGGCCGCCAGAATCGCGGTCAGAATGCCGCGCGCGACCTCCTCCGCGTGCGTCGGACCGGTCAGCGCGACGACCGGGTTTCTCCCGCCCGTCGCCTCCATGATGGTCTCGGAAAAGCGGCAGTAGCCGTTTTCGCGGTCGAGACCCTTGCCGACGTTGACGATGACCGTCTCCGGCCGGATGATGTTCGCCAGCTTCCGCGCCGTCGTGTGCACGGCGAACGACGGCACGGCCATCAGTACGATGTCCGCCTGCGCCGCGCCCATCAGGTCGTTGGTGATCTCAATGCCGTCCGGCAGCTTCACGCCGGGCAGCAGACGCTCATTGCCGCGCGTCTCGCGCAGCAGGCGGCATTCTTCCTCCAGGAACGACCAGGCGGTGACCGCATGTCCGTTTTCGTGCAGGAGCATGGACAGCGCCATGCCCCAGCCGCCGCAGCCGACTACAAAAATATTCATGTCGAAACTCCTCCGTATTTTCCGTATCCCGCGCAGCGCCGTTATTTGCGGCCGCCGTGAAAGGTGAACTTGTTTTCCTCCCCGTGCATGATGCGGACGATGTTGCTGCGATGCATGTAGATCACCGCCGCCGCCATGACGGCCGTCAGCACGAACATCGGGACATCCCGATAAAACAGTCCGGTGAGCACCGGGAACAGCGCCGCCGCCGTCACCGAGCCGAGGGAAACCCACTTGGTCACGCCGACCAGCACGAGAAAGACCGCCAGCAGCACGAGGAAAATACGCCAGTCAAACATGGCGACCATGGTCGCGCCGACCAGCACGCCCTTTCCGCCCCGGAAGCCGAAATAGATGGGGAAGACATGCCCCAGAATGACGAACGCGCCCGCAAGCAGCTTGCCCATGGCATCCATGCACACGCCGCCCACATACAGCGCGACGGCCGCCTTGGCCACGTCGCCGGCCAGCACGAGCAGCGTCCGCCCCGCGCCCATGCAGCGGTAGGCGTTGGTCAGTCCGGCGTTGCCGCTGCCTTTGGTGCGGATGTCATACCCCGCGGTCAGCTTGGACACCAAAATGGCGGAATTGATACTTCCCAGCAGATAGCCCGCCGCGGCGAGGATGAATAGATTGACCACAAACTCCATCAGCCGTTCTCCTTGTCCCCGCGTTCACGGATAATCATGCGGATCGGCGTGCCGTCCAGCCCGTACACCTCGCGGATCTGGTTTTCCAGATAGCGCTGGTACGAGAAGTGGAACAGGCGCGCGTCGTTGCAGAAGCAGACAAACGTGGGCGGGCGCACGCCCGACTGCGTCATGTAGTAGATCTTCAGGCGGCGGCCCTTGTCCGTCGGCGGCTGCACGCGCGCGGTCGCCTCCGCCAGCAGCGAATTGAGCTGGCCGGTCGGAATGCGCCTGCCGTTCTGCTCGTACACCGCGTTGATCGCGTCAAACAGCTTTGGCACGCGCTGGCCGGTCATCGCGGACAGGTACAGCACCGGCGCATACGGCATATACGCCAGACCCTCGCGCACGCGGCGCGTGTACTGGTCCATCGTCTTGCCGTCCTTCTCGACCAGATCCCACTTGTTGACAACGATGATACAGGCCTTTCCGGCGTCGTGCGCCTCGCCCGCGACCTTGGTGTCCTGCTCGGTGACGCCCTCCAGCGCGTCGATCATGATGACGCAGACGTCCGACCGCTCAATCGCCATCAGCGAGCGCATGACGCTGAATTTCTCCACCTTTTCGTCGACGCGGGAGCGCTTGCGGATGCCCGCCGTGTCGATGAGCAGATACTTGCCCTTTTCGTTTTCAAAGCGCGAGTCGACGCTGTCGCGCGTCGTGCCCGCGATGTTGCTGACGATCACGCGCTGCTCGCCTAAAATCTGGTTGACGAGCGAGGATTTGCCGACGTTCGGCTTGCCGATCACGGCGACCTTGATGTACCGGCCGTCGTGCTCGTCTTCTTCCTCCTCCGGGAAGTGCGCATAGCAGGCGTCCAGCAGATCGCCCGTGCCGTAGCCGTGCAGCGCAGAGATGGCATACGGCTCGCCCAGCCCCAGGTTGTAGAATTCGTAAAACTCCGGCGGCTCCTTGCCCGGGCGGTCGCACTTGTTGACCGCCAGCACCACCGGCTTGCGCGAGCGGCGCAGCATGGTCGCGACGTCCTGATCGGTCGCCGTGATGCCGCTGTGCAGGTCGGTCATCAGCACGATGACGTCCGCCGCGTTGATGGCGATTTCCGCCTGCATGCGCATAAATTTCAGTATTTCGTTGTCTGTGCTCGGTTCGATACCGCCCGTATCGACGACCTGAAACGCGCGCCCGCGCCACTCCGAATCGGCGTACAGGCGGTCGCGGGTGATTCCCGGCGTATCTTCGACGATGGACAGGCGCTTGCCCGCCAGACGGTTAAACAGTTGGGACTTGCCGACATTCGGCCGTCCGACAATCGCAACAATTGGCTTTGCCATAATGGAAGACTCCTTTCTGCCCGCGGATGCCTGCCCGGCGCGCATCCGTTGCAGCGGGTTCATGCGGGCGCACAGCGCCGCGCGGATGTCCCGCGTTACCCGGAACATCGGTTCGTTTTTCAAGACACGGTTTTTTAAGGGCATTCTTATACAGATTATCGCATTTCTCGGCGTGTCCGTCAAGCCGCGGCTGTCAATCCGCACGGCCGCTGACGGCAAAAAAATAGAGAAGGAAGCCGCAGCCGCCTTCTCTATTTTTCATCCATCTGCTGAGGTGCTCCGAAATCACTCGGAAACCTTTACAACCTCGCGGCCGTTGTAATAGCCGCAGGCCTTGCACATTCTGTGCGGAAGCTTCATTTCGCCGCACTTCGGGCACTTCACCAGGCCCGGTACGGAAAGCTTCCAGACATTGTTGCGTCTCGTATCACGTCTCGCTTTAGAAGTCTTTCTCTTCGGTACTGCCATTTCGGTAACACCTCCTCTGTCTATCCTGAAAATACATTTTTGATACAGTTAAGTCTTCAATCGTCCTTGTTCAGCAGCGATTGAAGGACAGCCAGCCGACTGTCGATCTGCCGTCCGCCGCATGCGCAGGGTCCCTCGTTCAGATTTCTGCCGCAGGTGGGGCACAGACCCTTGCAATCGGGTTTGCACAGGTAGGTCATGTGAACCTCCAGCAGCAGCGCGGGAATGACGATATCGTCCAGCTCGACGCTGTCGCCTTCCAACTGATAGATATCGTCCCTCTCGTCATCCTGTACCTCGGCGGACAGGATCATATCGCACGGCACTTCCAGCGCGACGTCGACGGGCGCCAGACAGCGGGCGCACTGCGTCTGATACAGCGCGCGGACGGTTGCATGCAGATTGAGAACACCCAGATGGTTCTGCACCTCGCCTTCGACGTGAACCGGCGTGCGGAACGGGTATTCTCCGTTCATTTCCTCTTTTATGAGATCGGCGTCGTAGGAAAACGGGATGGTCTCCCCATCGGTCACCGCGATGCGTTTCAAATCGAGTTTCATAGCAATCCTCGCTGACGGTCAATTATTAGTATACCCCATAAAAACGCGATTTGTCAACAGGAAAATGCATTCCCGCCCGCATTTTTTGGATTCCTGTATTATATCATATCTGCGGCGCAAAGTATAGCGCTTCGCGCAAAAAAGATTGCTTTTTGTCCCCGCTGCGGTTAAACTGAAACCAGAACAACCATCCAAGGAGGCCGACACCGTGAAACAGTTCACCATCACCAGGGATGACAGCGGGCAGCGGCTGAACAAATTTCTGGAAAAGGCCGTGCCCCTGCTGCCCGGCGGCCTGATGCACAAATACATCCGCCTCAAGCGCATCAAAGTCAACGGCAAGCGCACCGATTTCGCCTACCGCTTACAGGAGGGCGATCTGTTGCAGCTGTACATCAACGACGAGTTTTTCGGCAAACCGAAGGTCAAAGAGCAGCCGGCCTATCTGTCCGCCCGCCCCAACATCTCTGTCATCTATGAGGACGAGCACATCCTGCTGGTCAACAAGCCCGCCGGGCTGGTGGTGCACGAGGACGACAGCGGCACGACGGACACGCTGATCGCGCGCATTCAGGCCTACCTCTACCAATACGGGCGCTGGAACCCCAACGACGCGGCCTCGTTCGCGCCGGCGCTGTGCAACCGCATCGACCGCGGCACCTCCGGCATCGTCATCGCCGCGAAGACCGCCGAGGCGCTGCGCGTCATGAACCAGAAGATCCGCGACCGCGAGCTGCACAAGACCTATCTGTGCGTCGCCTGCGGGCGCGTGCGGCCGAAAGAGGGGCGCATTCAGAACTACATCCTGCGCCACGAGGACGAGCACCGCGTCAGCGTGCACGACCGCCCGGTTCCCGGCGCGCGCACGGCGATCACGCAGTACCGCGTCCGGAAGGACACCGCCGAGCTGTCGCTCGTCGAATGCGACCTGATCACCGGGCGCACCCACCAGCTGCGCGCGCAGTTCGCCCACATGGGACATCCGCTGCTCGGCGACAGCAAGTACGGCACCAACGAAATGAACCGCAAATACCGCCGCAAGGCGCAGGTGCTGTGTTCCTACCGGCTGCGCTTTGATTTCACCACCGACGCGGGCGCGCTCGCCTATCTGAACGGGCGGACATTCACCGTGCCGCACGTCGAATTTCTGTCGCTGTTCGACGGCTGACCATCCCACAACAAAGGAGTCGAATTGCTTCATGTCCAAGTGTGACGACTGCATGTATTTTACTTACGACGAGGAATTTGGATATTCCGTCTGCGAGCAGGAGCTGGACGAGGATGAAATGCGCCACTTTATTCAGGACACCTTCGACCACTGCCCCTATTACCGCCCCGGCGACGATTACACCATCGTCCGGCGGCAAAACTAAACGCCGCACAAACGCGCGACAGCCGAGCCGCTGGGAATCCCCGGCTGCCCGGCTGCTGCGTGTCGGGAACCCTCGACACGCTTCAAAAAACGCAGGCGTTTTTTGAGAAGACGCAGCCCGCGGCAGCGCACGCGCACGGCGCGCACGTTTGCGGGCTGAGCGGTGTTTTTCCGACGCGCATGTCACCGGAAAAACGATTTTGATTGCCGCCTGTGGGCGACAAAACGCTGCCGGGAACAGTTCGCACACGCAAGAAATTTTTATTCCCTGCATTGCAAATTGCTTTTTCGACAGTCTGAGCCGAGCTGCCTTCCGGCAGCCCGGCTGTTTTTTCTGCGATTATTTCTGATACAGCAGGCGGATCGAATTGAGGACGCACAGCATGGCGACGCCGGTATCCGCAAAGACCGCCAGCCACATGGACGCGATACCCGCCAGGCCGAGCAGCATGACCGCCAGCTTGACGGCGAGCGCGAACACGATGTTCTGCCGGGAGACGCGCGCGGTCTTTCTGGACAGCGCAATCGCCTGCGGCACGGCGGACAGCTCGCCCGTCAGGAACACGACGTCCGCCGCCTCGATGGCCGCGTCCGCGCCGCTGCCCATCGCCGCGCCGACATCCGCGCCGGCCAGCACAGGCGCGTCGTTGATGCCGTCTCCGACGAACAGAATCGGCCCGTATTGGCCGCGAATGCCGCGCAGGTGTTCCAGCTTATGCTCCGGCAGCAAATGCGCGTACACCGCGTCTATGCCCGTCTGTGCGGCAATGGCGTGCGCGCTCTCCGCGCTGTCGCCGGTCAGCATCGCGGACGTCACGCCGAGGCGCTTGAGCTGGCCGATCGCCTGCTTTGCGCCGTCCTTGACGGTGTCCGAGATGCGCAGCCGCCCGGCAAAGACGCCGTCGCACGCAAGGTAGACGACCGTCGCACCGCCCGCCGCGGGCAGCTCCGGCAGCGAGACGCCGTTCTGCTCCATCAGCTTCTGGTTGCCGCACAGCACGGTGCGGCCATCGGCTACGGCGCGCACGCCGTAGCCCGCCAGCTCCTCCACCTCATGCAGCGTCTGCACCGCAAGGCCGCGCGCCGCCGCAGCCGCGGAAATGCTCGCCGCAATCGGATGCGTGGACTCCTGCTCGCAGCACGCCGCCAGCCCGAGCAGCTGCGCCTCGTCCAGTCCCGCCGCAGGCTCGATGGCCGTGACGGTGAATGTGCCCTTGGTGATCGTGCCGGTCTTATCCAGCGCGGCGACCTTGATATCCGCCAGCGCCTCGAGCGCCGCGCCGCCCTTGAACAGAATGCCGCTGCGGGACGCCGTGCCGATGCCGGAGAAAAACGCCAGCGGGACGCTGAGCACCAGCGCGCACGGACAGCTGATGACCAGGAAGGTCAGCGCCGTGTAAACCCAGTGGTTCCAGTCCCCTGTAAACAGGGACGGAACGACCGCCGTCAGCGCCGCGACGGCGACGACAATCGGCGTATAGATGCGCGAAAAGCGCGTGATGAACCGGTCGATCTTCGGCTTGCTCGCCGCCGCGTTTTCCACTGCGTCCAAAATGCGGGTGACCATCGACTCGGACAGCGGCTTTTGCACGCGCATGTGCAGCAGGCCGGAGGTGTTGACCCAGCCGCTGACCAGCGCGTCTCCGGCGGCCGCGCGCACCGGAACCGGCTCGCCTGTGACGGCGGAGGTGTCGAGAAAGCTCTCGCCCTCGACCACGACGCCGTCCAGCGGGACGCGGTCGCCCGGGCGGACAATCAGGATATCGCCCACCTCGGCCTCCTCCGCCGGGATGGTCTCCACGCGGCCGCCGCGCGCGATCTGCACGGTCTCCGGGCGCAGATCGACCGCTTCCATGATCTGCGAGCGGCTCTTTTCCACCGCGCGGTGCTCAAACAGCTCGCCGACGCGGAAAAACAGCATGACGCCGACCGCTTCGGGATATTCTCCGATGACGAACGCGCCGAGCGTCGCAATGGTCATCAGGAAGTTTTCGTCAAACACGTGGCCGCTGCACAGATTGCGCACGGCGGTCCAGACAATCTGCCGGCCGAGGATGATGTAACCGGCCGCGCAGATGGCGAAGGTGGCGGGCAGCGAGACCGACTTGAGCGCCAGCCCCAGCGCCATACAGACCGCGCCGATGACCAGCTCGGTCACCTCCCGGCGCGCCTGCCGCTTTTCCTCGTCCGCCGGCTTCTCCTGCCGCTTCGCCTGCTGCGGCGCCAGAATCTGGACGTCCGGCTCAATCGCACGGGCGACCTGCACCATGCGCTCGGTCAGTCCGCTGTGGTCGGGCGCGGTCACGCGCAGCTGCTTGGTGGCGAAGGTCAGCACGGCGTCGGATACGCCGTCCATCGCCTGAATGCGGCGCTCGATCTTGGCGCCGCAGTTCGCGCAGTCGAGATTTTCAATATAATAGGTAACGGTCACGCCGCCGCGCGCGCCGGTTTTTTTGCGCGGCAGCGCTTCCGGCTCCCCGTGGTCGTGCTCGTGCGCGTGGTCATGTCCGCAGGTGCACGCCTCGCCGTGCTCGTGGTGATGGTGCTCATGGTCATGCGCGTGGTCATGCCCGCAGGTGCACGCCTCGCCGTGCTCGTGGTGATGGTGCTCATGATCATGCGCGTGGTCATGCCCGCAGGTGCACGCCTCGCCGTGCTCGTGGTGATGGTGCTCGTGGTCGTG
>DXIG01000041.1 GCA_019112985.1 Candidatus Butyricicoccus stercorigallinarum | reverse complement strand
AGCAGCAGCTACACCTCTTCTTCCGCGCCGTCCGGCGGATCGTCCGACTCCGGTTCCACGACGACGTCCAAGACGATGTACTGCAACGTCTCCAGCCTGAACGTCCGCTCCGGCCCGGGCACGTCCTATTCGGCCAAGGGTATCCTTTCCTATGGCCAGGCGGTTTCGGTTGTCGACACCTCCAGCTACTGGTATAAGATCAAGTACGGCAGCGGCTACGGCTACGTCGGCTCCAAGTATCTCTCTTCCTCCAAGCCGTCCGGCGGCAGCTCGGTATCGGAAGACACGCCGACCACCGAAAGCGGCACCGGCTCCAGCATCGTTTCGTATGCCAAGAGCTTCCTCGGCTGTGCGTATGAATACGGCGCGGCAGGCCCGAACACCTTCGACTGCTCCGGCTTTACCCAGTACGTATACAAGCACTTCGGCAAGTCCATTCCGCGCAACTCCGCCGCGCAGTACTCCAGCTGCACGAAGATCTCCAAGTCCAGCCTGCAGCCGGGCGATCTGGTCTTCTTCACCAGCAGCGGCAGCGGCGTCGGCCATGTTGCCATCTACATGGGCAACGGTCAGATCATCCATGCGGCCAACTCCCGCAGAGGCGTCTGCACCGACAGCCTGAACAGCACCTACTACACCGAGCATTACGTAGGCTGCGGCCGTTACTGAGTTTTGCAATCAGAACGACCACAGACGCGCTGTCGAACCTTTGATATTGCTTACTGACAGGCCGCCGTTTTGGCGGCCTGTTTGCTGTTGTGCGGCAAAAAAAGCCGCATCAGCGCAAACCCTTCGGCATGATCTACAATGAGCCAAACGCCAATTATCAAAAAAAGATCAACGAATATCTGGCGCAGAAGGACATCGTTTTGCGCCAGTCGATGAAATTGCAGAGCATCGAGGCGGTCAAACGAAGTGTGAGAAACAATTTCGGAATTGCCTATGTACCGCATTTCTCTGTGGAGGAAGAATTGAAAAACGGCTCCTTGCTGAAACTCAAAACAGAACTGGACGACGATATCTTTCCGGCCGTCTGTGTTTACCACCGCAACAAATGGATCAGCCCGCAAATGAAGGTGGCCTTTCGGATTCTCCACGAACAGTTGGGCGTCGAATTTGAACACGCCAAAGAATCATTCCGTTGAGGTCTCCTCCGGCCTGTGCAGCGAACAGAAGGACTGGCGTCTAAACCTCAACACCGGCAAAAAAACAGAGGCCGCGTAAGCCATACGCGCACCTCCGTCGTGTGCATCTGTCTCCGCGCCTGCGCTTCGGCAGGCTGACCCGGCTGGTTTTTTCCAGCCGGGTTTTTCTATGCGCGCACGCCGGACAGCGTCAGCTTGCCGCCGGCGGAAGTCACCGATTCAATCCGGCTGAACGCGCCGGCCAGCTGCCGGTTGAGACTCCGGTTCAGCAGATCGAACCACTCCGCACCGGCCGCATCGTCCGGCAGTTCCAGCGAAGCGACGCGCAGACTGCGGGGCAGCGCGCAAAGCGCCCCGTCTTCGGCGTACAGCGCCAGTTCCAGATAGACCGGCAGGCTGTCCGGCAGCAGGCGCAGGACAGAGCGATAGGCGGAAGAAATGCCGTCGCTGCGCTCTTGCAGCAACGCCTCCACCTCGTCCCGGCGCACTGCGCCCGACAGCGCCACGACCGCGTCCTCGCCGATTTCGGCAGACGCCTCCGACAGACGCAGTTTCCCGTCCAGCGCCTCCTCCAGCGCCGTCAGCAGCGCCTCTTCGCCGAGAATCTGTTCGGTCTGCTGCGAATCGTCTCCGCTCTCCGGCTGCTGCGCCGCATGCTCCTGCAGCTGCGTCGCGCCGGGGACATGCGCCGGCGGTGTCTGTCCGGTGAGCTGTCTGCAAACAATCGCCGTGCCGATCATCGCGCACGCCGCGACCAGCATGACGATGCGGGATTTCTTTGTTCCGCGCAATGTGCACCACCCCATTCCCTGCTCCCAGCATATGCACTGCCGCACAAACTATGCGCAAAAAAATTCCACCGCATGCGATGGCACAGCGGTGGAATGTTCTATTATTTGTCCGGCGTCTGCGTCTGCCAGATCTCCTGCATCGAGGCGGTCAGACCCGCGAGACCCTGAATCTCCGACGGAATGATGATCTTCGTCGCCTTTCCGTCCGCGGCCTTTTCAAACGCCTCCAGCGCCTTGAGGCGGATGACCTGGTCGTTCGGCGCGGCCTTGTTCAGCAGCTCGAGCGAGTCGGCCAGCGCCTTCTGCACGGTCATCAACGCCTCCGCCTGACCCTGCGCTTCCTTGATCTGCGCCTCGCGCTTGGCGTCTGCGCGCAGCACCATGGACTCGCGGTCGCCCTGCGCGACCAGAATGGCGGACTGCTTCTGTCCCTCCGCGACGAGAATGGCCTCGCGGCGCTCGCGCTCCGCCTTCATCTGCTTTTCCATCGCTTCCTGAATCGCCTTGGGCGGAATGATGTTTTTCAGCTCCACGCGGTTGACCTTGATGCCCCATGCGTCCGTCGCCTCGTCCAGAATGGTGCGCATCTTGGTGTTGATGACGTCGCGCGAGGTCAGCGTCTCGTCCAGCTCGAGGTCGCCGATGATGTTGCGCAGCGTCGTCGCCGTCAGGTTCTCAATCGCCGCCATCGGGTTTTCCACACCATAGGTAAACAACTTGGGGTCGGTGATCTGAAAATAGACGACCGTATCGATCTGCATGGTGACGTTGTCCTTCGTGATGACAGGCTGCGGCTCAAAGTCCACAACCTGCTCCTTCAGCGTGACCTTGCGCGCGATTTTTTCAATCAGCGGCACCTTGAAATGCAGTCCGGTCTGCCACGTCCCCTGATACGAGCCGAGGCGCTCAATCGTATACGCCTTGGCCTGCGGGACAATCTTAATGTTGGACACCAGTACGATGAGCACAATCAGCGCCAACGCAATCAAAACAAATATCACGATCCGTTCCCTCCATCTTCCTGTGCGCGTTCCACCATCGCCTTTACGCCGGAAATCTCCCGCACGACGACGGTCTCGCCCGCTGCAATTTCTTCCTCCTGTGTACTTCTGGCCGTCCAGACCTGCCCCATCAGGCGGATCTGACCGGTACCCTGCCGGTTGTCAATCGCCTGTATGACAACGGCCGTCTGGCCGAGGATGCGATCCGCATTGGTCTTGTCCTGCCGCGGGCGCAGCACGCCGCCGAACAGCGGGCGCAGCAGAAACAGCAGCAGGAAGGACAGGACGAGGAAAATGCCGAGCTGCCCCGCCCAGCCGAGGCCGGCATATGCGGCGAACAGCGCGCCGATCGAGCCCGCGGCAAACCAGAGCGTGACAAGCTGGGTGGTCGCCGCCTCTGCAATCAGGCAGACGATCAGCACGACCAGCCAGAAATACACCGGCTGCACCGTAGAAACCAGCAACATCATGTTTCCCTCCTTCTGCGCTGATTATAACACATTCAAACCGGCGTGTACACAACAGCAGCGTAACAAAAAGGTTTCAATTGTGTCGGGCAAAAAACAATCCGGCCTGCCCCCACAGACCGGATTGTTTCATCAAAAAGCGCTCAGAGCACGCGCACCAGCGCCAGCGCGGCGCACAGCGCGAGCAGAATCCCCGCGCGCAGCAGCACCAGCAGCGGCGCGTTGCCGTCACGCAGGCGGCCGCCATACGAAATGTTGCGCCGGGGGCAGATGTCGCTGCATGCGCCGCAGCAGATGCATTCGCCCATGCGCGCATTGTCCTCGTCCGTCTCCACGCCGACCGGGCAGCTTGCGGCGCACGCCGCGCACCGCGGCAGGCAGTTCTCCCGCCTGCGCGTATACCGCCCGAGCACGGGCAGCAGCGCGAACACCGCGCCCATCGGGCACAAAAACTGGCAGAAAAACCGCTCTTTGACCGCCATACCCGCGACAATCAGCCCCAACAGGACAAAGCCGAGCGCATAGGGCGCGCCCGCCCAGCGCAGCGCTGTCAGCATGGAAAAGACATCCCACGGGCTCCAGCCGGACAGCCCGGCGTAGACGCCCGCCGCACACAGCGCCACAATCGCCGCCAGAACAAAGTATTTGATGCGCTGCATGCGCCGCGCGGCGGCGTCCGGTATGCGCGGCAGACGGCGCCCCAGCCTGCGCTGAAGCTGCTGGGACAGCGCGTAAACTGCGTCGCCGAGCGTGCCGAACGCGCACGCATAGCCGCAGAAAAACCGCCCGAATACGACGGTATACGCGCACACGGCGAGCAGCGCAGCGGTAAACGAGCTGAGCGCGAGCGGCTCTCCCGCGCCGATGGCGCTCGCCAGCTCCTTCACACCGGCGAACGCCGCCGTGTACACCGACGGCGCCAGCAGAAAAAAGACCGCCTGCACACCGGCGCGCAGGCGGCGGCGCGTTATGCGCTGCCCGCGCGACATAGGTTTTGTTTCGCTTTTATTTCCAACTATTCCCATCATTTGCCCGCCCCCTTCAGCGCCTGCTGCACAGCGGTTTTGATGCCGTTGGAGCTGAACGTCGCGCCGCTGATCGTATCGACCTCCGCGCTCTGCGCGGCAAGCATGCGGTCGATCATCTGCGCGGCGCGATTCAGGTAGGCGGCGTCCTCCCCGGCCGCATCGGTGACGGTGATCTCTGTGATGCTGCCGCCGGAGATCGTGACCTCGACGGAAACCGTGCCGCCGAAGCCCTGTCCGCTGCCGGTGTATGTCCCGTCCGCATAGTCCACGCCCGTCTCTTCGGCCTGCTGCTGCACGGCGGCGTTGTGCGCCTGCGCCCGCTGTACGGCGAGCTGATTGGCCTGTTCCTCCCGCTGCCATTGCAGCGCCTGACTCTGATAGACGCCCAGCGCGCCCAGCGCGACGGCCAGGCTCGCCGCGCGCATCCAAAATTCCCGCTGTCTCACTGCACTTCCTCCGTCACCGTCGTGCCGAGCGCCAGCGCGAGCGAGCTGCCCGCCTGCGCGATGGCGTCCGAGGAGCAGGTCGCCCGGCTGACCGCGTCCAAGCCGTCAAAGCTCTGTTTCTCGACGGCCTGCGCCTTGATCCCGATTTCGCTGCCCCGGCCGTCCAGCGCCCAGCTGATGTAGCGCCAGTTTTCCGAGCTCTCGTCCGGCTCGGTGACCGCGATGTCCGCAATGGCGCGCGTCACCGTCGTCTGCACCACGGTCTGCTCCGTGCCGTCCGCCGCCGTCACCGTCCTGCTCTCGGTTGCCGTCGTCTGTCGCACCGTCACGGCGACCGTCATCGTATACGCCTCAAAGTCGCCAAATTCATCCGGCACGCAGGAGACTTCCGCCGTGTAGACCAGCTCCTCCACCTGTGCGTCTTCCTCCGGCTCGGGCAGCGCGGGCTGTTCCGGCTCCTCCGCAGGTTCTTCCTCCTCCGGCGTTTCCGGCTGTTCTTCTTCCCCGGCGGCCTGCAAGAGCGCGCGCCGGATGGCGTTCAGAATGCCGTTGGAGGAGTAGGTCGCGCCGGACACCGTGTCGACGTTCGGCGTCTGCCGGTCGAGCACCTGCGCGATCACCGCCTTCGCCTTTTCCAGATACGACGGCGTCTCGTCTTCGGCGGAGACGATGTCGACCGCGTGGATTTTACCGTCCGCGACCGTCACGGACACCGTGATATCGCCGCCGTAGCCCTCCGCCGTGCCGGTGTAGACGCCGTCGCGGTATGTGCCGTCGGTAAACGCATCCGGCTGCGCGGGCTCGTCCGGCGCTGACGGTGTGACCGTCGTCCCCGGCTCCTCTTCCGCCGCCGAGCCGCCCGCCGCCTTGGTCAGCGCGCGCTTGACCGCGTTGATGATGCCGTTGGAGGAATAGGTCGCGCCGGACACCGTGTCGACGTTGGGGCTCTGGCTGGAGAGGATGTTCGCGATCACGCCCTTCGCGCGCGCAAAATACGACGGCGTCTCCGCCGCGGCGGACACAATGTCGATGGCAGTGATCTTTCCGCCCGAAATGGTGACGCGCACCGTGATGCTTCCGCCAAAGCCCTGCGCCGTGCCGGTGTACGTGCCATCCTGATAGGTGCCGTCCGTGAACGGATCGGAGGACGTCCCGCCCTGCCCCGCCGTGCTGACGGCGGCGAGCGCGCCGGTCGCGGCGGCGGTCTCTCCCGTGTCCAGCTGAACCGCCTCCGCCATCGGAATCATGCCCGGAACGCTTTCCAGCTCCGGCCCGCCGTATGCGACGCCCCACGCCGCCAGTCCCGCGACCGCCAGCCCCGGAACCAGCCGCTTGAGCAGCCGGTCGATGGTCTCATTGTAAAAAATACGCATGTTTTGCCTCCCGTTTCAGGTCTGTGCAACCGTCTCAAACGGCCGGTCGCTGGAAAAGACGTCCGCGATGCCCGCCGTCACCAAAATTGTGCCGTCGTCCGCAATCAGCACCGCGTCAAATTCGTCCGCGTGCTGCCGCCAGTATTCCACCGCCTGCGCCGCGCCCATGACGAACAGCGCCGTGGAAAGCCCGTCCGCCAGTGTGCCGTCCGCGCTCACAATGGTGACGGACGCCAGCCCGCTGTCCGCGGGCCTGCCGGTGGACGGGTCGAGGATGTGGTGATAGGTCGTGCCGTCCTGCTCAAAGCAGCGCTCATAGCCGCCCGATGTGATGACGGCGCAGTCGGTCACCTCGAGCACACCGGCGATTTCCCCGCTGTCCGCCGGATCCTGAATGCCGACGCGCCAGCGGCTCCCGTCCGGCTTTGCGCCATACACGTGCACGTTCCCGCCGAGCGAGACCATGCCGCTTTCTACGCTGTATTCATCAAACAGCGCCATAATGCGCCCGGAGGTGTATCCCTTCGCGATGCCGCCGAAGTCGATCGCCTGTCCCTCGCCCAGCGTCAGCGTGCCGCTGTCCTCGTCCCAGTCCAGCTGTCCGCTGCCGACGCGCGCCAGCAGCGCTGCAAGCTCGCTGTCCGGCGGCACGCGATATGCGTCATCGGCAAAGCCCCACGCCTGCATGAGCGGATACACCGTGATGTCAAACGCACCGCCCGTGCTCTCGCTGATGGCGAGGGCGCGCGACACCAGCGCGGCGGAATCGTCGGACAGCTGCGCCGTCCCCGCCGCATTGAGCGCGGAAACCTCGCTGTCCGATGAACCGGTGGACAGCAGCGCGTCCAGCCGCTCGATCTCTTCCTGTGCGGCGTCCACCGCCTGCGCGCCGTTCTCCCCATATGCCGTGACCGTCATATAGGTGTCCATCGCAAACAGTTCTTTGCTCACCGCCTGCGCCGCGTCAGCCTGTGCGCTCCCGGCGCTCGCCTCCTGCGCCTCCCCGCAGCCGGCGAGCAGCAGGCAGGCGGCCAGCGCCCCTGCAATCCATCTGTGCTTCATGCCATGCTCCCTTCTGTGCGCGGCAGGCGCTCGATCAGGCGGCTGCCCAGCAGGCCGATGACCGCCCCCGCCGCGATGCCGGACGCCCAAAGCGCCAGCAGATACCAGGCGACCGCCGCCGTCTGCATGACCAGCATGGCGACCGCGATCTGGCCGGCGTTGTGCGCGACGCCGCCCGCCACGCTGACCGTCAGCGGCTGAAAGCGCCCGGTTCGCTTGAGCGCGATCATGACCGCACCGGACAGCAGGCCGCCCGCCAGCGCATACCACAGGCTGACCGCCGTGCCGAACAGCATGGCGTTCAGCGCGATGCGCACCACATTGACGGTCACCGCCGCGCGCGCGTCCATGCGGTACAGCGCGACGAGCACGACCAGATTGGTCAACCCCAGCTTCATGCCGGGCACGGCAAAAAATACCGGCACCAGCGTCTCCAGATAGCCCAGCACCAGGGCGAGCGCCGCCAGCACGCCGTATGCCGCCAGACAAGTTGTCTTTTTCATCGTTTCCTCCGTTTCACAGCGTATTCAGGACGCCACAACATCCAGCCCGGCGCTGCCGTCCGCCTCTCCTTCGATCTGGACGGTCACCTCGTTGGGCAGGCAGAGAATGCTCTCGCCCGCGTGCCGGATGCATCCCTGCCGCACGCACAGCCGGTCCGGACAGCTCGCGTCCTCCAGCCACACCTGCCCGTCCTCGATCACGAGCGTGTTTTCTGCGCCGTTGGCGCCCTCAATACGGTACACCGCATCCCGGTTCTGTGAAAATTCCGCCACCGTTTCGCCGGACACGCGCACGACGACGACAGCCCCCTCGCTGCGCCCCAGCGCCAGCGCGGAGCCGAGCAACAGCCCGCCCGCCGCAAGCGCGGACAGCAGCAGGAGATCCGGTTTTTTCAGCTTCACACAAAATCCTCCTGTCAGACCGCGTGCCCCGACCGGAACGCTCCGGCCGAGGCATGCGGGTTTGCTTTCGTTATTCTGCGCCGACGGCGCTGCGCACCGCCTGCACAATCGCGTTGGACGAGCAGGTCGCGGTGGAAACCACGTCGTACTCCAGCGCGGAAAGCTCGGAAACCGTCTTTCCGGCGAGCTGCGCGGCGATGCCGGTCTGCGAACCTCTGCCGTTCATCGCGCGCTCAAAATAGGTCAGGTTTTCCTCGTCAATCGTGCAGCCGTCGCTGAGGGCAATCGACTGAATGACGCTGTTTTCCACGACGACGTCGATCGCGATGTCATACGCCTCGAAGTCGAGAAACTCGTCCGGCTCGGTGGTGGCCGTGCCGGTGAGCGTCTGCACATCGCGCGGGACGGTCAGCGAAAACGCCAGATTGTTCACATATCCGGTGGATGTGACCTCCAGCGCATAGGTGCTGCCCGGCTGGAACAGTGCGGTTTCGCCGGACGCGGCGTCCAGGTTGATCGTGCCGTCTTCGTTGACAATCGTGACCGAACCGCGGCCGCTCGCATTGTAGCTGGTGCCGTCTACGCTGACGCTCGTGATGCCGGACAGATAGGCGGCAAACGTCTCGTCGGAAACTCCGTCCGCCTTGACCAGACGGAGGTTCTCCGCATCATAGGCCGCCACGACCGCCTCCGTCGTCAGCTGGAAGCCGGCAGTGTACGACGCATACGTTCCGCTCTCGTCCGTCATGGTCAGCGTGTAGATGCCGACCTCCGGCGTGCCCGTCCAGGTGAGCGCCGCGCCGTCGCACGCAGCGCCCTCGAGCGCCGTGCCGTCCGCATCGGTCACGGCGAACGCCGCCTGGTAGTCCTCCGGCAGGCCGGTCAACGTGACGGTCGTGCTCCCGCTGGCCGCGTCCGCGTCGGCCACGGAGAAGGTGTGTTCAAACTTGACCGGCACATACACGCCGTCCAGCGGCAGCTCGTAGATGCCCTTGCTCGTGTAATAGGTCACCGACTGGATGGTCTGTCCCATCATGGACGCATAGTGCGCCGAAGAGGTCGGGCAGTTGTGGACGGTGTCCGTAAAGCCGGTGCACCACGCCAGATCGGTCACGCGCCAGATGTTCTCCAGATGGCGCAGGCCGTAGTCGTTCTCCTCCGTGTGGACGACGACGCCGTACACCTGATCGGTGCTCGTGTCGATCTCGTCAAAGCCGCTCAGCACCATCTCGTAGTCGCCGTAATTGGTCTCGGTGGTCAGCTCCGCCGTCACGCCGGAGACCGTCTGCGCCTCGCCCTGCACCGGGCCGAACGAAAGGCTGCCGTCCTCGTTCCGCGTGAGCTCCTTGTAGAAGGCCGGCGTTTCACGCATCACATAATAGGCGTAGCTGGGATTTTCAAACAGCGCGTCGACGCCGGAATAGGTCGTCGTGCTCGTCTGGCCGCGGTTGGTGACGGTGATTTCGACCGAATCCGCGTCGGTGACCCGCTTGTACGCCGCGAGATCGTCCAGCGTGACGCCCTCACCCAGCTTGACCGGGAAGGTGATGCCGGTGATGTCCGAGCCGTCGCTGTTGACGTGGTACGAGCCGCCCGCCAGCGAGCCGGTTCTGGTCTTGTTCAGCGTGGCGGAGGTAAACGCATCCACCTCGACGTCGTTGTTGACCTCCGCCTCGTAGAACGCGTCATACGGGATGTTCATCGCCACATAGACGTCGCCGCTCTGCTGGAGCAGGCACTTATTGAGCATGACGACCGTTTCCGCGCGCGTCATCTGGTTGGCCGTCTGGATGGTCTTGACGCCGTCGGCGGATTCATAGCCCGCGACCAGCCCCGCGCGCACCAGCGCGCCGACATATGGCACCGCCCAGTCCGGAACAGAGTCCGCGTCCGCAAACTGCTGCAAATCGGCGCGCGTGCCGTCGCATTCCAGGCCGAGCATGTTGACGACCATCGTAAAGCCTTCCGCGCGCGTCAGGTTTTTGTTCGGCGCCATTGTGGTCGCGCTCGTGCCCTTTAGATAACCGGCATCCAGCGCCGCGCTCAGGTCGCCGTAAAACCAGTCGGACGGCGAGACGTCCGTGTAGCCCGACAGGTCCGCGCTGCCGGTGTAGGCGTTGACCTCGTTGGAGATGGCCGCCATCTCCGCGCGGGTGATGGTGTTGTTCGGCCGGTAGGTGCCGTCCTCATAGCCCGACAGATAACCCAGATCGATAAACGTCTGGAGAGTGTCCTCCGCCCAGTGTCCGGTGATGTCCGAATCCGCCGCCAGCGCGGCGCCGCTGCTGAGCAGGAGGCTGCCTGCCGCCACGACGGCGCAGGCGCGCTTTGCAAATGTGTTCTTTTTCACGTGTCATTCCTTTCTGTCCGCAGGTGTCTTTGTTAGTTTGCACTAACTTTTCCCGAAAAAAGCAATTGCGTGGAGCCATCTCCACGCAACCTTTTTCTACAGGCAAAGTATACCGCATTCATGGTTAGTTGTCAACAACTTTTTCTATCTGCCGGACGCAGTGCTCCGGCAGGTGTGTCAGCAGGAGACAGGCCGCCTGCCGCGCCTCCTGCTCGCCGAGCGGCAGCCCCGCCCGGCGCAGGCACGCCGCAAGGTTGTCCACACTCCGGGCATACCGCCCCGCCGTCTGCCTGCCGCACGCCGTCAGGTGCACCTTGCCGTACGGCTGCTGCTCCACCAGCCCTTTGTCGCGAAACAGCGCGACAATGCGCGCGGCAGACGCCTTTTTCACATGCAAAAGGTTGGAAATCTCCGTCAAACGGATGTCCTCCCCCTGTTTTGCCAGCTCGTACATGGTCAGCAAATAGCGCAGATGTGTGCTCGTCAATTCCATCGATCTCCTCCCGCCTCCCCCGGCGCGCGCGATCGTCGGACGGATTGGCTTTATTAGCCCTTGCTAATTTTTCTCAGCATAGCACACATCTCCCGCCTTGTCAATTCCTTCCGGAAAAATCGAAGCGGCTGTACACGGTTTCGATTTTTCAGTTGTCTCCGGGCAACAAAAAAAAGCCCCGCCAAGGCGGGGTGAGAGCACAGCGGCAAAACGCGCGCTCACAGAATCGGCTCGATGACGGCGCGGAAGTAGCGGTCCAGCTGCTCCGGCGTCTGTCTCCGCTTCCCTCTGATCCACCACAACACCATCTCCACAAACGTGCCGGAGATGTGGTTGACCAGGAAATCCTGCGGAATATCGAGGTTGTTCGTCCGGTGCTGGTTGACGAGTTGCGTCTGGATCAGCTCGCACAGGCTGTCCTTGAAGCAGCGCAGAAACCACTCGCTGCTCTCGCCGGAAAGCAGCGCGAGGATGTGGTGCTCGTCCTCCTGCAAGTGGTGCAGCAGGTGGCAGAACATCGATTTGGGCGCGCTGCCGTCGGAATACAGCCCGTGGGTGTGCGTGCAGTCCTGCGCGCTCTGGATGATGTGGCCGAACAGCTCCTCGCACAACGCCTTCAGCAGGTCGTCCTTGGCCTCAAAATGCGCGTAAAACGTCGTGCGCCCGACGTTGGCGGTGTCGATGATCTCCTGCACTGTGATCTTGCTGTAGCTTTTCTGCGCCAGAAGCGTGCTGAACGCCTCAAAAATGGCCGCGCGTGTCTTTTTCTGCCGTCTGTCCATGCTGCTTCCCTTCCGTACAGTTTTTCAAAAATGTTCGGTACAAAACATCGGAACACTTGTGTCCCTTGTCTTTCACCGCCGCCACACCTACAATAAAAGAGAACAAAGTATTCGTTATCAAATGTATTGTACGGGAACTGCGCGCGCCTGTCAAGGGCGCAGCGCCGTGCGCGAACGGAGGGTGCTTTATGATCAAACGATGCAGCGATTGGCTGGCGGGACTGCCCATGACGATTGTCTCGGGGCTGTTCCTGCTGCTCGATCTTGTTCCCCACGTGATGGAGGAGCTGGGCG
>DXIG01000001.1 GCA_019112985.1 Candidatus Butyricicoccus stercorigallinarum | reverse complement strand
CGGCCGCGCCGCTCAGTCGCGCACTAACTCCATTCCGTAATCCTGTTCCACTCCGTTCACAGCGTCCGCGAGCCATCCGGCGACAGACTGCCCCGGCCCGTCGAACGGGAGCCATACGGCCGGCGTCGCGATGATCGTGTGCGCGGTGAGATCTTTCGGGTCGTCATACCAGGGGATGCCGTCCCAGAGGAACAGGCTGCCCCCGATCTCCTTCATCTGCGGGACGGTGTCGCACAGGAGCTGCTGAAAGCGATCCGCCTGCGGCTCGTCCACCTCCATCGCGCCGGTGTCGAAATAGTTCTGCACCTTTGCCAGGTCGCCGTCGCGGGTGGAACAGGTGAACAGGAGATGGATGTCCGCGCCGTAGGCTTCGCGGAGGGCGGTCAGACAGTCCAGCGTCAGATTGTCCCCGGTCAGCTTGCCGGAAATGGCCTGCGGCGTCTGCCACACGTTTGCGGCGATGTCGTGCCAGTCCTCGTGCAGCAGCAGCGCCGAGTCGATCAGCACGGTTTTGCTCGCGGCGTTGGGGAAATAGTTGGCAAACACATCGCCGGCCAGCAAGGCGGAGGCGAAGCCGCCGGCGCTGTAGCCCGTCACCACGACGGATTCGGCGTGTTCGATGCCGGCGCGCGCCAACGCCTGCTCCATGGCGGCGGAATAGTTCACATAGCCGTTGTGGTACAGCGTTTTTTCGCTGCCGTCCGTGTCCGTGTAGCGAAATTCGCCCGTCCCGGCGTGAAAGTCGCCCGTCGCATAGGGGAACAGCAGAATGCTCCAGTTTTCAAACGGGCTGTCTTCCATCCCGGACGCCAGACCGCCCATGTTCATGGTCACGTTGGCCAGCAGGTCGGGCCAGACCATCCGGGTGTTGTAGGTGTCGTCGCGGGAGGTCTCCTCGTTGATGCTGACGCCGCCCCCGGCGAAATAGATCATCACGTTGTTTTCGCTGCCCTTTTTGAACAGGGCGTGGTATCGATTGCCCTCGGAATCCTTCATCGCGCTGCCGGCCACCCGATACCATTTTCCCACCTTCGGGTTTTCCTTCAGATTCGGATAGCGCAGAACAGTCCAATAGAGGACGACCGCGGCGACCAGCAGCACCAGCAGCAGCGCCGCTATGATTTTCCCCACAATTTTTATCCATTTCATGCCGTCTCATCCTTTCCCGCGCGCTTGACATCGTGTTGGGACAAGGGTATCATGGAAGCAATGATGTGTCAATTGTCTCATCGAAAATGAGACAATCGGGGAGGGTTTGTATCAGCGCATGAACAATCAGGAAAAGAACAGCTATGTGAAGCGGCAGATCGTGCAGGCGCTGCTCGCTCTGATGGAGGAGCGCGCGTTTTCGGAGATATCCATCTGCGCGCTGACCGAACGGGCGTGCGTGGGGCGCGCGTCCTTTTACCGCAATTTTGAGAGCAAGGAGGACGTGCTCCGGCAGGAGGCGGAGCGGCTGATGCGCGAATGGGAAAGCGAATGGGCGCAGCGGGAATCCGCCGCGCCCGAAGACTTTTTGACAGAGCTGTTGAATTTTTACCAGCGGCACGCGGCGTTTTATCTGCTGCTGTACCGGGCGGGGCAGTCCGGGGTTCTGCTCGACGCGATGCTGCGCAGCGCGGACATCACGCCGGAGCTTCCCAACGCGGCCGCCTATCTGAAATCGGCGATGGCGTACATGCTCTACGGCTGGGTCATCGAGTGGATGCGCCGGGGGATGCAGGAATCCGGCACCGAGCTGGCGCGGATGATCCGGGCGGCGCAGGCGGAGGAGGCCGCGCGGCAGAGCGGAAGCCCGCGTGTCAGCCGGGCTGGCTGAGCTGCGCCAGCAGCGGCTGCAAATAGGCTTTGTCCGTCCAGTCGCAGGGGCTGTCTCCCGCCGCTAAGAGCGCCTGCTCCCACGGCTCGCATTCCTCCGGCGCTTTTTTCTGCACAGCCTTGCGGAGCAGGCCGCAGAGCGTGCGGTCGACGACATGCATGCGCGCCATATCATATGCGCCCCGGCAGTAAAAGCAGGGAAGACCGGTCAGGTCCCCTGTCAGGTTGCGGCGCACGATTTGCGCAAAGGCGTTTTCGTCGTAGGGAGATGCGCCCACGCAGAACACGAGGACGCGCTTGCCCTTCCAGATGTCCGGGTTCTTTTTGAGAAACGAAAGCCCCGCGATGCCCGAGGCGTAGATGCCGCCGCCGACGAGGAACAGGTCGTACCCGCGCAGGTCGGACGCCTTGGTGCGCCGGATGTCCTGCGCGGGAAATCCGGTCGCTTCGGACAGCCAGTCCGCGTATTTCTTTGTCGCGCCGTATTTCGACTGATAGAGAATGATTCCGTTCATGTTGCCCTCCGATGTCCAAGCGTTCTGTCTGTATTTTACCGCAGGCGCGGCCGGGCGTCTACCGCGGTTCGGTAAAATCTGTGTACGAATGGTTCGGGGCGGAGAACCGCTGCGGCCGGCGCGGCGCGCAGCAAATCGGGCGGCTTCCCGGAACGCGGGACAGTCCGGGGCGGGAGAAAACTGGGAGGATTTGCGGTATTGTTTGGCATCCCGGCTCTCTTTTGCCGCCGCCTCTTGCAATACGGGGCGGAATCCGTATAATAAAGTTAGGGAAAATTGATCTGCATGATGGAAAATTTTGGAGAGTAACGCAGGAATAAGGTTGAAAAAATGGGAATTACACTGAAAGAAATTGCCGAGCTTGCCGGTGTGCACAAGTCCACGGTCGACAAGGTGATTCACAACCGGCCGGGCGTGAGCGACGCCAGACGCCAGCAGATTCGCAAGCTGCTGGAGGAGTACGGCTATGAAGCCAATCCGGTTGGAAAGGCGCTGAACTACCAGAAAAAGAACATGAAAGTCGCGGTCGTCGTGCCGAAGGTCGATGCGGTGCGCTGGATCAAAAAGGGAATCGAGCTGGTTCAGCAGGACTTCAACAGCTTCAACATGCAGGTGGAATACCACGAATGCGACATCACAGACGGCGCGGCGCAGGCGCGCTGCCTGCACAGGCTGTGCCGTGAAAACGTGTCTGGCGTGGTGCTGATGCCGATTGAATTTCCGGAGGTGGCGGCGGCGCTGCGCGAGCTGCATAAGGCCGGGATTCCGGTGGTCAACGTGAACTCGGAGCTGGAACCGGACGCGCGGCTCTGCTTTGTGGGTCAGAACATCGAGCAGTCCGGCCGGGTGGCGGCGCGCATGTTCCAGCTGTTCCTGCCGCAGGGCGGGCGCATCGCCGTGATTTCCAGCAACTTCATGAAGGCGGTCAAGCAGCGCGAGCATGCGTTTGTGGAGTATCTGCCCAAAATCGCGCCGGAACTTGACATTGCGGAACTAACCGACATCCACGAGGATGCCGGGAGCGCGTATAACAGCACCAAAGCGCTTTTGGCGCGCTGTGAAACGCTGGACGGCCTGTTTGTCACCTGCGGACGGGTCGCAGACATCTGCCGCGCCGTCCGCGACAGCGCGTTCGCGGGAAAGCTGACCGTCATCACCTACGAGCGCTATCCGGAAATTCTCGAGCTGGTACAGGCGGGAGAAATCGCCTGCACCATCGGCACGGAGCTGAGAGAGCAGGGGCGGCTTGCCATGCGCCTGCTGTTTGAATATCTGATTTACGACCGCGCGCCGCAGAAGGACGTCTATTACACGACCAATGAGATTTTGATCGAAGAAGGGCTCTCGTGACAGCGGATCCGTATAAATTCCCCCCATCCTGTCCACGATAAAGGCACGCCGAAAGCGGTTCGGCGTGCTTTTTTCCTTTTTGCAGAAACGGAGGGAATTTCCCATGCGCGACCGCATCAAATATCTCATCACCGGCGCCTGCGCGGGCGCGGCCAACGGCTTTTTCGGCTCGGGCGGCGGGCTGTTTCTCGTGCCGCTGTTCACCGGCTGGCTCGGCATGCCGCAGAAGACCGCCTTTGCCACCTCTGTCGCCGTCATTTTCCCGCTCTCCGCCGTCAGCGCGGCGGTCTATTTCCGCAGCGGCGGCCTTTCGCTGTCCGCCGCCGCGCCCTATCTGTTCGGCGGCGCGGCGGGCGGGGCGCTGTCCGGCCTGCTGTTTCGCCGGGCGTCCGTCCCGCTGCTGCGCAAGGCGTTCGCACTGCTGCTGCTCTGGGGCGGCGTGCGCGCGCTGCTGTTGTTGTGAGCGGCTTTCTCGCCGGAGCCGCGACCGGCGTGCTGTCCGGCTTCGGCATCGGCGGCGGCTCGCTGCTCATCCTCTGGCTGACGATGGTCGAGGGCTTTGCGCAGTATACCGCCGCCGGCATCAACCTGCTGTATTTCCTCTGCTGCGCGCCCGCCGCGCTGGTGTCCCACCTGCGCAACCGCCTGATCGACCGGCGGGCGGCGCTGTGGTGCGCGCTCGCGGGCTGTCTCACTGCCCCGCTCGCCTCGCACGCCGCCGGTGCGGTTCCGTCCGACTGGCTGCGGCGGCTGTTCGGCGTGCTGCTGCTGGCGCTCGCCTGGCGCGAGCTGCGCGCCGGACGGTCGAACTGAGCGCAAAAAGAGCGCCCGCTTCTCGCGAAGCAGGCGCTCTGCCGTGCCGTGATTTGGTTCAAATCGCCGTCAGATTTTTGAGCGAAATGTCCATCGCCGGCGACGCATAGGTGAGCGCGCCGGAGGAGACAAAGTCCACGCCGATGTCGGCGATTTCCAGCAGACGCTCTGCGGTGACGTTGCCGGAACACTCGGTCTTCGCGCGGCCGCCGATGAGCTCGACCGCCTTGCGCATCGTCTCGTTGTCCATGTTGTCCAGCATGATGACGTCCGCGCCGCACTCGGCCGCTTCCGCCACCTGCTCCAGCGTCTCGCATTCCACCTCGATCTGGGTGACAAACGAGACGTAATCGCGCGCCATCTGCACCGCCTTCGTGATCGAACCGGCCGCGCAGATGTGGTTGTCCTTCATCATGACGCAGTCGGAGAGGTTGTAGCGGTGGTTGGTGCCGCCGCCGCAGCGCACCGCGTATTTTTCAAAAATACGCAGACCCGGCGTCGTCTTGCGCGTGTCCAGCAGCTTGGTGTGCTTGCCTTCCAGAATGCGCACCATCTTGTTCGTGTTGGTCGCGATGCCGCTCATGCGCTGCAAAAAGTTGAGCGCGGTGCGCTCGCCGGTCAGCAGCGTGCGGATGTCGGCGTAGATCACGCCGATCAGCTGTCCCTTGTGCACGGCGTCGCCATCCTTGCAGGAGGTTTCAAAGTGCGCGCCCGCCTCCAGAAGCTCGAACACGCGGGCAAAGACATCCAGTCCGCAGAGGATGCCGTCCTGCTTGCAGATCAGCTCCGCCTTGCCCTGCTGCGGCGTGCGCATGATGGCGTTGGTGCTGACGTCCTCGCTCGTGACATCCTCGCGCAGTGCGTTGAGGATGGCGGGGTCCATATTAAGAATCATAGTTGAGCCACTGCTCATAAAACGCTTCGTCCTTTCGTTTGATTTCATCCAGCACCGCCCTGCGGTTGCGCTGGTCGATGTCGGCGTATTCCGCCGCGTCAAAGGCGAGAGCCTCGCCCGCGATCGGCTGATCGGCCGGAATGTGCTCGGCCAGATGGTGCGCCGCGCGCTCCGCGAAAACGAGGCTTTCGAGCAGCGAATTGCTCGCCAGCCGGTTGCGCCCATGCACGCCGTTGCAGCTCGTCTCGCCGATCGCGTACAGCCCGTCCATGGAGGTGCGGCTGTCCAGATCGACCTGGATGCCGCCCATGAAGTAGTGCTGTCCCGGCGTGACCGGAATCGGCTCCTTCGTCATGTCGTAGCCCTCTTCCAGACACTGCTTGTAGATGTTCGGGAACCGCTTTTTGACAAAGCCCGGGTCGAGGTGCGTGACCGAAAGCTCGACGTAGGGGCGGTTGTCCCGCTTCATCTGCTTGCCGATCTCCTGCGCGAGCAGATCGCGCGGCAGCAGCTCGTTGACAAAGCGCTCGCCCTTCGCGTTGAGCAGATACGCGCCCTCGCCGCGCACCGATTCGGAAATCAGGAAGCGGCGTCCCGGCTTGGTCGTATACAGCGTGGTCGGATGAATCTGAATGTAATTGATGTGCTCGATCTCGATGCCGTGGCGCATGGCGATGGCCAGCGCGTCGCCCGAGATGTGGGGGAAGTTGGTGGAAAAGCGGAACAGACCGCCCAGTCCGCCGGTCGCCAGTACAACCGCGCGCGCGCGAATGCCGCGGATCGTGCCGTCTGCCTCGCGCACCACGGCGCCCCAGCAGCGGTTTTGCGTCTCGTCGCACAGCAGATCGACCAGCGTGGTGTGCTCGCGGATGCGGATGTTTTTGCGCTCCCGCGCGCGCGCCAGCAGCTTGCCGGTGATTTCGCGGCCGGTCAGGTCTTCGTGGAACAGGATGCGGTTTTCCGAGTGCGCGCCCTCGCGGGTGAACACAAAGCAGCCGTCCTCGTCGCGCTGAAACTCCACGCCGTAATCCACCAGCTCCTGCGCGATGTGCTGCGAGGAGCGGATCATCACATCGACCGAGGCCTTGTTGTTCTCGTAGTGCCCGGCCTTCATGGTGTCTTCAAAATAGCTGTCGTAGTCGTCCTCGTCGAGCAGCACGCACATGCCGCCCTGTGCCAGGAAGGAATCGCTGTGGTCGGCATCTTCCTTTGTGATGACGAGAACCTCTCTGCTCTGCGGAAGCTGCAAAGCGTTGAACAGTCCGGCAGCACCTGTGCCGACAATCAAAATGTCAGCAGTCTCCATAGCGGCTCCCCCTTACTGTGCCAGCTCGCGCATGCGAACCAGCGCGCTCTTTGCGTCCTCCCGCAGCTGTTCCGGCATTTCGACCTGATTGTCAAACGTCTCCAGCACATGCAGCACCTTTTCCAGCGTGACCTTCTTCATGTCCTCACAGACGCCCATCTGCTCGAACGGGTAGAAGATCTTGTCGGGATTCTGCGTGCGCAGGCGGTACAGGACGCCCGGCTCCGTGACGATGATGAATTCCTTCGCGTCCGACGCGGTCGCGTAGTTGATGATGCCCGACGTGCTGCCCGCATAGTCGCTCATGGCGACCGCCTCCGGCACGCAC
This sequence comes from Candidatus Butyricicoccus stercorigallinarum, assembly GCA_019112985.1. Classification (GTDB taxonomy): domain Bacteria; phylum Bacillota; class Clostridia; order Oscillospirales; family Butyricicoccaceae; genus Butyricicoccus_A; species Butyricicoccus_A stercorigallinarum. The sequence continues at coordinate 3,351 of DXIG01000001.1, read as the reverse complement.
TCCGGATGAATCAAGACCTTGGCCTCCGGATGCTCCGCCTTGGCCGCCGCGATGCCCTCCGGCGTGACGCGCGTGTGAATTGGACAGCAGCCGTCGTGGAAGTGAAAGCGCTTGTCCGGCATATCTTTCTCCAGGAAGCGGCCGAGGTTGCAGTCCGGGATAAAGCAGATATCCTGATTGGGCAGCGCCTCGACGATCTTCTTCGCGTTGGCCGAGGTCACGATGACGTCGGACACCGCCTTGGTCTCGCTGGTCGAATTGATATAACAGACAACGGCGCACCCCGGATACTGCGCGCGCATGGCGGCCACATCCTCCGGCGTAATCATGTGCGCCATCGGACAGTCCGCCGTGAGGTCGGGCATGAGGACGGTCTTCTCCGGGCTGAGGATTTTGGCACTTTCACCCATAAACCGCACGCCGCAGAACAGAATGGTGCTCTGCGGGGCGTCCGCCGCGATCTTGCTCAGATAGTAGGAATCTCCGATATAATCCGCGATATCCTGCACCGCGTCCTCCACATAGAAGTGCGCAAGCACGACGACGTCTTTTTCTTTTTTGAGCTGCTCAATGCGCTCTGTCAACTGTTTCATTTCCTTATAATCTCCCTGTATGCAGTGTGCAGCCCTTCGCCGCACAGTATATCTTTACCAGTATAGCATACCGTCCTGCATATCGCAAGATGGTTGCCGGCACTCCGGCCCTGTTTTTGCAGTTTTCCGGCCGCTGTCATGCATTTTCTCAGGTCACTTCGCGCATTTGTTCTTCGCGTTCTTCATAAATTCCTCTACCTTGTCCGCCGTCGGCGCGGAGAAATACGCGGCGCCCGGGCGGGAAATGGCGAGTCCTGCCGCATAGGTCGCATAGCGCAGCGCCTCGGTCGGCGCCTGTCCCCTGAGGTAGGCCGCGAGGAAGTAGCCCTCGAACACATCGCCCGCCGCCGTCGTATCGACGACCGGCACGGAGACCGACGGATGATAGCACTGGCTCGCGCCCTTCTTATAGAACGCGCCCTGCGCGCCCAGCGTGAGCACGAACTCGCTGTCGGGATACAGCGCCTCCAGCTCGATCAGGATGTCGCCCGGCTGGACATAGCTGGTCATCGCGCGACCCTCGACCTCGTTGAGGAAGAACAGCGAGACCTTGGACAGATCCATTTGCAGCAGTTCCGGTGTGCAGGGCGACGGATTGAGCACGATATACATGCCCTTTTCGTGCGCGCGGTTGAGGATGTACTCCAGGCAGGAGATCTCGTTCTGGGAGACCAGAATATCGCCTTCGCCGTACTGCTCGAGCACCTCGTCGACATAGGCCTCGTCGATCCTGCGGTTCGCGCCGCCGTACAGAAGGATGGCGTTCTGTCCGACCTCATCCACCTGAATGATGGCGTGGCCGGTCTGCTCGCCCTCGATCACGCGCACCAGCGAGGTGTCCACGCCGCCGTCCTGAATGGTTTGCAGCATCTGCACGCCGTCTTCGCCGATCATGCCGGCGAGCTGAACCTCCATGCCGGCGCGCGCGAGCGTCAGCGCATGGTTCATGCCCTTGCCGCCCGGAAACATCTCCAGCCCGGTGGAGGCCTGCGTCTCCTTCGGCGTCGTGATATGTGCAACAGAATAGTTAAAGTCGATATTGATCGAGCCCAGTGTCAATATTTTCATAAGAATCAGCCTCCATTTTCATCCATTGGCCAATAATTGCGGCAGCCCTCCGTTTTGGCTGCACTGTGACATTGTATACTCACATTATAAAATGTTTGCGCGGCAAGTACAAGAGTTTCCCAATAAATCCGCGTAAATTCTCCCGTTTTCCCGCCCGCGTTTTCCCCTTTTTTCCCGGCACGCGGCCGGCTTTTTCCGCACGCACATTTCGCCCCAAAATTGCGCCGGTTTTGCTTGACTTTCCGCGGGTCTCCCGCTATGATATAAGATACTGGAATGAAAGGATGGTCGCCGTCATGGCTGTTGACAAGAAGGGCACAAAGCAAATCACCGCCAACAAAAAAGCCAGACACGACTATTTTGTCGAGCAGGCCTATGAGTGCGGCATCGAGCTGTCCGGCACGGAGGTCAAGTCGATCCGGCAGGGCACCGTCAGCCTGAAGGACTGCTACTGCATCTTCCGCGACGGGGAAATTTTCGTCAAGGGCATGCATATCAGCCCCTATGAAAAGGGAAATATCTTCAACAAAGATCCCCTGCGCGAGCGCAAGCTGCTGATGCACAAAAAGGAAATCATGCAGCTGTACGGCAAATCCAAGCAGGACGGCTATTCGCTCATCCCGCTGTCGCTGTATTTCAAGCGCGCGCGCGTCAAGGTTGAGCTCGGCCTGTGCAAGGGCAAAAAGCTGTACGACAAGCGCGCCGACGCCGCCAAGCGCGACGCCAAGCGCGAAATCGACCGCGCGCTCAAGGCGCGCCGGTGACTGTTCCTTCCTGTTCCTGATCTCTATCCGGGGACGTACCGGTTTCGACGGGGGTGCGGAATCCGGGATAGCGGGCCGCAGTGAGGACGCTGCGTTAAAAGCCTCAACTGTTTATAAATTAAACAACAACAAGTATTCTTTACAGGCTGCCTGATTAGGCTGGCCCGTCCTGCCTGAGAAGACCGCGGCTCGGGACAGGGCGTCATTGAGCGGTGAACGTGCGGCGGGTAAGCTTTGCCCCGCCCATGAATGATGAAGCTACTGAACCCGTAAGCCTGTCATTTGGCGTGCGGCAGAGGGAATGTCAATCAAATGACTGCGCCCGGAGAAGTCCTTGAGGAAGTGCTTTCGGACAGGGGTTCGACTCCCCTCGTCTCCACCAGATGGACATTACATGAACACCTACTTTTTCAAAGGCGGCTTTGCTGTCAGGGTGTGGTTGTGATGTCAAAACAGAAGCCCGAGGGGCAAGGTACAAAAAGTACCTTGCCCCTCGGGCTTTTAATATATGAACTTGATAATAATTTGTTGTCACACCTGATTAATAGAATTAAGAAACCAAGCCATACTCGAAGCTCCCTCCAGAAACTGTGACAGCTGCCTCAACAATAATAGTATCGGCACCAGTAATGTCTACATTAAACGGAAAATCCGAATTGCAATCGCTACTAATATCGCCTGTACTAAACTGTTCTTCTCCATCGACTAAAATTCTGATGTTTCCATGACTTTTGCTGCCATACATAGAATTATGCAAAACAATTATCCCTTCAAAGATTGGATCTTCGTTATCAATTGGCAACTGCAAGACTAATTGTGAGGTAATATCATTATCTAGTGTTGAACCCATTGCTGTAAAAGAATTTGTGATTGTGATTTTCAAACCACCGCCATACCTTTTACCGGTTATGCCTAAATCATTCTCT
>DXIG01000040.1 GCA_019112985.1 Candidatus Butyricicoccus stercorigallinarum | reverse complement strand
TATTTGGGGTACAAATTGGGGTAAAACACAATTTCCTATTTTAATACCAAACATTTTCGGGCGTTTTTCGCGCAGAAAATACAAAAAACGCCCCGATTCCATAACGAAACCAGGACGTTTACATGGTCCGAGTGACAGGACTTGAACCTGCGGCTTCTTGACCCCCAGTCAAGCGCGCTACCAGCTGCGCTACACCCGGAAATAACCTGCCTAATTATAATAGCACACGAGCGGTGCAATTGCAAGGATAATTTGCGAAAAATCTGCGATTGTGCGCAAAATGCAGGCAAAAAGGGGAGCCGGGAATCATTTCCCGGCTCCGCCTCGCATACAGATCAGGTTTCGGCGGCGATCAGCCGGCGCAGCGCGCCGACCGCGACGTCGATGCAGGCGGAGGTGTCGTGCACCTGAATGTCCTCCAGCCCCATGGCGCGGCGCGTCTGGTTGCCCAGCACGAGCAGGACGGTTCCGATGCGCACGCGGCGCACGGCGGCCACGACGAACAGCGTCGCGGATTCCATTTCGCTGGCGAGCGCGCCGCATTTCAGCCAGGCGTCCCACTTTTGCAGCAGATCGGCCGAGACCGGCATGTTCTCCGGTTCGTGCTGTCCATAGAACGAATCCTTGCACTGCACCGTGCCGATGTGAAAGCGCTGTCCGGAGGCGGCAGCCGCCTGCTGAAGCGCCTGCACAACGTCAAAATGTGCGGTTGCAGGAAACTCGATCGGGGCGTATTCCGTGCCCGTGCCGTCCATGCGCACGGCGCCTGTGGCGATCACCAGATCGCCGCCCAGCACGTCCGGCTGCATGCCGCCTGCCGTCCCCACGCGGAGAAACGTGTGCGCACCGCAGTGCACCAGCTCCTCCAGCGCAATCGCGGCGGACGGGCCGCCGATGCCGGTGGAGACCACGCTGACGGCCACGCCGTCCAGCGTGCCGGTGTATGTCGTAAACTCCCGGTTGGCGGCGACTTTGCGCGGATGGTCAAAGCGCTGCGCGATGCGTTCGCACCGGCCGGGGTCGCCGGGCAGGATGACATAGCGTCCCACATCGCCCGGCTTGATTTTCAGATGAAATTCTTCGTTGGGGCTGTATGCCGTTGCCATGTCATCCCTCCTGTTCGGTTGTGTGCGGTTATGCCAGATAAGCGGCGCCGATCTTGTCCGCCTCCAGAATGGCGGCGTAGACCTCGTCTGCGGTGATGTCCTTGCGCAGGTTCTTGGTGGACTGCGTCGGCACGCAGGCGGCCTCCGCGACCTTGCGAATCTCGTCTTCCTTGACCTCGGTGATGCCGAGCTGTGCGAGCGTCATCGGCAGGCCGACTTCCTTCATGAACGCGAGCACCTGCTGCATCTCCTCCTCGGAGGCCTTTTCCAGCACCAGCTGCGTCAGCGTGCCGAAGGCGACCTTTTCGCCGTGGTACATGCCGTGTGCCTGCGGGACATAGGCAAAGCCGTCGTTGATCGCGTGCGCCGCTGCCAGACCGCCGCTCTCGAAGCCGACGCCGCTCAGATAGATGCACGCCTCGACGACGTTGTCGAGCGCGTCGTTCGGCTCCTTGCTCTCCAGCGCCTCGAGCGCCTTCGCGCCGTCGCGGATGAGGATGTCATAGCACAGCTTGCTCATCATCAGCGCGGTGTTGGAGCACAGGCCGCGCGCCATGGTCTTCGCGCCGGAATTTTTGCAGGCGCGCGCCTCAAACCAGGTGGCCAGCGCATCGCCCATGCCGGCGACCAGCAGGCGCTTGGGAGACTTTGCAATGACTGCGGTATCGACCAGAACGAGATCCGGATTGCGCTTCATGAGCAGCGCCTTGATGACGACGCCTTCGTCGTTGTAGATGACCGCGACGCCGCTGCACGGGGAGTCGTTGGATGCAACGGTCGGGATGATGACGAGCGGATAGCCGCCGAGGTTGGTGACGACCGCCTTGGCCGTGTCGATGACCTTGCCGCCGCCGACGCCGATGACAACGTCACAGCCGCTCTCCGTGACCACGTCCATGACGCGGGAAATCTCCGCCTTGGAGCATTCGCCGTTGAACGCGCAGAATACGGCTTCCTTCTCCGCCGACTTCAGACTCTCCACGATGGCGTCACCGACGCGCTTTTTGTTGTTCTCCGAGCAGAGGATGAGGAATTTTTCGCCCATCTTCTTGACGTTGCGGCCCAGGTTGGCCAGTTCTCCGTTGCCCTGCACATATTTGGCGGGCGATTTGATACCGTAAGACATAATTAGGACTCCTTTCCGATTTCCGGCGGGGTGCCGGCACGATGAAACCAGCAATCTCCCTTCTTTTACCCATAAGTCTATCAAAATCTGCTGCTGTTGTAAAGGACAAACAAATCATAGAGGGGAAGAATTCAAAAGTTTGTGCGGTGCGCCGGGAAACGGGCGGCTCCGCGCGTCATTTCGGTGCGGATTGCCGGAGGTTCAGTTGACTGCGCTCCGGTCTACCGTCGCGGGCGGAAGCTCGATGTTGGAGTTGGTGTAGATGCTCTCATAGATAAAGGTAAGCAGGGCGTCCGACGCCTCGCGCAGGTCGTAGACATAGCACCACGCGCCGCTGGAGGACATGATGCCGCCCCATGCGTCCACCGACGTGCCGGGGAGCGAGAACTGCTCCAGCTTGAGGTCGGATTGCAGCAGAATCTGCGAGAACGACAGGATCTTGGCGTAGTCGAGCGACGTGGTGCACAGGCTCAGGCATTCGCGGATGAGCGCCGGATACTGTGTGGCGGACATGTTGCGCGCCTTTTTGAACAGGCTCGTCATGACCTCGCGCTGGCGGCTGGTGCGCGCGTCGTCGTTGTCAATTTTGCGGATGCGGGAGTAGGCGACCGCCTGTTCGCCGTTGAGCGTGATCGCTTCGCCGGACGAGAGGCTGCTGCTGTCCGGCAGCAGTTTGCGCTCCGCCTCGGTCAAATTCACCTCGACGCCGCCGACCAGATCGATGATCTCCGCCATCTCGCTGAAATTGACGGCGACATAATCCGCGATGTTGGTGTTGAAGTTGGTGTTCAGCGTCTTGACTGCGAGCTGCGCGCCGCCGTAGGCGTAGGCGTGCGTGAACTTTTCGGTGACGTCGCGGTCGGGGATGTAGACCAGCGTATCGCGGGCAATCGAGCTCAGCTTGATCTTGTTGTGCTCGTAATCGATGGACAGGATCATCGTCGCGTCCGAGCGGCCTTTGTCGCTGTCCTGGCTGTCGATGCCGAAAATCGCGATGTTGACGATGTTGGCGTTTTCAAAATCCTCCTCGTCGTTGACGGCGAGCCGGTCGCTCTGGTTGGTGGCGACCGATGCAAACTCCTCATCCTGCGTCAGCCCGCTGAAGAAATAGTGCTGCGCGCCGAGCAGGATGCCGCCG
>DXIG01000039.1 GCA_019112985.1 Candidatus Butyricicoccus stercorigallinarum | reverse complement strand
TTATTGACAAGAACGGCCCGCTGTGGTATCATATATTCACATCAAAAGAAACCGCGACATATCAGACATCCTGATGGTCTCTTTTGAGAGTAGAAGTCTATCGAAGGAAGGTGAGTCCGATGGTAGAGGATCAATATTGGAACGGCAGGACTCGCAGCAGACTGATCGGGTAGTCGATCCGACAGCCTCCAGGTGAACTTCCAGTCGCAACCGTTCACAGATTCACGCTTCACACAAGCGTTCTCCAACCGTAAGCCGGTGTTCCGTGCGCATCCCGTTGGGTGCCTGACGGCGAGACCGATGGTGGATCATGACAGACATTCCGATGCAAGCATGTTATCCCGATTCCCCCGCAACCGCATCGAGGTGGGTCCGATTGATCATTCCGGTTCCCGATCGGGAGAACCCCCTTCCGGATCCCTGAATTACACTTCGCTTGAATGACAGATACCGGGTACAGAGCCACCGCTCACAAGCAGCATGCTACCAGATGTACCTCCGCATCGTCTAAGCAACCGAATTTGTATCGCACCGCAGCCCAAAGCAATCTGTGATGGAGGGATATGATAAACCGCTGTTCAGTGATCTGGTTTTCTTCTCCAGTTCCGTACAGAAGGCAGAAGCCTTTTGAACCGCGCGAACGTGCAGATCAGCCAATCGGCAGCTGAAACAGGCTGGTATGATATATCTGCTGCGATCCTGTTTTTCCAAAAATTTTAACTTTATTGCATAGAATTCAAATGCAACGTGTTGGCCACGGCTTCGTTATGACGGAGCCGTTTTTTTGCGCAAAAATCGGCGGCGTCCCGCTTTTTTTGCGCACACGGTAGGATTTTGGACGCATATCTGGTATAATAACACAAAAGTCCGAACGAAACGGAGGCGCAACGGTCATGACCGCCGAAAGCAAAGATACAGTACTCAAGCAATGGATTCTCGAAGCCACCCAGGGCGTGTGCACGCAGGACGACCTGCTGCGCGCGCTCGACAAGCGCGGCACGCACATCAGGCGCAGCGATCTCGTGCGCGTGCTCGCCGAGCTGGTCGACGACGGCAGCCTGATGCGCGCGCGCAGCAGCCGGTACGGCAGGCCGGAGGCGTTCGGCTGTCTCGCGGGCACCTATTGCGCGACCGGGCGCGGCTACGCCTTTGTCCGTCCGGAATCGGGCAAGGGCGAGGACGTCTTCATCCCGCCGCACCGCGGGAAGGACGCCTGGCATGGGGACCGCGTGCTCATCCGCGTCCGTCAGGAGCCGCCCGGCTACAAGCCGCCGGACGGACGGCCGGAGCGCCGCGAGGGCGAAGTGCTGCGCGTTCTGTCGCAGGCGCGCGACGACGTCACCGGCTGCATCCTGCTGCGCGGCCGCATGACCATGTTCCGCGACGACGGCGGCAAGCTGCCGGAAATCGTCATCGGCAAAAAGCACCTCGGCGGCGCGCACCCCGGCGACCGCGTGGCCGTCCGCGTCCTGTTCCGCGGCAACGAAAAATTCCTGCCGCAGGGCACGGTGACGCGCGTCTTTGGCTCCGGCCTGACGCGCGAGGCGGCCGCGGCCGCCATCCTGTACGAAAACGGCGTCCCCGCGGCGTTTCCGCCGGACGCGCTGGAGCAGGCGGCGCACATCCCGCTGTTCGTCCGCGAGCAGGACTGGGCCGGCCGGCTCAACCTGCGTCACCAGATGCTGTTCACCATCGACGGCGACACCGCCAAGGATTTTGACGACGCCATCTCGCTCGAGACGCTGCCCAACGGGCATTACCGCCTCGGCGTGCACATCGCCGACGTGTCGCACTACGTCACGCCGGATTCCCCGCTCGATCAGGAGGCGTTCCGGCGCGGCTGCTCGGTCTATTACGCCGATCAGGTCGTGCCCATGCTGCCGCTGCCGCTGTCCAACGGCGTCTGCTCGCTCAATCCGGGCGTCAACCGCCTCGCGATTTCGGCGTTTATCGAGCTGGGGACGGACGGCACGCGCTATTCGTCCGATTTCCACCGCTCGGTCATCTGCTCCTATGCGCGCCTGACTTATGCGCAGGTCAACCGCATGCTGGACGGCGACCCGCGCGAGCGCAGCCTGCGGCAGGACATCGCGCCCGTGCTCGACGAGATGAACGCGCTCGCCAAGCTGCTGCGCGAGCGGCGCATGCTGCGCGGCGCGCTCGATCTGGACATCCCGGAGCCGGTCATCCTGTGCGACCGCGACGGCAACCCGACCGACGTGCAGCCGCGGCGGCGCGGCGACGCGGAGCGCCTGATCGAAGAATTCATGCTGGTCGCCAACGAGGCGGTCGCGGAGGCGCTGTTCCGCCACCAGCTGCCCGCCGTCTACCGCGTGCACGAAAATCCCGACCTGGACAAGCTGCGCGTGTTTGCGACGCAGGCGCGGCTGTTCGGCTACCGCCTGCGCGAGAAGGAGCTGACCGACACGCGCCAATTGCAGCGCGTCATCGACCAGACGGCGGGCAACGCCGAGCAGCAGGCGCTGCCCACCCTGCTGCTGCGCTCGCTCGCCCGCGCGCACTATTCCGCCGAATGCACCGGCCACTACGGCCTGGCGTCCCGCTATTATCTGCACTTCACCTCGCCCATCCGCCGCTATCCCGACCTCGTCGTGCACCGCATGCTCGTCCGCATGCTCGCGGGCGAACCGCGCACGCGCGCGCTGACCACGCTGTGCGAGCAGGCGGCGCTGCAATCGACCGAGCGCGAGCGCGCCGCCGACACCGCCGAGCGCGACATCGAGAAGCTGTACATGGCGGACTATCTGTCGCAGTACATCGGCCACAGCTTCGACGGGCACATCTCCAACATCACCAGCTTCGGCGTCTACGTCCGGCTGGACAACCTGATCGAGGGCATGGTGCGGGTGGACACGATGAAAAACGACTGGTTTTCCTTCAACCCCGAACGGCTCACGCTGTTCGGCAAGCACACCGGGCAGAATTACCACCTGGGCATGCCGGTCAACGTCACGCTCGTCAACGCCTCCCCCACCACCGGCCTGATCGACTTCATCTTCACGCCGGAGGAGGGCACGGTGGGATAACGCTTCCCCAAAAACGCGAACAGAAAAACAGACGGAGCGGGTTCTCCTTCCGGGAGCGCCTGTCCGTCTGTTTTTTATGCGCGATTTTTGTAGCTGATGCCCCATTCCTCCATCGCCTTGATGATGGGACGCATGGACTGTCCCAGCTCCGTCAGCGCATATTCCACGCGCGGCGGAACCTCCGGATACACGGTGCGTGTGATAATCCCATCC
>DXIG01000038.1 GCA_019112985.1 Candidatus Butyricicoccus stercorigallinarum | reverse complement strand
AATCCCATCCGCCTCCATGGAAAGCAGACTGTCGGTCAGCACCTTTTGACTGATGCCGGCGAGGGATTTCTTCAGTTCGTTGAACCGCCACGGGCGCTGAAACAGATTTCTCAGAATCAGCAGCTTCCATTTGCTCCCGATCAGCTGTACGGTTGTGGCCACCGGGCACTCCGGCAGCTCTTCTTTTGCCAGCATTGGAACCAGCTCCTTTCCACAGATTCCTTTGGCATGCTGCATGCAGATCAGCCTGCTGTATCCCGATTATACTATACTCTCTCCGCTTCTTTAAGCACCCGGGGCAGGTCACAAAAAGGTGACTTAGTCATAGATTTGTGCGTACTTTTCTTCCGTTTTGCCATCCGCTACAGGGCTGGACAGCCTTTGCACACGACTATGGGCAGAAAATTCTAAAAGAATGAAACATTCGCACCGACTATTACGCGGTTATGCAGCTTCAGCTCGGCTATCCCAGGCCGGGGGACAGGCATCCGTCCGGCAAGCCGCGCGCACGGCCGTATTTTGCGCTTCTGACGCCGGACGCTCCGCCGCGGACGGCCGGGAATTTTTCTCACCGCAAAAAACGATGCACCGCAGAACGTTTGCAGTGCATCGTTTTTTTCTTCACTCCGCCAGCACGGTCGGCGTGATGTCGTTGTAGATATAGTTTCGCAGGTGATGCGAGAGCACGCTGTCGTTGAACTGGATGACCGACATGCCGTCGCGCGTCGTGCCGTACTGCCATTCGCCCTCCAGCGGCAGCCGGATGTGATCCATCGACGGCATGCCGTGCACGATCGTGCGCAGGCCCATATACCAGAAATCCGACTTGCTCATCGACGAGGTGATGTTGGGCATCAGCCCGTACAGGAACTTCATCATCGAGACGGGGCTGCTCGTCGCCTTGGCAAACACCTGGTTGAGCACGACCGACTGGCGCTCCGTGCGCTGCCAGTCGCCGCCGGTGTTGCCCTTGCGGATGCGGCCGTAGGTCATCGCCTGAATGCCGTTGAGCTCCTGCTCGCCCGCCGCCTCGATGCGCTGGGTCGGAATGTTGTTCTCCCAGCAGTATTCGTCGATATACTTGTTCGTCTCCGCCAGCTCGTCCTCGGTCAGCGTGACGGTGACGCCGCCGACCGCGTCGATGATGGACGCCATCTGCGCGAAATCGACCGTGATATACTCGGTGATGTTCAGGTCAAACGCGCGGTTGATCGTCTCCAGCGTCAGCTGCGGCCCGCCGTCGTCGTAGCCGTAGGCGTGGCACAGCTTGGTCATGCCGTGCCCCGGCACATCGATGTAGCTGTCCCGCATGAGCGACACCAGCTTGATCGAGCTGCGCGCCGGGTCGACGCTCATCACCATGATGGCGTCCGCGCGCGTGCCGCCGTCGCCCTCCTCGCGCGTGTCCACGCCGAACAGCGCGAGCGTCATGATGCCGTCCTCCGTGTTGTCCATCAGGCTGCTCTCGTCGGTGTCGTCGTAGGTGTACTGGTTGAGCAGGCTGTTGATGTTCCACACCACCAGCGCCAGCACCGCCAGAACGGCGACCAGCAGAATGCGCACCACCGGCAGGCGGCGCGCCGGCGGTTTGCCGGACTTCCCGCCGGAGGGGCGTCTGTTCTGCGGCTGCGCCGGGCGGGACGGGCGGCGCGGCGGGTTGCCCTCCGCGTCGTATTCCGCATAGGGAATGCCGTTGCGGTCCACCGGTCTGCCGTATTCGTCCACCGGCTGCCCGTATTGATCGTAATATTTGATTTTTCCGTTTTTTCTGTTTCGATTGAACTCGCGGCTCACAGGGATACTCCTTTTCTTCCGCTCCGGGAAATCGTGATATGGTCTAATCATACACGCCTGTGCGGCCGGATGCAACCGACCCGCGCCGATTTTCGATAAAAATTCACAATTTCTGTTTCAATTTCCCGGCGGGATCTGTCTACTATTGTAATAATATCAAAAATCCCGTATAATAGTAACAGAAATTACGCCTGCTGTACAGGCATACAAGGAGGATCTTTTCATGGCACATCCGGTACTCGTCATCATGGCCGCAGGCATGGGCTCCCGCTACGGCGGTCTCAAGCAGATTGACCCCGTCGGCCCGAACGGCCAGATCATTATGAATTATTCCATCTATGACGCCTGGAAGGCGGGCTTCCGCCGCGTCGTGTTCATCATCAAGGAGGAGCTGCGCGAGGTGTTCCACGAGCGCATCGGCTCCGCCGCCGAAGCGCTCATGCAGGTGGACTATGTCTACCAGAGCCCCGACCGCCTGCCGGCGGGCTGCACCATGCCGGAAGGGCGCGTCAAGCCGCTGGGCACCGGCCACGCGATCTACTGCCTGCGCGGCACGGTAAACGAGCCGTTCGCCGTGCTCAACGCCGACGATTTTTACGGCGCGGAGGCGTTCCAGTGCATCTACGACTTTTTGAAGGACGCGAAGGACGACGATAAGCACCGCTACTGCATGGTCGGCTATAAGGTGGAAAACACGCTGACGGAAAACGGCACGGTTGCGCGCGGCATCTGCAAGGTGGACGCCGACGGCTTCCTGTCCGACGTCGTCGAGCGCACCGCCATCTCCCGCGGCGCGGACGGCGTCATCTCCGACCCGGAGGAGGGCGAAATCCCGGAGGGCACGCTCGTCTCCATGAACATGTGGGGCTTCACCCCCTCGTTCCTCGACGAGCTGGAGGCCGATCTGACCGGCTTCATGCAGGAGCGCCTGCCCAAAAATCCGCTGAAGGCCGAGTTCTATCTCCCGTCCGCCGTCGACCACCTGATTCAGGCAGGGCGCGCGACCGCGCAGGTGCTGCAAACCTCCGCGCAGTGGTACGGCGTCACCTACCAGCAGGACAAGCCGGTCGTCGTCGAGGCGCTGCGCCGCATGACCGAGGCCGGGCTGTATCCGGCGGAGTGAGGCGCGCGATGGAGCTTTACACCCGCGCCGCGCACTATCTCGACGCCTTTCAGGCGGACATGAAGCGCGATTTTCACCTCGTCTGCAACGCGGAATACGGCGACCGCCGCTTTCCGCTGTTCGCCTCCTATTTCTGTGAGGACACCTCCACGCTGATCTTCAAAAACGGCAAGTCGGTGTGCTCCTATGAATTCTGCTATTTCGACGTGTGCGAGCAGCTGGACGAGGCCGCCGTGCGCGATTACTGCGCCGTGCTCGACGACATGGCGGCGCGCTATGTGCCGTGGTCGGAGCCGTCGCACGGCTTTTCCATGCTGAGCATGGTGGTGCTGACCGCCGGCGCGCCCGACCGCGCCGCGCAGAAGGCGATCAAAAAATACAAAAACGAGCAGAAGCGCAAGCGCCCGGAGGACGGCTACGGCTGGTGCAGCGGCCGGCTGTGCGTCGTGAACCTGTCCGACGGCGCGTGCTGGAGCAATGCGCACGGGCGCGCGCTCGCCAACCGCGTCAGGCAGACGGTCGGCAAAGTGCAGGGCTGATAGATAAAAAAGAGTGCCCCGAACGGGCAATCCTCTCTTGAAAATCCGCCCGGCCTATGCTATGATAATCTCACTGTTTCATTTTATCGAGAAATCCGGCGCGCATTTCGCCGCTGTTTTTCAGTTTTTCGGAGGTTGATTGTTCCATGGTCGTTACAGTGTTATCCGTCATTCAGGTCATCGCCTGCCTGTTCCTGATCGTCACGATCCTGCTGCAAAAGGCGCCGAGCCAGGGCATGTCCGGCGCGATCAGCGGCGGACAGGAGACGTTCTTCGGTTCCAACAAGGCAACCGGCATCGAGGCGCTGCTCGCAAACCTGACCAAAATTTTTGCCATTGTTTTTGTCATCGATTCGCTGCTGCTCGTCCTGATGGGCTGAGCGGCGGCACAAGCGGATGGAACGCCTTCCATCCGCTTTCTCTTTTTTGCATCCATCGGAGGTATCGGAATGAAAACGCTCATGATTCTGCTTCTCATCGGCTTTCTGGTCTTCGGCGCCATCGGCATCTATTTCCGCCTGACGCACGACTGGAACCAGCTCACCGTCGAATCGGATAAACTGCCGGACGACTCCATCGCCAAGCGCGACGGGAGCGCCATGCAGCTGTTCAAGCCCGGCGAGCCGCGCGACATCGCCGCCGCCAAGCAGCGGGCGGAGCGGCAGTTTCAGCGGCAGCTGCGCTTCTCCATCCTCTCCGCGCTCTGCCTGATCGGCGCCATCGTCTGCGGCGCGTGCATGCAGTGAGCCGGGCGGCCAGACTGCTTCCTTTGAGACACCCCGTCCGCGCATTTGTGAGTTTTCACAAAAATCCATCCCACTAAAGTTGTACAAACTGACAGCTTTTTGCGCCATTTTACCGCATTATTCATCACATTTTGTGTATATTTTATGCATATTTTTAGCACATTGTCCCTTGCATTTCAACCGCCGGGCGCGTATAATCTCTAACTGGTAAAAGGAAAAACGACATTTTATTTTTCTCTGCGCCCTCCGCGCGGCGGGCGCAGCCGGGCGATTGCATACGTTTTTGCAGTCCAATCCAAGAAAGGGGTTATCTGTATGACATCCTATACTTTTCTCGTTGTCCTGGCCATCATTCTTCTGTCCACCAAGGTTCTGGGTCTGGCCTCCGGCAAGGTCAAGATGCCGCAGGTCGTCGGCGCGCTGGTCGCCGGTCTGATTCTCGGCCCGTCCGTGCTCAACCTCGTTGTCGAAGATAATTTCGTCGCCGTCATCGGCGAGATCGGCGTCATCATGCTGATGTTCTCCGCCGGTCTGGAAACCGACCTGCAGGAGCTGAAGAAAACGGGCGTCGCTTCGTTTATCATCGCTGTTGTCGGCGTCATCGTGCCGCTGATCGGCGGCGCGGGGCTGTATCTCGCCTTTTTCAACGGCGAGGGCGACGCGCAGCACATGCTGAAGGCGATTTTCGTCGGCGTCATCCTGACCGCCACCTCGGTCAGCATCACGGTTGAGACGCTGCGCGAGCTGGGCAAGCTGAAGGGCAAGGTCGGCACCGCCATCCTCGGCGCCGCCGTCATCGACGACATTTTAGGCATCATCGTCCTGACCATCGTCTCCAGCTTCACCGATCCGGACGTACAGGTCGGCGTGGTTCTGCTCAAGATCCTCGGCTTCTTCCTGTTTATCGCTGTCGTCGGCTTCTTTGTCTACAAGTACTTCAAGCACCTGGGCACGTCGTTTGCCGCCAAGATGCACCGCCGCGTCGCCATTTACGCGCTGGCGTTCTGCTTCCTGATGTCGTACTGCGCGGAGCATTTCTTCGGCGTTGCGGACATCACCGGCTCGTATTTCTCCGGCCTGCTGCTGTGCAACCTGTCCAACGTCCGCGACTACGTCGCCCGCAAGATCGATATCTGCTCGTACATGCTGTTCGCGCCGGTCTTCTTCGCCGGTGTGGGCATCAAGACCAATCTGGCCGGCCTGACGCCGCACCTGCTGGTGTTCGCGGTATTGCTGCTCGTCATCGCCATCCTCTCCAAGATCGTCGGCTGCAGTCTGGGCGCAAAGGCCTGCAAATTCACCAATTATGAATCGCTGTGCGTCGGCGTGGGCATGATCTCCCGCGGCGAGGTCGCGCTGATTGTCGCCCAGAAGGGCGCCGCCGCCGGTCTGGTGTCCGACACGCTGTTCGCGCCGGTCATTCTCGTCGTCATCGTCACGACGCTGATCACGCCCATCCTGCTCAAGCTGGTCATGGGCGACAAACCGACGGACAACCCGGTTGCCACGGCCTGACACTTCCCCAAATACACGAAATCCCGCAGCGGGCAAGCCCGTCTGCGGGATTTTTCTGCGTTCACAACAGCGCTTTCCAGCGGTCGAGCGCCAGCCTCGCGTTGTCGTAGGCGCTGGAGGCGGTGCGCGTGCCCGCCGGGACGCCGAGAATCGCGGCGTCCGCCGGCAGCACCACGCCATAGGTCTGCCAGCGCTGCATGGCCTGCTGATAGGCTGTCGTGCGCGCCTGGTAGTCGTATTCCCGATCCGCGTTGTACTGCGCGATCTGCGCCTGCGCCTGCTGCATGCGGATGTCCGCCGCGCCCGTCTCGTAGTCCTGCCGCGCCTGCGCGATCTCCGTGCTGCTCGTGCGGCGCGCCTCCTGCTCCTGCTGCAGGCGCGCCGCAGACAGGCGGCTCAGATTGCCGCGCAGATTGTTGTCCGCCGCCACGCGGGCGGTCTCCGTGTAGCCGGAGGTGGGCGCGGCGTAGCTGCCGCCGCCGCTCAGCCCCGCCGCCGCGAGCTTTTCCTCCTGCCCCAGCGCGGACAACCGCGCGGCGGTCTGCGCCTGCGTCACGCTGCTGCGGTACGACGCGCCGATCTCCTCCAGATTGCCCTGCAAGCGCTGCAAGCTGTCGCGCCGGGCGGCCTCAAAGGCGTTCAGGCGGCTTCGCTCCGCCGCCCGGTACAGCTCCTCGATGTTCAAAGATGCCATATATCCTCCTTGTCTACCGTTCGCGCACCGGGGTGCGAACCTGATACCGCAGCGTCATGCCGAGCAGGCCGAACGGCTCCGCCTGCTCGCTGCGCACGATCAGCTGAAACAGATACGCGCGCCGCACGCGCCGCCGCACCACAGCGGGCACAGCCGCCGGCGCGGAACAAAAGGAAAAACGGGAAAAATCCACATGGGCAAACGAAAACTGCGAAAACGAAATCGTGTGCACGCGCGCGTGCAGGCTGTCCGTGCGGTACCAGATTTCCGCGCCCGAGTAGCCGAACGGCATGAGCAGCGGGCGGCAGTCCAAAATCGTCTTGGTGCGGTTCCACACGTCGAGCGCGGAAAACGGCGTCGCCCAGTGCGCGCGGGTCGGCACGCCGTCGTCCAGATAGGCGTTCGGGTCGCTCTCGAGGAAAAACGCGCACACGCGCCCGTCCGCCGTGCCGAACCACAGCCGCCCGTCCGCCGCGTCCGCCAGGAAGCACACTGCCGGGATGTTATCCCAATAGTACCATTCGGGGACGCTGTTTTCCGTCTGCCTGCTGTCCGCGACGTAGCAGTGCCCGCCGACGGCCAGATAATATTTGTCCTCCCAGACGCACGACACGGCGTCCGCCAGCGCCTCGCGGCACAGGCGCGCGTCGATGCGCTGCGACAGCCCCGCAACCGTGCGGTATTCCGTGACATTCGTGCCAAAAATGCCCATCACACCCTGCGCCGAGAGGTAGAGCGGCGTGCCCGCGAGCACGTCGATCGCGTAGCGGCTGACCGCGCCCGCCGCCTCCGCGCCCTGCCGCAGCGGATAGCTCGGCCTGTCGTTTTCGTCCAGCGAAAAGGTGCGCAGATACTGGCGGGCGTCCTGTCCGTCCGATTTGAGCACCACCTGCGTGTCGTACTGTCTGGCGTAGCCCATGATCTCGGAGGCGTCCGAGCCGATGCGCGTGTATCCGGTGTCCGGGAAATACGTCGGGTCGTACAGGCCGGACTGCCAGTCGCAGTTCGGCTCGTCCGGGTTGCCGGAGACGAACACGCGCGTGTCGTTTTTGCCGCCGTACAGCCCGCAGATGCGGCACCGGTCGATGCTCGCGTGCTCCGTCGTCTTGGAAAACTGGATGACGACGTTCGCCAGCCCGCCCGCGTCCGGCGGCGCCTCCGCAAACGTGACCTGCCCGGTCACCGTATTGACCATCTGGATGGGAAACGCCTCGCACTGCACGCTGTCCAGATCGATTTCGGTGCAGTCGAGCTGAAACACCCGGCTCGTGCCGTCTCCGACAAACGTGTTGATGCGCTTGGGCGTGAGCAGATTGACCGCCTCCAGGCTGGTGCCGCCGCCCTCCGGCGCGCAGCCGATGGTCGTCGTCGGCACATAGGCGATGTCGCGCACCGGCTGCACCGTCTCCCCGTCGTAGACGAGATAGGTTTTGCCGTCGAGCAGCCACAGCTTGCCGCCCATCAGGAAGGCGTCGGATTTTCCCTCATTCATGTCCTCGTAGATGAGGACGCGCGCGCCTTTGTTTCCCTTCATGCGCCAGAGGTTTTTGCCCTCGTGGCACAGGACGTCGTCGCCGAACCGGTGCAGCCCGAAAACCTCCCCGTAGAATTGGACAATCCGGCGGTAGCCCGTGCGCTTGACGGGGAAAAATGTGTCGTTTGCGATCATGTTGCAGGCGTCGGGCGAGCGCGACCAGTCCACCTTGTTGGGGTGCGCCGCGAAATCCACACCGGCAAACCGCTCGACGGACAGCTGCTGCACGGCGTCCGTCTCGGGGAACTGATAGGGCGCGCTCATTCGTCCGCCTCCCGCAGCGCCGTCTGCGTGCACGGCGCATAGTAGGCGGCGCGCCGCTCGTATTCGCTCATCAGCCAGTTGAACATCGTGCGGTCGTCCTCCGCGACGAGCAGCGCCCCCAGACCATACGGAAAGCACTCGCGCACAAACAGCTCGTCGTAGGCGATCTCCTCGTCGAGGTCGCCCAGCGCGGGCACGCCGCGCGGCGCGTCCCGCCCCTGCGCGCGGCAGAGCGCGCCCTGCTCATACAGCCGGTCCGCCAGCATCTGCCGCAGGCAGCCCGCCGCCGTGCGCTCCATCCACGGCACGTCGCCGCGCTCCATGCCGAGCAGCGCCAGCGCCTGCTCGTATACTTCTCTTCCGGTCAATCGTCCTCCTCCTTTCGCTCCGTGTTTGCGGCGGCCGGGAACCCGCTCCCGGCCGCCGCCCGGCTTACGCCGTCTTTTCCGCGACCGAGGAGGTGAACTTCTCGTCCGAGAAGGCCACCGCGCGCACCAGCGCGCCCGCCTCCACGGCAAACGATGCGGCGTACACCTTGGCGCTGTCGGAATAGCGCGGATCGGAGCCGTCCGTGGTGTAGCGGACCTCCGAGGCGCCCGACACGCTGCCGATGGTCGCCGTCGTGCCGGAGAGCGAAATCACCGGCGCGCTCAGCTTGCTGTCCGCACTGACCAGCGCGTACACGCCCGCGGACTTGGCGCCCAGCACGAAGGCGTCGTAGTAGTGGCGTCCCTCGATGAGCGCGCCGGAGACGCCGACCGGGTCGTTGTGCACCTTCGCGTCCGAAATCTTATATGGCATGAGCACGGCGTTTTTGTGCGTAATCAGGAAGTAGCAGCCGTCCGGCATGTAGCTCTTGGGCACGCGCACGAGGTTCAGCCCCGCGATCTCGCCGCAGACGCCCTTGCCGACCGACTTGACGCCGAGACCCTCCAGCCCGGTGAACTCCGGCGACAGGCAGATCATCTTGTACACCTCGCTGGTGACGTAGGCATAGCGGTCGCCGTCCGGCACCAGCTGGTCGTCCAGCGCCTGCGCGCCCGTGGAAATCAGCTCGACGACGGTCTCCTTCGTCGGCGCCTCGCTCACCGTGTCGATGGTGCCCGCCATCATGGCGAAGCGGCGCAGCGCGTATTTGTCCGCCGCCGGCGTCGACTGCTCGTTAATCTGCAGGCGCAGCATGTCGGCGGCCTTTTTGGTCATGTTCTGATCGAGGTTGTTGCCCTTGTCGATGGTCAGCGTGAACGCCTTGTCCTGCGTCATCTTCAGCTCCTGCACGATGTCCTGCATCTCGGTCACCGTGCCGTAGCGGCTGAGCCCCTCGCGGGTGTAATCCACCTCCGGCACCGTCACCGGCGTGTAGACCTTGAGCGTCTTGACGCCGGTCAGGTCAAACGACTGGGAGGTCTTGCCCTTGACGAACGAGCCTGCGGTGAACACCTCCGCAATCTGACTGGAGTATTTGGTCGCTAAATTGACTGCCATGTTTTCCTCCTTAACCCTTGCCCATCAGCGCGAGGATGATGGGGTCTGTGATCGTGCTTTCGCCGTCCGAGCGCGCGGAGCCGACGTCCATGCGGCGGTTGGCCGTGTTTTTGCGCAGATCCTCCAGCTCCTCGCGCAGCTTGCGGATCTCATAGACGCGGTAGGCGTTCAGCAGGTCGCCCGACCGGTTCGCGCTGTCCCACACCTCCGGCGGGATGTCGTCCGGCCGGATGTCCGGATAGGCGTCGAGAAACGCCTGATAGACGTCGCCGTTCGGCTGTTCCCCGGCGGCCTGCTCGCGGCGCGCCGCGCGGTTGGCCTGCGAAAGCCCCTGCCCGGCGG
>DXIG01000037.1 GCA_019112985.1 Candidatus Butyricicoccus stercorigallinarum | reverse complement strand
CCGGTCTTGACAATCTGCTCCAGCAGCGGCAGCAGATCCTGAATGGTGGAGATCTTCTTATCGGTAATCAGGATCACCGCGTCGTCCAGAACGGCTTCCATCTTATCGGTGTCGGTTACCATGTACGGCGTGATGTAGCCGCGGTCAAACTGCATGCCCTCAACGATCTCGGAGTAGGTCTCTGCGGTCTTGGACTCCTCGACGGTGATGACGCCGTCGGCAGAAACCTTCTCCATCGCCTCGGCAATCAGCTCGCCGATCGTGTCGTCGCCGGAAGAAATCGCCGCAACGCGCGCGATGTCGTTGGTGCCCTTGATCTTGGCGGAGTTGTTCTTGATCGCGTCGATGGCCGCGGTAACGCCCTTGGCGATGCCCTTGCGCATGATCATCGGGTTCGCGCCCGCCGCGACATTCTTCATGCCCTCGGTGATGATCGCCTGCGCCAGAACGGTCGCGGTGGTGGTGCCGTCGCCCGCCAGATCGTTGGTCTTGGTCGCAACTTCCTTGACCAGCTGCGCGCCCATGTTCTCAAACGGATCGTCCAGCTCGATGTCCTTCGCGATGGTGACGCCGTCGTTGGTGATCAGCGGTGCGCCGTACTTCTTGTCCAGAACAACGTTGCGGCCCTTCGGACCCAGGGTTACCTTAACCGTATCGGCCAGCTGGTCTACGCCGCGGCCCAGTGCACGGCGAGCTTCCTCGCCGAAAAGAATCTGCTTTGCCATGATAGAAATAGCCTCCTAAATGAT
The DNA here is from genome assembly GCA_019112985.1 of Candidatus Butyricicoccus stercorigallinarum. Lineage (GTDB taxonomy): Bacteria > Bacillota > Clostridia > Oscillospirales > Butyricicoccaceae > Butyricicoccus_A > Butyricicoccus_A stercorigallinarum. The sequence continues at coordinate 10,331 of DXIG01000037.1, read as the reverse complement.
GGATAAATAGATGAAACTTACTCGACGACAGCCAGGATGTCGTTCTGACGGACGACGATCAGTTCCTCGCCGTCGATCTTGACCTCGGTGCCGGAGTACTTGCTGGTGATGACCTTATCGCCAACCTTGACCTGCATCACAACTTCCTTGCCGTCTACGACGCCGCCGGGGCCGACAGCCAGGACTTCCGCTACCTGCGGCTTTTCCTTCGCGGAGCCGGCGAGAATGATGCCGCTCTTGGTGGTTTCCTCCGCTTCGGTCATCTTGATGACAACGCGGTCAGACAAAGGCTTGAGCTTCATAATAAAAATCCTCCTAAGATGATTAAAATAACGGGTTCGGGTTTAGCACTCGGTTAACTGGAGTGCTAACGTATATTATATTATCTCATTCTCCCCGAATACGCAAGAGTTTTTTTCCGATTTTTCCAATATTTTTGTAAACAATTTATGAATGGGATGTAAACCGCTGATTCGGGCGGTTTTTGCGATTTTTCGCAACTTTTTGTGTGTTATTATTTGTGTTCCCGAACGGGCGGAAGCGCTTCCGCTTCTCCGGCGGCTGGTAATACATAAACAGGTTGCAGCGCAGCATCCCGTTGTACAATTTCCGTTTTTTGTCCGCTTTTACGCCGAAAAACTCCTCGAATTTCTCGTCAGAGCTGATGATATACTGCTTCATTGGCGAACGGGAGGCCACTGTGCCAAAATTCCGCAGCAGCCTGCGCGCGGAGGCGGCGTCCAGCATGCGCTCGCCGTACGGCGGGTTGCAGATCAGCGTGCCGTCGCGCCGGTCCAGCCGCAGCGCCGCGGCGTCGCGCATTTCAAAGCGGACGGTGTGCGCCACGCCCGCCTTGCGCGCGTTTTGTTCGGACAGCTCGACGCAGGCCGGGTCGATGTCGCTGCCGCAGATGTCGTAGCGGCGGTCGCGGTAAATCAGGTCGAGCGCCTGTTCCCTGCCCTGCCGCCACAGTTCGCCGTCGAGGAACGCCCATTTTTCGGCGTCAAACGCGCGCGCAAGCCCCGGCGCGCGGTTCATGGCGATCATCGCCGCCTCGATCGGAATCGTGCCCGAGCCGCAGAACGGGTCGAGAAATTCGCCCCGCCCGCGGTAGCGGGACAGGTTGACCATCGCCGCCGCCAGCGTTTCGCGCAGCGGCGCTTCGTTCGCGTTCGCGCGGTAGCCGCGCTTGTGCAGCCCCGCGCCGGACGTGTCGAGGTACAGCGTGGCCACGTTGTTCATGATGGAAAACTGCACCTGACAGCGCGGGCCGGTCTCCTCAAACCACGTGATGCCGTAGGACTCCGACAGGCTTTTGACAATTGCTTTTTTGACGATGCTCTGGCAGTCGGGGATGCTGTGCAGGTCGGAATTGAGCGAATAGCCCTTGACCGGAAAGGCGCAGTCCCGCTCGATGTAATCCAGCCACGGCAGCTCGTAGACCCCCTCAAACAGCTCCTCAAACGTGCGCGCCGGAAACTGGCCGATCTGAATCAGCACGCGCTCCGCGCACCGCAGCCACAGGTTGGCCCATACCAGTGTGTGCGCATCGCCGGAAAAAAATACCCGTCCGTTTTCGACGCGCACGTCGGTCAGCCCGCCGCCGTGCCGCAGCTCGTCGCCCACAATTCCTTCCAGTCCGAACAGCGTCGGACAGCAAAATTCAAAATTCATAAACAAAGGTCCTTCCATCCGCCGCGTCGGGCGATATCTGCTCTATTGTACTATACTTTTCCCTCCGGGACAAGACCTTTGCGCGCGCCCGCCGCGGACAAAAAAAGTGCCGCACCCGCGAAAAAAGCGCGGATACGGCAGCGTTTGTCTGTTTTTTTACTGATTGGCGAGCGTCAGCAGGGTTTGCGCCAGCACGTCCGTGCCGCGCGCAATATCGGAATACTCTGTCCACTCCTCCGGGCTGTGGCTGATGCCGTTTTTGCTCGGAACGAAAATCATGCCGATGGGGGCAAATTCTCCGACGAACAGCGAGTCGTGATACGCGCCGCTGATGGTCGGCAGCGGGTCGATCTCCAGCGCCTCGCAGCTCTGCGCGATGGTGGAGACGATGTTGCTGTCGCACATGATCGGCGTGTCGTGGTTTTGCAGCTCCAGCTCGATGCGCACGCCGCGCTTGAGCTCGATCGCGCGGATGCCCGCCTTGAGCTTTTCGATCAGGCTGTCTTTGGACGCCAGCGAACAGTCTCGGATGTCGATGCTGAATTTGACCTTGCCCGGAATCGCGTTGGAGGCGTTCGGGATGACCTCGACATGTCCGACGGTCGCCGTCGTGTACTCGCTCTCGTGCGCCGTGCGCCCCAGCTCCTCCAGCAGCAGCGAGATCTCGCTCGCCGCCGTGAATGCGTCCATGCGATCCGCCATCGACGTGCCGCCGGCGTGCGACTGCTCGCCGGTCACCGTGACGTTGAAGCAGGTCGGCGCGCAGATGCCGCGCACAATGCCGACCGACTTGCCGCTGCGCTCGAGCGAAGCGCTCTGCTCGATGTGCAGCTCCACGGAGGCGTAGACGTCGCCCTTCCGGCGCACGATCTGCTGCAATTCCGCCGGGTGATAGCCCAGCTCGCGCAGCACCTCGTGCAGCGTCTTTCCATCCTGGTCGCGCAGCGCCTTCGTGTCCTCCTCCGTCATGTGACCCGCCATCGTGCGGCTGCCGAGGCAGCACAGGCCGAAGCGCGTCGGCTCCTCCGAGGTGAACACGATCACGCAGAGCGAGCGCCGGTGCGCGATGCCGGAGGCGCGGATCAGGCGCGCCGCCTCCATGCCCGCGACAACGCCCGCCATGCCGTCGAACATGCCCGCGTTGAGCACGGTGTCGATGTGCGAGCCGGTCCAGACCGGCGCGAGCGCCGGTTCGGTTCCCTCGAGCACGCCGAAAATGTTGCCGATGGCGTCCTCGTGGACGGCCAGGCCGACCACCTCCATCTCCCGCTTTACGTAGGCGCGCGCGGCGACCTCAGTGGGCGTGAACAGCACGCGCGTCGTGCCGAATTCCGGCGTATCGTTATAAGTGTTGATGGTTTCCAGCCAGCCGCGAAGCCGTTCCGCGCTGGCAGAGGGCAGAGTATACATGCACTCACCTCACATGACGTTCTGTGGGCAGCCGTCCAGATAGCAGCGAATGTTTTCGTAGACGATGACCGCGCGCTTTTCAAACGCCTGCCAGGAGGCAAACGCGACGTGCGGCGTGGCGATGACGTTGGGCGCGCTGAGCAGCGGATGCGCCGGGTCGAGCGGCGGCTCGTCCTCGAAGACATCGATGCAGGCGCCGGCGATTTTGCCCTCGGTCAGCGCCGCGGCGAGCGCCGCCGAGTCGACGACCGGACCGCGCGCGGTGTTGATGAGAATGGCGTTCGGCTTCATCAGCGCGAGATTGTCCGTGTTGATCAGCCCCTTAGTCTCTGGCGTGGCCGGTACGTGCAGCGAGACGATGTCACAGGTGGCCATCAGCTCGTCGAGCGGCAGGTAGGTGATGCCCGGAATGTCCTTTTTCGTCCGGCTGTAGGCGTACACCTTGCAGCCAAACGCCTGTGCGATGGATGCGACGCGCAGGCCGATGGCGCCCGTGCCGACAACACCGAACGCCTTGCCCTCCAGCTCGAAACCGACCAGGCCGTCCTTGGTGCCGCCCTGCCGCACAACCTCGTTGCACGGGATGATGTTTCGCGCGAGCGTGATCAGCATGCCGAAGACGAGATCGGCGACCGCAGAAGTCGAATATCCCGCACAGTTGCAGATCGTGATGCCGCGCTCCTTGCAGCACGCCGCGTCGACATGGTCGATGCCCGTGAAGGCGACGCAGATCATCTTCAACTTGGGGCAGGCCTCGATGACTTCGCGCGGGTATTTGAAGTTGGACAGCACGACGATGTCCGCGTCCTTGCTGCGTTCGATCAGCGTCGGAACGTCGGTCACGCGGTCCGGATAGAACACCAGCTCCGCGCGGTCGCCGATCACGGCCTTCGCGTCTGCGGTGAACTTTTCCATCGCCACGCCGAGCGGCTCCAGAAATACTACCTTTGACATAACAAACTCCTCCTTATCTGAAAACCAGTGTTTTTATAGGGTAACGTCGCGGTTGCAGTCCTTGGAATACAAATACGCGAACGGTTCCCGGCCAACGCCATAGGCACACTGCGCGACATACGGACCGAACCACATAAAATCCTCTTTTTTGATTCCCATCCAGGTGTCGTCCAGCAGATACATGCCTTCGCCGGAGAGAATATACGCGCCGTGCTCCTGCACATGCGTCTCCACAATCGGATGACAGCCTCCCGGCTCAAACGACAGGATGTGCATGTTCATGTCGAACGCCAGATCGGCCGGCAGGAGATCCTTGATGAACACGTTTTCCATGTCATCGTAGATGCGGAACGGGATGTCGTTGACGTTGCCGTACACCGTATGCGGCTTGAAATCCCCGCACGGGATGAATTTCTGCTTGTACAGCAGCAGCTTGCACGCGCGATCCGATTTGTTTTCAAACTCGATGCCGTGTCCCGGCGGGGCGAAGACATAGCCGCCCGCCGTCAGCTGCTTGGGCGAATCGCCGGCGTCGCACGCCTTCAGCTCGCCCTCGATGACGTAGAGAAAGCTCTCGACGCCCTCCTCGCGCGCGAACGGCAGGTCGGTCTGCGCGCCCGGCTCCGCGGTGACGATGTACTGCACAAACGACGCGCCCATCTTGGGCGACGCCACGATGCTGATGCGGCAGCCGGTGATGCCCGGAATCACATTGTTGACCAGTCCGTCCTTGGGGATGACAGCAAACAGTCCCGGTTTGACGACTGCGCGCGTAGAAAGCAGATCCGTTGGATATCCCATTGTCTATTCCTCCATGAAATGATATAACACATCGTGTACGACTTTGCAAGCCGTCACGAGAGCTTCAGCGTCTGTCTGTTCCTCCGGGCAGTGGCTCCGCCCGTTGTGGCTGGGCACAAACAGCATCGCGGTCGGCACCTCTCCCGCCATCGCCAGACTGTCGTGCCCCGCGCCGCTGGGCAGATCGAGAATTTTTGGCACCTTGCAGTGCACACAGGCGTGCTGTAAGCGGCGGCGCAGCGCCTCGTCCATCGGCGCCGGCGGCTGATCCAGCGTCAGCACGGTGTCGTAGGCGCCGTCCATGCTTTCGCAGGTCATTTTGATGTATTGCAGGATGTGCCGGTCGATGGCGTCCACCGCGCGGGCGTCCAGACTGCGGATGTCGACGGAAAACGACGCCGTCCCCGCGATCGTATTGATGTCGTTGGGCGAGGCCTCGATGTGGCCGACCGTCGCCACCGCGCCGGGATACCGGCGGGCGATGTCCCCGATCCGGCAGATGATATGCGCGGCGATTTCCACCGCGTCGCGCCGCAGGTGCATCGGCGTGGTGCCCGCGTGACCGGCCTGGCCGTAGATGTGCACCATCCGGCGCTTCATGCCGACAATCCCGGTGACAATGCCGAGATCCGCCTGCTCGGTCTCCAGCACCGGCCCCTGCTCGATGTGGATTTCCACAAAGGCGAGCACACGGCTGAGGTTCCAGACGCACTGGCCGATGGTCTCCGGCACAAATCCGGCCTGTTTCATCGCGTCGTACGTGCTGACGCCGTTTCTGTCGCAGGTTTTTTTCAGCTCGCGCACGCTGTGCAGACCCAGAAACGCGCGAGAGGAGAAAAAGCCGCTGCCAAAGCGCGCGCCCTCCTCGTCGTTGGTCGCGATGACGCGCAGCGCAAACGGAAGCTCTCCGCGCGCGAACTGGCGCGCGATCTCAATGCCGCAGACGACGCCGGCGATGCCGTCATACGCGCCGCCGTGCACGACGCTGTCGTAGTGCGACGCGATGACAAATTCCCGGTTGCTGCCGCCGGGCAGCGTGCCGATCACGGCGCCGCTGGAATCGATTTTCACGTCCATCCCCGACTCCTGCATGCGGTGCAGGAGATAATCCGCCGCCTGCGCGGCCTCCGGCGTGAATGGAAGCCGCGTCACGCCGCAGCCGGGCGTCGCGGTAAACTGCGCCAGCTCGGCGAGCATGCGGGAAATACGGGAGCATTCAATCGCCATACGATCACCAATTTCACGATTCGACCGCCGCGTTCATGCCCGATCTCTTCCACGGGAACAGCAGGCGCTCCAGCAGCGTCAGCACGCCGTAGAACAGCGTGTACAGCAGGCCGATGATGATGGCGGACATGAACATGTCGTCCAGGCGGAACCAGTTTTTTGCGTCCACGATGATAAAGCCGAGACCGGTCGAAGCGCCCATCATCTCCGCGACGACCAGCGAGGAAAACGCGAGGCCGAGACAGGCCTTCATGCCGACGAAGATATTGGGCAGCGCCGAGCGGAACAGGACGTGCGTGAACACCTGAATGTTGGACGCGCCCAGGCTGACCGACGAGCGGACGAGCAGCGGATCGGTGTTGCGGATGCCCTCCGTGACATAGGGCAGCATCGCGATGACGGTGGTGTAGGCGATCAGCGTGATCTTGGAGCTCTCGCCGATGCCGAACCAGATGAGGAACATCGGCAGGAACGCCATGACCGGGATCGGGCCAAACAGATTGACAATCGGGGAAAGAATGTTGTTCACCGTGCGGAACAGGCACATCAGCGAGCCGATGATGACCGAGATGACCGTGCCGATGACGAAGCCGACGAGCAGACGGTAGAGCGAGATGCCGATGTGCGCCAGCAGCGTGCCGGCCTGCGCGTATTCCACCGCGGACTGGATGACGTCCAGCGGGGACGGCAAAAAGTTGGGATTGAACCATTCATTCTGGATATTGGCGAAGGCAATCAGCTGCCAGAGTACAAAAAAACAGATCAGCGAGCCGGCCTGTACGTATTTGCTGCGTTTTTCCCTGCGGGCGGCCGCTGTTTTGCGGGAAATCTGCTTGCTCATAATGAAATCCCCTCCTGATTATTCCGTGATAACCGCCTCTTCGGCGTTGTCCGTCAATTCTTTTTCAAACAGCTCCACATACTGCTGGAATTTGGGATCATGCACCATGCGCGGGCGCGGCAGGTCAATCTGCTCAACCCGTTCGACGACACCCGACTTGAGAACCACGACGCGGTCGGACAGATACACCGCCTCCGGCACGGAATGCGTGATAAACAGGATGGTCTTTCCCGTCTCCTGCCAGATGTGAATCAGCTCCTTGCGCATGTTTTCGCGCGTCATGGCGTCCAGCGCGCCGAGCGGCTCGTCCATCAGCAGAATCTTGGGGTCGTTGGCCAGCGCGCGCGCAATGCCGACGCGCTGCGCCATGCCGCCGGACAGCTGGGACGGATAGGCGTTTTCATATTCCTTCAGGCCGATCATGTCGACATAGTGATCGACGATTTTGGGGATGTTCTTCGGGCGGTCGAACATCGGCTTGAGCTTTAAGCCAAAGGCGATGTTTTCCCGGACGGTCAGCCACGGGAACAGCGCGTGCTGCTGGAACACGACGCCGCGCTCGGCGGACGGCCCGTTGATGGCGCTCTGATCGACGACGATCTCGCCGGAATCCGGCTTGAGATATCCGGCAATCAGGTTGAGCAGCGTCGATTTGCCGCAGCCGCTCTTGCCGAGCACGCAGATAAATTCGCCGGTATGAATGCCGAGATGGACGTCCCGCAGGACATATTGCAGATTGCCCTGTCCATCCTCGTTAAACGCTTTGCTGACATGGTTGAGAAAGAGTCCCATCGCGCGTACCTCCTTTTTTCCAATCAAAAAGAGGCAGATGCCGGAACATCTGCCTCTTTGCAACGACTTGTTTGGTTTACGGTTTCAGTATACCGCAGGCCGCCCCGCGGGGCAAGTGCAATTTGCACAGGATTGCGCGAAAACGGCAAGGCAACCTGCACAGGAAACCGCTTGCGCGGCGCGCGGCGCATATGGTAAAATTGAAAAAACGCGCGGAGGGATTTGGCATGACCGTCAGGGAATTGATTGAGCACTCGGAGCTTTGCGGTCTGCGCTGCATCGTCGGCGAGGAGCAGCTGGACCGCGAGATCACCAGTGTCAACATTATGGACAATCCGAATGTATACCGCTTTCTCAAGCCGGGAGAGATTGTGCTTTCCACCGGCTATCTGTTTCAGAACGGCAGCAAGGGGCGGGTGCGGATGGTGCGCGAGGCCGCGCGCATCGGCTGTGTCGCCATGGGCATCAAAATCAAGCGCTTCATCGACGAGGTGCCGCAGGATATGCTGGAGGAGGCGCGCGCCTGCGGGCTTCCGCTGTTTGAAATCCCGTTTTATTACCCGCTGTCCGAATTCAGCCGCGTCATTTTTGAAACACTGGTCAAGGAAAAAATGGGCAGTCAGGTGCGCATGGCGGAGGACATGAGCGCCCTGTCCGACCTGTATTTTCAGGGCTGCGGGCTGGAAACCCTGTGCGGGGAGACGTCCGCCCGCACGGGCAAGCGCCTGTATATCACAAACAAAAACCGCCTCTGCCTGTGCATCACGGAGGCGGACGGCGCCATCCGCGACACCATCAGCCCGGAGGAGCAGCCGTTTTCGCTGGAAAACGCCGAGCACACGCCGTTCCCGGTCTCCGGTTCCGGCGGCTCGCTGTATGAGGAATACCGCCAGGTGGAGGTGGAGGGCGAGACGTTCCGCGCCTTTCTGCTCGTGCTCCCCGCGGACTGCGGCTATCTCTGCGTTCCCGCCGCGCACGACCTTTCCGCCGACCTGCGCTCGACGCTGCGCCACGCCGCGCGCATCGCGGGTCTGATGCTGAGCGGCCACCAGACGGCGCCGCACAGTGAGCTGGCGGATTTCTTTTACGACTTTCTCATGTCCGACCGGATCAACGACCGGGAGAGCGTGATTGCGGCCTGCCGCCAGTGCGGCTTCGAGCCCTACGGGCGGCGCATCTGCCTGTCCGTCCTGCTCGACGGCACGGAGGAGCTGGCCGCCCGCCGCCGTCAGCTGCGGACAGCGGTCAGCAACCAGACGCCGGATCAGAGCTTTGTCTGTTCCGGGCACGACATCGTCTCGGTCTTCCTGTTCCTGCCGGAGCGCATCTCCGAGCTGGAGGCGGAGGAGCGCATGCGCGACATCGCCACGCGCATCTGCGCGCGCACCGCCCAGATTCCGCAGCTGTATTTCGGCATCGGGCACAGCTCCACCGGCGAGCTGGAAATCGCGGAGAGCTTTCACGAGAGCATCGCGACCGCCCGGCTGGCGCGCAGGCTGGGCTGCACCGCACCGACGACGTACAGCGATCTGTTCCCCTATCATCTGCTCAGCCGGCAGAGCGAGCGCGAGCTGCGCCGTCTGGTGCAGGACACCATCGAGCCGCTGCTGCTCTCCGACCAGAACAGCCACACCGACCTGATTCTCACGCTGGACACCTATCTGGACTGCCGGATGAACGCGACCGCCACCGCCAAGCGCCTGTTTCTGCACCGCAACACGCTGCTGGGACGGCTGGACAAGATCAGCGAGCTGACCGGCATGAGCCTGCAAAACCGCAATCACTTGCAGCTGCTCCAATCCGCGATCTTCGCGCGCCGGCTGCTGCAATAGCATACACGCAAAAGGGCGGCCAGCGGCCGCCCTCAACGATCAGATTACCCTGTTCCGACTGTGTACTGCCCGGTTCCGCTCGAGCTGCTCGCAGAGCGCGCGGTAGAGATCCCGGTACGTCTCCGACCCCTCCACTTCGATCCAGACTTTTAGGTTATTCACCAGACAAGTTCTCCAAAAAGCGTTCATGTGTTCCACCTCCGTTGCCTTTGTCTCTCTTCTATAGTATAATGATACTGCTCATACAACGGATCACGCTATCAGAAATTTGCCCAATTCTACAACAATCCTGCGAGGTGAATGGTTTCGTGCAACAGAGAAAGCTGCATGTCAGGCTCAACGAAAACTGCTCGGAACAGGTTCCGTACCGTTCCCCCGACTACCCCATCTACATCAACCGCGCCCTGCTGTCGCAATATCCCAATTACGCCGCGCCGGATCACTGGCACGAGGACATTGAGTTTCTTTACATCGTCAGCGGGCAGATGGAATACAGCGTCAACGGCGAGGTGCTCCGCCTTTCGGCCGGGGAAGGTCTGATTGTCACGTCCGGACAGATGCACTACGGCTTTTCCCGCAGCAAAACCGAATGCGACTTTCTCTGCATGCTGCTGCACCCGATGCTGCTGTGTCCGGTCCACGCCTTTGAGCGCGACTACGTCACCCCGGTGTTTTACGGCGGCGGCACGCCCTACCTTCGGCTGTGCCCCGGCACGGATTGGCACGAACAGATTCTGTCCATCTTGTACGCCTTTTACGAGAACCAAAACGCCCCGGCCGCGCCGCTGCGATTGCTGTCC
>DXIG01000036.1 GCA_019112985.1 Candidatus Butyricicoccus stercorigallinarum | reverse complement strand
ATGACGAGCACGGCCGGCAGCGTCTCGTCCAGCCCCAATTTGCGCCGCACGGCGCGCTGCTCCTGCTTTTGGGAGAACGGCGCGCGGATCGGGATGCCGAGCGGCAGGACGCGGGCGTAGTCGATGCCGCGGCGCGCGAACTGCGGTTCGAGGCATTCGCTCGGCGCGACGATGTACTCGAAGTTTTCGACGTCGCACCAGTAATTCTGCACGGTGAAGTCGGTGATGATGCCGAAGCAGGGGCAGGTGACGGCGCCGCGCGCCTTGAGCAGATCGACGACCTGCGCGGCGAACACCATCGTGCAGACGATGCAGTCGGGCGCCTCCGCGCGGATGGCGTGCCGCAGCTCGGACGCCATAAATTCGTTGGTCAGACGGGCGGGGGTGTATTCGTTGAACTCGCGCTCGCTCTGCTTGTCGATGATGCCGGACGCCACGTCGTGAAAGCGGGACAGCGTCTTCATCGAAAGAAAGTAGCCGCTCTCCGTCGCCTTTTTCAGATTGGGGCTGATGTATTCGTACATGTCCAGAATTTTGCATTCATCTTGCGGAAACATGCGGAGAAAGCAGTCGGAAAGCGCGCCGGCAACTGCGTTGTGCCCGTTGCCGAGCGGCGCTGTGATGATGAGCAGTTTCATAAAAAGGTTCCTCCTCTATCCCTTTCCCACTTCCTTCAGTATAAAGGAACTGGGGAAAATTGCAAGCGAAAGCGGGGGGAAGATCGCGGCGGAACGGAAAAAATTCTCCCCAACCCATCGGGAAGGGGAGAATGTGCGGGTTAGACAAACGGCCGCATGGTGTCCGCGACATTTTGGCGCGTCATCAGGCCGGACATGATGCACACGCCGGCCGCGCCGGTCTCGCGCACAGCGGGATAGCGCGCCGCCGTCATGCCGCCGATGCCGAACACCGGCAGACGGGTCGCCTGACAGACGCTGCGCAGAAAGGACAGCCCGCGCGGCGGGACGCCCGCCTTGCAGTCGGTGGGGAAGACGTGCCCGGCCTGCACATAGGTCGCGGGCGTGCCCGCGAGCTGCGCCGCTTCCTCCGGCGCGTGCAGCGACACGCCGACGCGCGCGAAATCGCCCAGCGCGTCCCGCTGCTCCATCAGCAGCCGGAACGGCAGGTGCACGCCGCCGCAGCCGATGCGCCGCGCCACCTCGATGTGCGTGTTGACGTTCAGCGGGACGTCATAGCGCCGGCAGATGGCGAGGCATTCGCGCGCCAGCGCCTCGTATTCCGCTTCGGAGAGGTCTTTTTCGCGCAGCACAATCGCGTGCGGGCGCTGCGCCGCGATGCGCGACAGGCGCGCCAGAAAGTCGTCCGGGCACAGCAGCCGGTGGGTCACACAGATCAGCATCAGCCCACGTACATGTAGTCGGAGAACACCGGCTGGAGCCCCTGGTCGAGGATGGCCTGGCGCACCTCGTCGACCGAGCGCCCGTCGTCGATGATGAACTGCGGGTCGCCCTTGGATTCGCCCTCGTCGATGTGTTCGCCGATGCCGGTGGACACGCCGGCGGAGATCTTGGTCGCGGCGATGTTGATGATGCCGTTGCGGAAGCCCGCGCGCTCGCGCGTGGAGATGGTGATGCTGGCGAACGGCATGAACAGGCGGTAGGCGCAGACGATCTGCGTCAGCTGGGTCTCGTGCACGTCCTTCGGGTTGATCTTGTCGTTGTTGATGATCGGACGCAGGCGCGGGCAGGAAAACGCGATTTCCGCGTGTGGATACTTTTTCTGAATCAGGTAGGCGTGCATGCCGGTCGCGAAGGCGTCCTTGCGGAAGTCGTCCAGTCCGAGCAGGGCGGCGAAGCCGACGCCGCGCATGCCGCCCATGAGGGCGCGCTCCTGCGCGTTCAGGCGGTACGGGAAGATGCGCTTGTGGCCGCCCAGGTGCAGCGTCTCGTATTTGTCCGGGTTGTACGTCTCCTGGAACACGGTGACATAGTCCACGCCGCATTCGTGCAGATAGCGGTATTCATCCGAATTGAGCGGGTAGATTTCGACGCCGATGACCGTGAAATACTTGCGGGCGATGCGGCAGGCCTCGCCGATGTATTCGACGGGGGACATCGAGCGGCTCTCGCCGGTCAGGATGAGCACTTCCTTCAGGCCGGACTGGGCGATGGCGGCCATCTCCCGGTCGACCTCCTCCATGGTCAGCTTGCCGCGGCGGATCTTGTTGTGGCAGTTGAAGCCGCAGTAGATGCAGTAGTTTTCGCAGTAGTTGGCGATGTAGCAGGGGGTGAACATCATGACGGAGTTGCCGAAGTGCTTGCGGGTCTCCTGCTGGGCGCGCTGCGCCATCTGCTCGACGTAGGGCTGCGCGGCGGGGGAGAGCAGCGCGGCGAAGTCCTGCGGCGTCAGCACGTCCTTGGACAGGGCGCGCACGACGTCGGCCGCGGTGTACCTGGTCTCGTCGTAACTCGCGCGCGCCGCGAGCACCTGATCGATGATGTCGCCGGGGGCGATTTCCATGCCCGGCTGGTATTCCATGTGATTGGTTTCCTGCGTGATGTATTTCGCGTTGATGATTTCGCTCATGGTCGCCCTCCTCAGTCCGCGAGGAATCCGGTCAGCGGGGAAGACGCGGAGGCCTTCTCCAGAATGCGGCCCATGCCGGCGAGGTATGCAGTGCGTCCCGCCTCAATGGCCTGCCGGAACGCGCCCGCCATCGCCGGGATGTCGCCCGCCGTCGCGATGGCCGTGTTGGACATGACGGCGGCACAGCCCATCTCCATCGCCTCGCACGCCTGGCTCGGCTTGCCGATGCCCGCGTCCACGATGATGGGCAGGTCGATCTCGTCGACGAGAATCTGGATGAATTCCCTGGTCACGAGGCCCTTGTTGGTGCCGATGGGCGCGCCGAGCGGCATGACGGCGGCGGCGCCGGCGTTGACGAGGTCGCGCGCCGCGTTCAGGTCGGGATACATGTACGGCAGGACGACAAATCCCTCCTTGGCGAGAATCTCCGTCGCCTTGATGGTCTCATAGTTGTCGGGCAGCAGGTACTTGGACTCGTGGATGCATTCGATCTTGATGAAGTCGCCGCAGCCGACCTCGCGCGCGAGCCGCGCGATGCGGACGGCCTCCTCGGCGTTGCGCGCGCCGGAGGTGTTGGGCAGCAGCGTCACGCCCTCCGGGATGTAGTCGAGGATGTTGTCGATGCTGCCCAGCGTCGCGCGGCGCAGGGCGAGCGTGACGATCTGCGCGCCCGCGTATTCGACGGCCGCCTTGATGAGATCGAGCGAGTATTTGCCGGAACCGAGGATGAAGCGGGAAGTAAATTCGTGCCCGCCGAGGGTAAAGGTATCAGTCATGGGTATCAGTCTCCTTTGAAAGATCAGAAAAGTTGTCCGGGCGCGTCACGGCTGCGCGATGCCGAGCAGCAGCCGAAGCGCCATATTGGCCTGATGTCCGGCGCAGACCGAGACGCGCGGCGCCATCAGGCCGACGCCGTCCGCCGCGGCGGTCTCGCCGTCGCCGCAGACATACAGGCGTGTCATGCGTTTTTGTGTCACGATGTCGTTGGCGGAGCCGTAGCCCGCCATGCCGGAGGCGGCGACAATGCGCACGGTGTCCGAGCCGCTCAGCAGCGCCGAGACCAGCTCCGCCTTGCAGGATGGGGCGTCAAACGCCTCACACACCACGTCGCAGCCGCCGAAAATCTCCATGGCGTTGTCCTCCGTGATGCGGACCGTGTGCGTCTGCACGTCGAGAAACGGATTGATCTGGCGGAGGATGTCCGCCGTTGCCTCCGTTTTGTGCCGGCCGAGGTGTGAGACGTAGTAGTTCTGCCGGTTCAGGTTGCTCGGCTCGACGGTGTCGAAGTCTGCGAGCACCAGCCGGCCGACACCGGTGCGCGCGAGCATGGCGGCGATGTTGGAGCCGAGCCCGCCCAGCCCCGCGACGCCCACGCAGGCGCGCTTGACCGCTTCGTGCACGCGCGGGGAGTGCCGCGCCGCCATCATGTGTTCGAGCACCTCGCGCGGCGGCAGAACGCCCCGCTCGATCAGCGTGATGCTGTCGCCGTCCGCGAGCGGCACGTCTTCGTCCGTCTGAAAGCCGTTGCGGATGACGACGGACGCCGACGGCAGGAGTGCGCGCGCGGTCTGCCGCAGGCGCGCCCCGTCTGCCACCGTGACCGGCTTTCCGTTGCAGGTGATGTGGAGCATCAGCCGCCGCCCACGAAACAGACGATTTCGACCGTGTCCGCCTCGTGCAGGGCGAACATATCGTACTGCGCGCGCGGTACGATCTCGCCGTTGACCTCGACGGCGATGCGCGTGAGCGGATAGCCCTGCTGCTCGAGCAGCGCGCGGACGGTCAGGCCGTCTTCCGCCTGAAGCGGCTTGCCGTTAACCTTCATTCAACATCCCTCCTGGCGTTGTAAAAAATAGAAAAAGACCAGCAGCCTGCGGGAAGCTGTGGTCTCCTATCGTTCAAAACTGTGAATACCTCGAAGCTCCCTACGTCGGTGCTAACCAAACAGGTTCGATGGGTAAGGAGGCGGTTACTCCACTCTCAGCCGCTTGCCGCGGATCCCCAGTTCAAGAACATGTGTTCCATTGTCTTTCGGGTGTATTATACGGCGAAAATGCCGGATTGTCAATCTTTTTTTTATGTAGTCATAATGTGTCATTGACGTGCCTCATGCGGCATGCTACACTGAAATCAGAGAACAACCGCCGCGTTGTCCGGCGGGGGCAAAGGAGAGAGCAGCATGCAGTACACCATTCAAAATGAACAGTTTGCGGTTGTCATCGACAGCAAGGGCGCGGAGCTCTGCTCGATGAAGTCCAGGCGATCCGGTACGGAATACGTGTGGCAGGCGGATCCGGCGGTCTGGGCGCGCCACGCGCCCATCCTGTTCCCGATCGTCGGACGGCTGAAGGACAAGACGTACACGGTCGGCGGGACGGCGCACACGATCACCCAGCACGGCTTCGGCCGCGATCTGGAATTTTCCTGCACGGCGCAGACGGAAACCAGCGTCGACTTCACGCTGCTGCCCAGCGCTTACACCCGCGAGATGTACCCGTTTGACTTTGCGCTGACCGTGCGCTATACGCTGGACGGCGCGACGCTCAAAAAGGAGCACATCACCAAAAACAACGACAGCTGCGCCCTCTATTACGAGGTCGGCGGCCACGACGCCTACAACGTCGCGCTGGAGGCGGGCGAGACGATGGCGGATTACTATGTGGATTTTGGCGGCGGCGACGCGATCTATCCGCTCGTCAACGACAAGAGGCTGATGATTACCCGGGAGAAGCGCGCCGTGCCGCTGACCGGCGGCAGGCTGTACCTGACCGACGAGCTGTTCGCGCTGGATGCGCTGATTTTGGACGATTTGCAGACGCGCTCGGTGTGCGTCAAAAGCGACAAGTCCGCGCACTGCATCCGTATGGACTTTGCGGACTTCCCGTATCTCGGCATCTGGAGCAAGTACACGGGCGAGGCGACCAACTATGTCTGCATCGAGCCGTGGAGCACGCTGCCCGACGCGGCGTATCTCGACCACGCGCTGGAGAACAAGATCGGCGTGCGCTGCCTGAAGCCGGGCGAGAGCGAGACGCTGACCTTCTCGACGACGATCACGGAATGAGCCGAAAAAACGCCGGAGCGCCGCTCCCATCCTGTGGGAAACGCGCTCCGGCGCTGTGGTTTTGCGGTTACGCCCGGTACATCGCGGAGACCCGCGCGTGCGCCAGCACATGCCCGCGCATGGCGCGCAGCATCTCGTTGAGATAGAAGCCGTCCGGAAGCTCCAGCATACAGTCGAGTGCGTACACCGTCAGCGTGTATTCGTGGTCGGCGTCCGGGGGCGCCATGCCGCCGTAGCAGGAGGCCTCCGCGCGCGTCTCGTCGCCCGCCGCGCTGTGGAAGCTCGTCGAGCCCTGCACGAAGTCGGGGCAGCTCCGGCTCGCGTCCTCCGCGACGTCGGTCTGCGTCAGATTGCACAGCGTCCAGTGGATCCAGTTGAACCCGCAGACCGGGATGGCGTCCTTGTCGTCCAGCACGACGGCGTAGCTGACCGTGCCCGCCGGCGCGTCCGAGATGGAAAACGGAACCGAGCGGACGTTCTTCCCCTTCGGGGAGAGGTCGCTGCCGAATTTTCCAAAGCGGTCGGCCCAGTAGCCGTTTTCAATTCCTGCGCTTGTCACCTTCATGGTTGAAACCTCCTGTCAAGTTGGATACCTTATATTATACATCAAACCGCGGACGGCGCAAACAGAAAAGCGGGACAAATTCTCGCCGGAACAGGGGAAAAATGCTTGTAATATCCGAAACGATTGTATATAATTATCTTATTGTGAATTCGACAGGAGGTGTAACGCAGACATGATCCCATTTGCACTGGATACACAGATGCCGGGGGCGGAGACCTATCTCTCGTTCCTCCCGCTGATTTTGATTTTTGTGTTGTTCTACTTCATGCTCATCCGTCCGCAGAAAAAGCGCGACAAGCAGGACAGAGAAATGCGCGCGTCGATTGTCGTCGGTGACCGCATCTGCACGATCGGCGGCATTATCGGCAAGGTCGTATCGGTAAACGACGAAGAGATCGTCCTTGAGACGAGCGGCAACCGCATGAAGTTCTACAAGTGGGCGATTCGCAGCAAGGTCGAAAAGGCCGAGAAGGAATCGGAAGAAAATTAACCCGTATGATTCCGCAAAACGCCGCGTAACGTGTTTGTGAAAACAAATACGGGAGGGATTTTGCGATGAATCGTGCGGAATGGCCGGACGGAAGCGCGGCGGTTTACTGGGCGGCGCCCCTGCTGCTCGGCCTGCTGACGACGTTCGGCGGCACGCTGGGCGGTGCTCTTCTGCTCTCGTCCGGTGTGCTCGGGCAATCGCTTGCGCCGCTGGCGGCCTATGTGCCGCTCGCCGTGGGCAGCTTTGCGGCCGCTCTCTGGGGCGCGCGCCGCGCGCCGGCGCACCGGTTCCCGATGGGTGCGCTGCCCGGCGCGCTGCTGCTCGGCTGTCTGTTCCTGCTGGGGCTGACGCTGCGCGGCGCGGCATTTGCCGCTCCGGCGGTCGGACTGGTCTCCGGCCTGACCGGACTTGCCGCATTGACAGGTGCGCTTGTCGGTGCGGCGGGAAAACAGAAAAAACGGCGCAGATCGTGACGACTGCGCTGAATAGTGAACTTTTAGGAAGGAGAATTATCATGACTCACATCAAGACCCTCAATTCCTGCACGTTTAAGGAAACCGCTGCCAAGGGCGGCTGCGGCGAGTGCCAGACCTCCTGCCAGTCTGCCTGCAAGACTTCCTGCACGGTAGCCAATCAGAAGTGCGAGCACGACAAGTAAGAGACAGCTGATTTTCAGGAGCCCGGGACTGGCGTTTTGTCAGTCCCGGAATTTTTGTTTGACAGGAGTATACATAGCTATGATACATCGTTTTTCCATGAAGGGCGTCAACATCCTGATGGACATCAACAGCGGCTCGGTGCACGTCGTCGACGATGCGGCGTATGCACTGTCCGCCGTCGTTGCGCCCGGCATGACGGAGGAATGCCCGGAGGACATCCTGCGCAGCCTGTCCGATTCGTTCACGCCGGAGCAGCTGCGCGAGGCCTACCGCGAGCTGTACGAGCTGGAGCAGGCGGGCTATCTGTTCGCCGACGACGATTACATCAACATCGCGGCGGCGATTCCGGCGGGCGCGCCCATCAAGGCGCTGTGCCTGCATGTCTCCCACGACTGCAACCTGCGCTGTAAGTACTGCTTTGCAGATACCGGCGATTTCGGCATGGGCAAGCGCATGACGATGGATTTTGACGTCGCGAAAAAGGCGATTGACTTCGTCGTGGAAAAATCTGGCGCGCGCCGCAACATTGAGATCGACTTTTTCGGCGGCGAGCCGCTGATGGCGTGGGATACCGTCACGCGGACGGTCGACTATGCCCGCTCCATCGAGGCGGAGAAAAACAAAAAATTCCGCTTCACCATCACCACCAACGGCCTGCTGCTGGACGACGAGAAGATCGACTACATCAACCGGAACATGGACAACTGTGTGCTGTCGCTCGACGGCAGAAAGTGCGTCAACGACGAGATGCGCCCGACGGCGGGCGGCTGCGGCAGCTATGACGTCATTGTGCCCAAGTTCAAAAAGCTGGTCTCTCAGCGCGGCAAGGATCGCGATTACTATGTGCGCGGCACGTTCACCAGCAAAAACCTCGACTTTACCAACGATGTGCTGGCCATCGCGGACGAGGGCTTTGACCAGCTTTCCGTCGAGCCGGTCACCAGCGAGCCGGGCACCGGATACGACCTGAGCGAGAAGGATCTCCCGCGCATCGGCGAGGAATACGAAAAGCTGGTCGACGTCATGCAGCAGCGCAAAAAAGAGGGGAGAGGCTTCAACTTCTTCCACTTCATGGTCGATTTGCAGCAGGGTCCGTGCGTTATCAAGCGGCTGCGCGGCTGCGGCGCGGGCTACGAATACGTCGCCGTCACGCCGGACGGCGAGATCTATCCGTGCCACCAGTTTGTCGGCCATCCGGAGTTCCTGCTGGGCACGCTGGACGACGGCAAATTCGACATGGAGATCTCCAACCATTTCTCCGGCCTGAACGTCTGCACGCGCCCCAAGTGCAAGGACTGCTGGGCGAAATTTTACTGCTCCGGCGGCTGTGCCGCGGCCAATTTCAACATGAACGGAGACATCGAAACGCCGTATGAGATGGGCTGTGAATTGCAGAAAAAGCGCCTGGAATGTGCAATTTATCTCAAAGCGGCGGAGATGATCGGGGAATAATCTGGCAACACGCCAAAATCTCAAAACCAAACAATAATTTAGTTGAAATTTCGCAAAATCGCTCTATAATGTAAATAATACTACGAACCCATTCGCCCGAACGGGCGGAAAACAGCCCGGCATTTTTCTTTCCCCGCGCCGGGTCAGAGTTATAGGACAGAGGTGATTTTCATGCCACATAGTATCGGACTTGGTATGATCGGAATGACGGAATTTTCCGGTCGTATTTTGGATGGTATTTTGCAGCACAACATCGTAACCCCGAAACACATCCATATCGTAGAGAAAGACGAGGCGCGCCGCGAGCACTATCTCAGCCTCGGCATCGACTGCACGCCGGATGTTTCCGCATCCATGCTGCGCTCGGAGATCATGATCGTCTCCAGCGCCAGACAGGAGTTTTCCACGCTGCTGTCGTCCATCTGCGGAACGACGCGCGGCCGTGTGCTGGTTTCCACCATTCCGGGGCGCAGCTGTGAATACATTCAGGAGCGCGTCGCGAAGGCGACCAATGTTGTCTGCGTGGAGAGCGAGCAGCGGGAGGACGGCACGCATCTGAGCCGGCTGACGTATTCCAAGCGGTTTCCCAACCACATGAAGTCGGCCGTCGAAGACATCTTCCGCTCGATCGGCGAAATTGAGACCGTCCAGCTTTGACGGACGGAGAAAAGCGCATAACAGAAACGGGCTGAGAATATCCTGTTAGCAGCGAACCGGAAAGGGGAACGGCGATGAAACAGGGTAGGCTCAGCTTTTCTGCTGTCCGGCGGCTGCGTCAGTCGCCGGTGTTTGCGTTTCTGGTGGCGGCGCTGCTGTGCGGCGCGGCGGCGGGCAGTCTGACCGGCATGCACCTGCCGCAGTCGGCGGGCAGCTATGCCGAAGACCTGGCGGCGCTGGTGGCGGAAAATGTCACTGGCGCGCTGCCATCCGCGCGCACGGTGGCGGCGTGCATCGGCGGCACCTTCGGCTGGGCGGCTGGTGCGCTCGTGCTCGGCGCGCTGCCGGGACGTATGCTGTGGGTCGGCCTGCTGGCCGCGCTGCGCGGGTTTCTGCTGGCATTCGCGGTGGCGGCGGCGCTGCTGGAATCCGGCTGGCGCGGCGTGTACCTTTCCGCCGTGTCCATCGGCGCCTCGGCGGCGCTGTGGCTGCCGGGGCTGCTGCTTGTGTGCGCCGCCGCGCTGGATGCGGCGCAGGCGCGCGGGAAGCGCGGCTATGCCGCTGCGCTGTTCGGCCGCTCCGGCGGGGCGCTCGGGCTGTCCGCGCTGCTGCTGAGCGGCGCGGTGCTGTGGCGGCTGCTGGCCGTCCCGGCGCTGCTGGGGCTTGTGGGCGCATAAAAATTCGCCAAAATGCCTGCATTTTGGCGAGAAATTGCAGCGCGCGGTGCGCGCGTGTTCGCGGGCTGAGCGGTGTTTTTTCGACAGATTAAAGGATGTGTGCGGTGTGCACACATCCTTTTTTGTCAGCCGTCCTTGGCTGTCGCGATCAGGAATTTGTAGATCTGCGTCTTGTTTTGCTCAAAGATGCCCAGCTCGGTGCAGAAAACCTTGTAATACTCGAACAGCTGCCGCCGGATGGCGATGGAGGAATGCGGCGTCAGCGTGGTCGTCAGGCTCTTGTCGTTTTTTACATAGTAGTACAGCGGCGTGCGCACGGCGCAGATGCGGCTGGCGCACAGGATGTACGTCAGGTTGAACAAAAAATCCTCGCACCAGCTGAGCTGCTCGTGGCAGTAGATGCGGTGGCGGCGGATGATGTCGCGCCGGTACAGCTTGTTCCACATGACGCCGTAATAGAAGCTGGCGGGATTGCGGATCAGCTCCTGCGCAAAGGCGAGGCGGTCCATGCAGGCCGAGGTTTCCAAAAAGCCGTGTACCGTCGTTTTCTTCCCGTCTACGTGGCAGTAGTGGGAGAGGACGAGGTCCGCCTGCTCGCGCTCAGCGCGCTGCACCAGCAGGAAGGTCATGTTTTCGTCGATCCAGTCGTCGCTGTCGGCGAACTGGAGATAGGTTCCCGTGGCGGCGTCGATGGCGTTGTTGCGCGCGGCGGACACGCCGCTGTTCGCCTGCGCCAGCACGCGGATGCGCGCGTCTCGGTAGGCGAACTGGCGGCACACCGTCAGGCTGTCGTCCGTAGAGCCGTCGTCCACGAGGATGATTTCAAGGTTCTGGTAGGTCTGCGCACAGAT
The DNA here is from genome assembly GCA_019112985.1 of Candidatus Butyricicoccus stercorigallinarum. Classification (GTDB taxonomy): domain Bacteria; phylum Bacillota; class Clostridia; order Oscillospirales; family Butyricicoccaceae; genus Butyricicoccus_A; species Butyricicoccus_A stercorigallinarum. The sequence goes on along the minus strand of DXIG01000036.1, from coordinate 1,013 downwards.
GCTGTCCAGACAGCGCGGCAGCGACTGCGCCGCGTTGTACACGGGCACGATGACGCTGACGAGCGGCTGGCCTGCGGCGGACGGGAAAACAGGATCCGGCATAGCGGTATGACAGGGGGAAACGCTCCCATTACCTCCAAAGGATAGCGATGTCATGTGTCGCGTCACAGCCCCAGCGCGATGCCGAGCACCGCGCCGCAGATGATGAACAGGATGGGGTGTACCTTGGGCAGGCGGAACACGCCGATCAGCGCTGCGACATATACGACAATGGGCACCAGGCGGAACAGATCGGCCAGCGAGCCGCTGGCGGCGTATGCCTGCGTGTCAAACAGCGACAGCACGAAGACCTCGAACATGGCGCCCGCGATCAGACCGGCCGTCGCGGGACGGATGCCGTAAAAGACGTTGTTGACCAGCGGGGAATTGCGGAATTTTTCCATAAAACGCGCCACAATCAGGATGACGATATAGGAGGGCAGGATGAGCGACAGCGTGGCCGTCACCGCGCCGGAGACGCCGGCGGCGTGAAAGCCCGCGTAGGTCGCCATGTTGACGCCGATCGGTCCGGGCGTCGATTCGGAAATGGCGATCATGTCGGTCAGCTGGTTGATGGTAAACCAGGAATGCGTCTGCGCGATTTCCTTGAGAAACGGGAGCGTGGCCAGACCGCCGCCCACGGCGAGCAGGCCGGTTTTGAAAAATTCGATAAACAGCTGCAAATAGACCATGGCTTATACCCCCTTTTTGTTTCCGCCGTGCAGCAGGACGCCGGCGAGACCGCAGACGAGAATGGCGGCGACCGGCGAGATGCCGAGCAGCGCGACCGCGCAGAATGTCAGCACAAAGATGAGCAGCGTCGCGGCGTCGTGGACATTTTTCTTGATCAGCGTGTACAGCGTCTTGGTGACGAGCGCGCAGACGGCGATGCGGATGCCGGCGAACGCGTGCTGTACGACGGGATATTCCGCGAAGTGCGTCAGGCAGGTGGCGATGATGACGATGATGACGAT
>DXIG01000035.1 GCA_019112985.1 Candidatus Butyricicoccus stercorigallinarum | reverse complement strand
AACTGCTTGCGCGGCGGCCGGTTCCGCGCAGATATGAAGGCTATATTCATCTGGGCGGCTTTGCCGTGCTCATGCTGTTTATGCTGTATGTGACCTGTCAGGACATTCTGCGCATGGTCGGCTGAGCGGCGGGAGAAAGAAGGAGAACGCATATGAATACGAAACAGCTTATGGTGGGAACGGTTCCGGTCGGCGGCGGCGCGCCGGTTGCCGTGCAGTCGATGACGAACACGGACACGCGCGACGCGGCGGCGACGCTGGCGCAGATCGAGCGCCTGGCGGCGGCGGGCTGCCACATCGTCCGCTGCACCGTGCCGGACACGGCGGCCGCGGAGGCGATGCGCGTCATCTGCGCGGCTTCGCCCATCCCGGTGGTCGCGGACATCCACTTTGACTACCGGCTCGCGCTGGCGTCTGCCGAGGCGGGCGTGGGCGCCATCCGCATCAATCCGGGCAACATCGGCGCGGACGAGCGCGTGCAGGCGGTCGCGGAGGCGTGCGCCGCCAGAAAGATCCCCATCCGCATCGGCGTCAATTCCGGCTCGATTGAAAAGGAAATTTTGAAAAAATACGGTTCGCCGACGGCGGAGGCGATGGTGGAGAGCGCGCTGTATCACGTGTCTCTGCTCAACCGCTACGGCTTTGACGACATCTGCATCTCGCTCAAGTCGTCCAGCGTGCCCACGACGATGCGCGCCTATCAGCTGATGCACGAGCGGACGAACTATCCGCTGCATCTCGGCGTCACCGAGGCGGGGACGGAATACATGGGCACGATCAAGTCGGCGGCGGGCATCGGCGGCCTGCTGGCGCTCGGCATCGGCGACACCATCCGCGTCTCGCTGACGGCGGACCCGGTGCACGAGATCACCGCGGCGTATGCGATTCTGAAGGCGGTCGGCCTGAACGACACGGGCGTGGACATCGTCTCGTGCCCGACCTGCGGGCGCACGAGAATCGACCTGATCGGCATCGCCAACGAGGTCGAGCGGCGCGTGGCGGGATTGGACGCCAAGCTGAAGGTCGCCGTCATGGGCTGCGCGGTCAACGGACCGGGCGAGGCGCGCGAGGCGGACATCGGCATCGCGGGCGGAGACGGCGAAGGCCTGATCTTCCGCAAGGGCGAAATTTTGCGCAAGGTGCCGCAGGAGCAGCTCGTCGAGGAGCTGATGAAGGAAATTTACGCGATGATAAAGGAGAGCAGATAACCCTTGACCACACTGGGAGACCTGTTTGAACGATATGAAAACCGGGAGCATGGAGCATACCTTTCGCGCGGAGAGGTATGCTCCGTTGCGGTCAGCCACGACAAAAAAGCGGTGGTCTGCAAGGTGCGCTTTGACGAAATTGTGCCGCGCAAAGCGCTGTTTGACATGGAAAACGGCATCCGCTTGGCGTATGGCTTTTCGCGCGTGCGCATCGCCCCGCGCTATGAGATGGGCGGCCTGACCGAGCCGTACCTGCAAAGCCTGCGCGAGTATCTCGTGCTGCGCCGCCCGTCCGCGCAGGGCTATCTGGCGGACAGCAGGTGGCAGGTGACCGACGGCGGGCTTCAGGTGTCCATGCTGTCCACCGGCGCGGATTACCTCTCCACCGACCTGCGCCAGCTGCCGGAGATCATCCGCACGGAGACCGGGCTGGAGTGCGCGGTGAACACGGTGCACGCGGACGAGGAGACCGAGCGGCTGTTCGACCAGAAGACCGCGCAGAAGCGCGCCGAGCGCCTGCAGCAGGCGGCGGCAGAAGAGGCCGCCGCGCCCGCGCTGGAGAAGCAGAAGGCGGAGCCGCCGCGCCCGGAGAAAAAAGAGAAGAGCCACCGGCCGCGCAAGTCGTTCGCGGTCAAAAAGAACGAAAACATCCTGTTCGGCCGGCTGTTCGACCAGCCGGTGGTGCCCATCCGCGAGGCCATCCATGCGGTGGACAGCGCGACGATCCGCGGCGAAGTGTTCTTTGTCGAGCACCGGGAGATCAAGAGCAAAAACACGGGCAAGGAGTGGGTCAAGGTCGGCTTTGACATCACCGACTGGACGAGCTCGATGCGCGTGAGCAAGTTTATGGCGAAGGAAAAGGCCGGGGAGCTGATGGACGTCATCAAAACCGGCATGTACCTGACGGTGCAGGGCAAGATCAGCTATGACACCTACGAGAAGGAGACCATCCTCGAACCGACCGGCATCGTGCGCAGCGAAAAGCCGCAGCGCATGGACACGGCGGAGAAAAAGCGCGTCGAGCTGCACCTGCACACGAACATGTCCGCGATGGACGGCATCGCTCCGATGAAAGATCTGATGAAGCGCGCGAAGGCGTGGGGACACACGGCGATTGCCGTGACCGACCACGGCGTCGCGCAGGCGTTCCCGGACGCGATGCACGCCGTCGAGCGCAATGGCATCGATCTGAAGGTGCTGTACGGCGTCGAGGCGTACTATGTCGACGATTCCGGCGGCGTCTCGGTCGTCCGCGGCGAATATGACGCGCCGCTGGATGAGACCGTCGTCTGCTTCGATATCGAGACCACTGGACTGAAGCCGGAGTTCGAGGAGATCACGGAAATCGCCGCGGTCAAGGTGCGCGGCGGCGCGGTGCTCGATGCGTTTCAGACGTATGTCAATCCGCACAAGCCGATTCCGGCGAACATCACCGAGCTGACCGGCATTTCGGACGAGACCGTGGCGCACGCTCCCGACCTGTCCGAGGCGCTGCCCGCCTTTCTGGCGTTCGCCGGCGAGCTGCCGCTCGTCGCGCACAATGCGGGCTTCGATCTGTCGTTCATCCGGAAGGGCTGCGAGCGGCTGGGTATCGCGCGCGCGTTTACGTCCATTGACACGCTGGAGATGTCCCGGCTGCTGTTTCCCGACCAGGCGCGCCACCGGCTGGACAGCATGGCCAAGCTGCTCAAGGTCGGCCCGTTCGACCACCACCGCGCGAGCGAGGACGCGGCCGTGCTGGGGCGCATCTACAGCAAGCTGGTGCACAAGCTGCGCGAGGAGCTGCACGCGGAGAAGATTTCCGACATCAACCCGCTGCTGGCCGGCGTCAAGGCGAAGGCGGGCAGCCTGAAAAATCTGCGCCGCTACCACTTCATCCTGCTGGCGAAAAATCAGGTGGGGTTGAAAAACCTCTACAAGCTGATTTCCGCCTCCTATCTGAATTACTACAACAAGCGGCCGATCATGCCGCGCAGCGAGCTGATCCGCCACCGCGAGGGACTGATTTTCGGCTCGGCCTGCGAGGCGGGCGAGCTGTTTTCCGCGCTGCTGAACGGCGCGCCGCGCGAGGAGCTGCTGCGCATCGCGGATTTTTACGATTATCTGGAGATTCAGCCGATCGGCAACAACAAATTCCTCATCGCCAACGGCACGGCGCGCGACGAGGAGGATCTGCGCAACTACAACCGCCAGATTCTGTCCATCGCGGACGAGCTGGGCAAGCCGTGCGTCGCCACCGGCGACGTGCACTTTTTGGAGCCGCAGGACGAGGCGTTCCGCCGCATCCTGATGGCGGGCATGGGCTTCAAGGACGCGGACAACCAGGCGCCGCTCTATTTCAAGACGACCGACGAGATGCTGGAGGAGTTCGCCTATCTCGGCGCCGACCGCGCGATGGAGGTCGTCGTCACCAATACCAACAAGATCGCGGATTGGTGCGACACGCTGCGTCCCGTCCCGCGCGAGAACTATCCGCCCAAGATGGAGCATTCGGCGGAGGATCTGGAGCACCTGTGTTACGAAAAGGCGAAGCGCATGTACGGCGACCCGCTGCCGGAAAAGGTGCAGGCGCGGCTGGAGCGCGAGCTCGGCTCGATCATCGGCAACGGCTACGACGTCATGTACATGATCGCGCAGAAGCTGGTCGCCAAATCGCTGGAGGACGGCTATCTGGTCGGCTCGCGCGGCTCGGTCGGCTCCTCGCTGGCTGCGTTCCTGTCGGACATCACGGAGGTCAACTCGCTCGCGCCGCACTATCTGTGCCCCGACTGCCACTATGTCGAGTGGCATGAGAACGAGGGCTACGGCTGCGGCGTCGACCTGCCGGAGAAGACCTGTCCGAACTGCGGCGCGGTGCTGCGGCGCGAGGGCTTTTCCATCCCGTTTGAAACCTTCCTCGGCTTTGACGGCGACAAGGTGCCGGACATCGACCTGAACTTTTCCGGAGAGTATCAGCCCAAAATTCACTGGTACACCGGCGAGCTGTTCGGCCACGACCACGTGTTCCGCGCGGGCACCATCGGCACGGTTGCGGAAAAGACCGCCTACGGCTATGTCAAAAAATACATGGACGAGCGCGGCATTCAGGCCGGGCGCGCGGAGGAAAACCGCCTGACCGCCGGCTGCACCGGCATCAAGCGCACGACCGGACAGCATCCGGGCGGCATTGTCGTCGTGCCGAAGGAGGTCGACATTTACGACTTCTGCCCGGTGCAGCACCCGGCGGACGACCCGGATTCCAACATCATCACGACGCATTTTGAATACCATTCCATCGACGAAAACCTGCTCAAGCTGGACGAGCTGGGGCACGACGACCCGACGATCATCAAGCACCTGGAGGAGCTGACCGGCGTCAACGCGCGCGAAATTCCGCTCAACGACCCGGAGGTCATGAGCATTTTCACCTCCAACCGGGCGCTGCACTATGTCTCGGAGGAGACCGACCCGATTCTGGGCGAGCTGGGCTGCATCGCCGTGCCGGAGTTCGGCACCAAGTTTGTCCGCGGCATGGTGCGCGACACGCGGCCGACGTCGTTCGACGAGCTGCTGTGTATTTCCGGCCTGTCGCACGGCACGGACGTCTGGCTGGGCAACGCGCAGACGCTGGTGGAGCAGGGCGTTCCGCTCAAGGAATGCATCTGCTGCCGCGACGACATCATGAACTACCTGATGGGCAAGGGCGTCGACCCCAAGCTGAGCTTCCAGACGATGGAATCCGTGCGAAAGGGCAAGGGGCTCAAGCCGGAGATGGAGGAGGCCATGCGGGCGCAGCAGGTGCCCGAATGGTATATCGACTCGTGCAAGAAGATCAAGTACATGTTCCCCAAGGCGCACGCCGTCGCGTATGTCATGATGGCGTTCCGCATCGCGTGGTTTAAGGTGCACCGGCCGCTCGCGTTCTATTCCGCGTATTTCTCCATCCGCGCGAAGGGCTTCGACGCGTCGTGCATGATTCGCGGCGACGAGGTCTGCGTGGAAAAAATCCACGAATTGCAGCAGAAGGTGCGCGATAAGACCATCACGGCCGCAGAAAACGACATGATGACGACGCTGGAGGTCGTGCACGAGTTCTACCGGCGCGGGTTCTCGTTCGCGCCGATGGACATCTACCGCTCGGACGCGACGAAGTTTCTGGTCACGGACAACGGCCTGATCCCGCCGTTCACGTCCATGCCGGGCATCGGCGAGCAGGCCGCGCTCTCCATCGTGGAGGAGCGCGGGAACGGCCCGTTCCTGTCGCAGGAGGAAGTCGTCATCCGCTGCCCCAAGGTGTCCAAGGGCGTTGTCGAGCTGCTCGGGCAGATCGGCGCACTGTCTGATATGCCGGAGAGCACGCAGGTGTCACTGTTCTGAGCGGCGCGCCCGCAGCGGGCATTTTGCGCTGTTTGAACAAAAATCTGGCTTTTCCATTTCTTTTGCGCGAAAATTGCGGAAAATGCTTGACAGAAAAATGTGGGAATGGTATTATGTTAACGCGCTAAAGTGATAAAACAATAAAAAGTATAGAGGTACGAATGACGATGAATCAATATGCGATCTCCACGCCGGAGGGCAGCCGCGACCGCCTGTTTGCGGCCACGCGCCTGTTCCGGCAGAATGAGAGAAGAATCCGCAACCTGCTGGAGGCGCGCGGATACGACGAGATTATTACCCCGTCGCTGGAATATTACGATGTGTTTGTGCAGGCGGGCTCGTCCATCGGGCAGGAGAAGATGTACAAGCTGACCGACCGCAACGGCCGCCTGCTCGTGCTGCGCCCCGACAACACCACCCCGATCGCGCGCGTCGTGACCACCAAGCTGGACGGCGATGCGCTGCCGCTGCGCCTGTACTATATTCAGAAGGTACACCGCGCCGGATCGTTCCATCGCGGGCATTCCACTGAGGTTATGCAGGCGGGCGCGGAGCTGCTCGGCGCGAAGGGCATGATTGCGGATCTGGATATTCTGACCGCCGCATTTGAGGCGCTCGCCGCGGTCAAGGGCGAGCCGTTCCGCATCGAGCTGGGTCACGCGGCGATTTACAAGGCGCTGATCTCCTCGCTGGATGTGGACGCGGAGACGGAGGAGGCCATCCGGTCGCACATTGAAAACAAATCGTATGCGGCGCTGGGCGATGTGCTCGAGCCGTTCCGCGACCGCGACGCCTATCAGGCGCTCAAGGCGATGCCGACGCTGTTCGGCGGCGGCGAGGTGCTGGAGGAGGTCGCGCGGCTGACCGACAACAGCGAGGTGCTCCGGGCGGTGGAATATCTGCGCGATCTGATCGACGCGATTACCACGGCGGGCTTTGGCGAAAACGTCATGATTGACCTCGGCCTGGTGCAGGAGATCGACTACTACACCGGCATGATGTTCCGCGGCTATATGGGCGGCGCGGGCGCGCCGGTGCTGGTCGGCGGACGGTACGACAACCTGTGCGAGAAATTCGGCAAGGACATCCCGGCGACCGGCTTTGCCATCGACATCGACGCGCTGTCCGATTCGGTTGCGCTCAAGCAGGAGCAGACCGCGGAGGAGCTGGTCTTCTGCGGCGCAGGCTATCTCAAGCTGGCGCTCGACTACATCCGCGTCAGCGGAAACCGCGCCGAGCTCGCGCCGTGCGACACGCTGGAGCAGGCGGAGGAAATCGCGAAGAAGAAGGGCTACCGCACGCTGGTGACCTTCGACCGGAACGGCATTCGGAAGACGGAGGTGCAGGCATGACACCGAGCAATATGATCCGCATCGCTCTGACCAAGGGCAGACTGGAAAAGAAGACGCTGGAGCTGCTGGAGCATTCCGGCTACGATGTCAGCGAGCTGCGCTCCGGCTCGCGCAAGCTGATCTTCCGCCTGCCGGACTCCAACATTGAGCTCGTTCTCGCCAAGGCGGCGGACGTCATCACCTACGTCGAGCACGGCGTGTGCGACATGGGCGTGGTCGGCAAGGACACCATCATGGAGAAGGGCGGCTCGTTTTATGAGACGCTCGACCTCGGCTTTGGCAAATGCCGCTTCTGCCTGTGCGGCAGGCGGGGCGAGGATTTTTACGAGGGCTACCACACGCGCACGATTGCCAGCAAATACCCCGAAGTGACGCGCGCGTTTTTCTCCAAAAAGCATATGGACGTCAACATCATCAAGATCGAGGGCAGCGTGGAGCTTGCGCCGCTGCTCGGTCTGGCGGATGCGATTGTCGATATCGTCGAGACGGGAACCACGCTGAAGGAGAACGGGCTGGAGCCGTATGAGGTCGTCGCGCCGATCAGCGCGCGCGTCATCGTCAATCTGGCGAGCATGAAGATGAAAAAGCAGCAGATCCAGCAGCTCACACAGCAGCTGCAGGACGGTCTGGAGGCAAAAAAATGAGCTTTTTGAAGGTAATTCGCGCGGACGGTCAGACCGAACAGCGTCAGATCGCGGAAATGAAGGCGCGCGCGGCGGAGACCGCCGCCGATATCGACCGCAAGGTCGCGGTGATTATGGAGGACGTGCGCAAAAACGGCATGGAGGCCGTCGCGCGCTACTCCGAGCAGTTTGACAAGAGTAAGCCGTATGTCGTCCCGGAGGCGCGCATCCAGCAGGCCTATGACGCCTGCCCGCGCGAGCTGCGCGACGCGCTTGCGCTGAGTGCGAAAAACATCGCGGACTATCACGAGAAGATGATGGTTCGGACGTGGGAATATGAGCGCGCGCCGGGCGCGAAGCTCGGGCAGGTTGTGCGCGGGCTGGCGCGCGTCGGCATCTATGTGCCGGGCGGCACGGCGGCGTATCCGTCCACCGTGCTGATGAACGCCGTCCCGGCGAAGGTCGCGGGCGTGGGCGAGATCATCATGGTCACCCCGCCGACCGAAAACCTCAGCGACGCCGTGCTCGCGGCGGCGAAAATCGCGGGCGTCGACCGCGTGATCGCCTGCGGCGGCGTACAGGCGATTGCCGCGCTGACCTACGGCGCGGGCTTCATCCCGGCGGTGGACAAGATCGTCGGGCCGGGCAATGCATTCGTCGCGGCGGCGAAGAAGCAGGCGTTCGGCAAGGTGGACATCGACATGATCGCCGGCCCCTCCGAGGTGCTGGTTATCGCGGACGAGACCGCCAACCCCGCCTATGTGGCGGCGGATCTGCTGTCGCAGGCGGAGCACGACCGCATGGCGTCCGCCGTGCTGCTGACCGACAGCGAGGCGCTCGCCCGCGCCGTCTCCGAGGAGATGGACCGTCAGTCGGCGGACATGCTGCGCCGCGACATCATCGAGGAATCGGTGAAAAATTACGGCATCGGTCTGGTGTTCGACAACTTGGAGGACGCCTGCGCGATGGCGGACGAGGTCGCGCCGGAGCATCTGGAGGTGGTCACGCGGGAGCCGCGCGCGCTGCTGCCGCGGCTGCACAACGCGGGCGCCATCTTCCTCGGCGCGCATTCGCCCGAGCCGCTCGGCGATTATATGGCGGGACCGTGCCACGTTCTGCCGACCTCCGGCACGGCGCGCTTTTTCTCGCCGCTCTCCACCGACACCTTCCTCAAGAAGACCAGCATCATCGAGTATTCTGAGGAGGAGCTGCGGAAGGTCGCCGACGGCATCATCGCCATGGCGGAGAGTGAAAAGCTGATCGCACACGCCAATTCTGTCCGACTGAGAAAGGAAGCGCGCACATGATTATACTGCCGGAAAAGCTGTCCCGCATGACGCCGTATGACCCGAGCGAAGACATCTATCAGATCAAGCTGGACGCAAACGAGAGCTTCTTCTCGCTGCCGGATGAGCTGCGCGACGCGATTGCGGCGAGCATCGACACGATCGACTTCAACCGCTATCCCGACCCGTCGGTGGACGGCCTGCGCCGTCTGGCGGGGCGCGAATTTCGCGTGGCGCCGGGCAATATCGTCGTCGGCAACGGCTCGGACGAGCTGATTTCGCTCATCATGAACACGTTCGCGCCGCGCGGCGGCAAGGTCATGGTGCTGTCGCCCGACTTTTCCATGTACCAGTTTTACGCGGAGGTCGCGGAGCTGGACGTCGTCAATCTGCTCAAGGACGGCGAATTCATGCTGACCGAGCAGGAGGTCATCGCGCGCGCGCAGCGCGAAAAGCCGGACATCCTGATTTTCTCCAACCCGTGCAATCCGGGCGGACAGGGCTTTGCGCACGCGGAGACCGTGCGCATCTGCCACGCGCTGGAGGATGTGCTGGTCGTCGTGGACGAGGCCTACATGGACTTCTGGGATCAGAGCATTTTAGATGTGTCCACCGCGCTGGAAAATGTGCTCGTCATGAAGACGCTGTCCAAGGCGTATGGCTGCGCCGCGCTGCGCTGCGGCTTTGTCATCGGCTACGCCGCGCTCATCGAGCAGCTGAACAAGACGCGCTCGCCGTACAATGTCGGCTCTCTCGTGCAGATGGCGGCGTCCATCGTGCTGGAGGACACCGCCTGGCAGAAGGCGCAGTGCGCGGCCATCGTCGCGCGCAAGGAAGAGCTGGAGCAGGCGTGCACCGCGCTCGCAGAAGAGAGCGGCGCGTTCACCGTCCTGCCGACGCACACCAATTTCGTCGTGCTGCGCACGCCGCGGTGCGGGGAGATCTTTGAACAGCTGAAAGCCCGCAGCATCTGCGTGCGCTGTTTCCCGAAATACGAGATGCTGCGCATCACGACGGGCAGCGCGGAGGAAAACGCGCAGCTGCTGGCGGAGCTGAAGGATATCTGCGCGGGCATGCAGGTCTGACCGCGTCCCGCGCGCAAAGGAGGATCGCCGAATGGGCTACATAGGCATTGTAGATTACGGCGCAGGAAATCTGATGAGCGTGTCCAAGGCGCTGGATTTTCTGGGTCTGGAAAATAAAATTGTCACCACCCCCGACCTGATGGAGCGGGCGTCCGGCATCATTCTGCCCGGCGTCGGCGCGTTTCCGGACGCCATGCAGGCGCTGGAGGAGTCCGGTCTGACGCAGTCGCTCATCCACGCGGCGCAGACGCGCCCGTTTCTGGGCATCTGCCTCGGCGCGCAGATGCTGTTTGAGGAGAGCGACGAGATGCATCTGACCAGGGGGCTGGGTCTGCTGCCGGGGCGCGTGCAGCGCATCGACACCGACCTGAAGCTGCCGCAGATCGGCTGGAACAGCCTGGAATATCACAGGGAAGACCCGCTGATGGCGGGCGTGCCGGAAGGCTCGTATGTGTACTTTGTGCACACGTTCAAAATGTGCCCCGCAAATCCCGCCGACCGCATCGCGACCTGCGACTACAATGACAGCGTCACGGCGCTGGTCGGGCGCGGACAGCTGTACGGCAGCCAGTTCCATCCGGAAAAGAGCGGCGAGATCGGCATGACCATCCTGCGCAATTTCGGAGCCATGGTAGGAGGGGCGCAATGAGAATTTTACCTGCAATTGATCTGCACAACCAGATGTGCGTGCGTCTGGTCAAGGGCGACTACGCGACCGCGCACAAGGTCGCGGAGGACGCCGTGGAGACCGCGCGGTCGTTTCTGGCGGCGGGCGCGGCGCTGATTCACATGGTCGATCTGGACGGCGCGAAGGACGGCACGCACCCGAACTATCCGGTCGTGCGCCGCGTCATTGAGGAGACCGGCGCGGACATCGAGCTGGGCGGCGGCATCCGCTGCATGGACGACGTCGCGCGCGTGCTGGCGCTCGGCGTCAAGCGCGTCATCATCGGCTCAGCTGCGGTGAAAAATCCGCAGTTTGTCAAGGAGGCCTGCGCGGCCTACGGCGACAAGATCGCCGTGGGCATCGACGCGCGCGGCGGGACGGTTCGCACGGAGGGCTGGCTCAACGACAGCGGCATGGATTACATCGCCTTTGCCAAACTGATGGAGTCCTACGGCGTGCAGACGATTATCTTTACCGACATCGACAAGGACGGTATGCTGTCCGGCCCCAACTTTGCGCAGCTTCAGGCGCTGCGCGACGCGGTGTCCTGCGGCATCGTCGCCTCCGGCGGCGTCTCGACGCTGGAGGATATCGCGAAGCTGCGCGACATGGGCATCGAGGAAGCCATTGCGGGCAAGGCGGTTTACACCGGCCAGCTCGACGTAAAACAGGCCATTCAGGTGGCGGGGGAGGCGTAACAATATGCTGGCAAAACGAATCATTCCCTGTCTGGACGTCAACGACGGGCGCGTGGTCAAGGGCGTCAATTTTGTCAATCTGCGCGACGCGGGCGATCCGGTCGAGCTGGCGAAGTTTTATTCCCAGCAGGGCGCGGACGAGGTGGTCTTTTTGGACATCACCGCCACGTATGAAAAGCGCCAGACGATTGTCGACGTCGTGCGCCGCACGGCGCAGCAGGTGTTTGTCCCGCTGACAGTCGGCGGCGGCATCCGCACGAGCGACGACTTCAAGGAGCTGCTGCGCGCGGGCGCGGATAAGATCTCGGTCAACTCCGCCGCGGTGAAAAATCCGCAGCTGATTGCGGACGCGGCGAAAAAATTCGGCAGCCAGTGCGTCGTCGTCGCCATTGACGCGCGCAGCTGCGACGATCTGGACAAGTGCCCGAGCGGGTACGAGGTGTACGTCGCGGGCGGGCGCAAGCCGGTCGGTCTGGACGCGGTCGCCTGGGCGAAGGAGGTCTACGCCCTCGGCGCGGGCGAGATTCTGCTCACGTCGATGGACAAGGACGGCACCAAGTCCGGCTTTGAGCTGAAGCTGACGCGGATGGTCGCGGACGCGGTCGGCATTCCGGTGATCGCCTCCGGCGGCTGCGGCACGCTGGAGCATTTTTCCGACGTCTTTGAACAGACCGGCGCGGACGCCGCGCTGGCCGCCTCGCTGTTCCATTACGGCGAGCTGACCGTGCCGCAGGTCAAGCAATATCTGCACGGGAAGAACATTCCGGTCAGACTGTGAGGAAACAACAATATGAATCTGGATATCTTTTTTCAAAAGAGCGAACTGATCCCGGTCATCTGTCAGGACGAGCGCACCAACGAGGTGCTCATGCTGGGCTATGCCGACAGGCAGGCGCTCCAGAACACGATGGACACGGGCACCGCGTGGTTTTTCTCGCGCAGCCGTCAGAAGCTGTGGAACAAGGGCGAAACCTCCGGCAACTTTATTTTTGTCAGCGAGATTCTGACCGACTGCGACGACGACACGCTGATTTACCGCGGCATTCCGAAGGGGCCGACCTGCCACACCGGAAACCGCACGTGCTTTTACAAGCCGCCGGTTTGGCGCAAGGCCGAGCCGTAACCATATTTTTGATTGATTAGGAGCAGACGAACGATGTCAAACGCATTTGAGAGCATGGAATATGTCATCCGGCAGCGCCGCGAGCAGCCGATGGAAAACTCTTATACCTGCTACCTGTTTGAAAAGGGCATGGATAAGATTTTGAAGAAGATCGGCGAGGAGACGGCGGAGACCATCATCGCCGCGAAAAACGGCGACCACGACAATCTGGTGGAGGAGATCAACGATCTGCTGTACCACCTGATGGTCATGATGAACGAGGCGGGCGTCACGCTGGCCGAGGTCGAGGCGGAGATGGACAAGCGCGCCGGCAAGATCGGCAACCTGAAGCAGTTCCACGTCAGCGACCACAATACCTGACGGTTCCGCCGGGACAAAGCGCAAAAAGAACACCTCCTGTCGCGCAGCGCGCTGCGGCGGGAGGTGTTTTCTGTCGTTTGCCCGCATTCACCCGGGCGGGGATATGCGCGCCGCGTCAGGTGGATGCGGAATCCATGTGCCGGTCAAGGGGGGATTTAACCGCCGCCGCGATCTCCGCGA
>DXIG01000034.1 GCA_019112985.1 Candidatus Butyricicoccus stercorigallinarum | reverse complement strand
TATTTGGTGCCTCCGGGCGGAATCGAACCACCGACACGGGGATTTTCAGTCCCCTGCTCTACCAACTGAGCTACAGAGGCATGTGCGCTTGTCACACAACGCTTGATATTATAGCACTTTGTCGCCTGACTGTCAAGCATTTTTCTTCTTTTCAGAAGACTTCCCCGGTTCACCGTCCGCAGACGATGAACCGAAGAACGCTTACTGGCGACCCAGAACGGGCTCGAACCGTCGACCTCTAGCGTGACAGGCTAGCGTTCTAACCAACTGAACTACTGGGCCAGATCGTGGTGGAAGTTACAGGGCTCGAACCTGTGACCCTCTGCTTGTAAGGCAGATGCTCTCCCAGCTGAGCTAAACTTCCGTACCGTCCAGCGACTATTATAGTATAGTCGACGGGCGGCGTTTTGTCAACAGTTTTTTCCGCTTTTCCGAAATGTTCTTTTCTGTGCCGAATTTCCCGCAAAACGGCCGCTGTCAGCCGTTTTTCTGCTCCCGCGCGGTCGCCGCGGTGAGCAGCACGTCGATGTCGTCCTGCTGGAAGCGGTATACCTTATCGCAGAACTGGCAGGTGACCTCAATGCCGCCCTCCTCGTCGCGCAGGCGCTCCAGCTCGTCCTTTCCGAGGCTGATGAGCGCGCGCGTCACCTTCGCGTGCGAGCAGCCGCAGCGATACGAAACCGGCACGCGCTCCAGCACCTCGATCGAGAAACCGTCCAGCACGGCGCGCGCGATGTCCTCCAGCGTTTTGCCCTCTTCCAGCATCGTCGTGAACGCGCCCGCCGCCGCAATGTTGTGCTCCAGGCGCGTGATGTCCGCGTCCGTCGCGCCCGGCATGAGCTGTACCATATAGCCGCCCGCCTGCTTCACGCTCTGGTCGGTATCCACAAGCACGCCGAGCGCCACGGCGGACGGAACCTGCTCGCTCTCCGCGAAATATTTCGTGAGGTCTTCGGCGATTTCGCCGTTGTGCAGCGCCGTCGTGCCGGCAAACGGCTCGCCCACGCCGATGTCCTTGATGACGCGCAGATAGCCGCGCCCCACGCCGCTGCCGACGTCCAGATGCCCGTCCGGCTTGAGCGCCAGTTCCGCCGCCGGGTTCTGCAAATAGCCGCGCACACAGCCGTCACAGTCGCCCACGGCGGTGATCGTACCCAGCGGACCGTTGCCCTTGATTTGCAGGGTCACAGAGCCGTTTTCGTCCTTCATCTCGCGCGCCATCATGGACGCCGCGGACAGCGTGCGCCCGAGCGCCGCCGTCGCCAGCGGCAGTGTGCGGTGAATCTGCCGCGCGCGCTCAACCAGCTGTGTCGTCTGCACCGCGGTGAATTTGATCTCCGCATCGCGGCAGATCACTCGAATCAATGTATCGTTCATATCGTTTCCTCATTTCCGTCGCTTTTTCGCGCAATGAAAAAGATGCGCTCCTCGTCTGCGCGCGGCGGCTCGTCCGACAGCTCTCCGCGCAGCTCGACGTGCGCAAAGCCCGCCTGCGCCAGCATCGCGCACAGCTCGTCCGGCTCGTAGATGCGCTCCACGTGATGCTCCTGATAGCGGTTCCACGCGCCGTCTTCGTTCAGTTCAAAGATATCGAAGTCATAGTGGCACAGGCTGCCCTCCTGTATGACCGCCTGCCAGACGCAGAAGACGTCCTCGTCCTCGCGCACAAAGCTCTGCCCGTCGATGCGCTCGAGCTTTGCTCTCGTGTTGATGTCGAAGAGGAACAGGCCGCCCGGCTCCAAAAAGCGGTGCACGCGCGCAAACGCCTCGCGCAGCTGCGCCGGGTCGGTCACATAGTTGACCGAATCCAGACAGCACACGCAGGCGTCGACGCTGCCGTACAGCTCGAGCGCCTGCATCGGCTGGTGCAGCAGCAGGACGGGCGACGGGAGATCCAGATCGCCGCAGTTTTCCTGCGCCATCATCAGCATGTCCTCCGACTGGTCGACGCCGATCATGTCGTACCCGCGCAGCGCGAGAATGCGCGTGAGCGAGCCGGTGCCGCAGGCGAGGTCGAGCACAAGACGCGGCCTGACCTGCTGCTGCGCAAAAATACGCTCAAAAAAATCCGCCCACCGTTCGTATGGCACATCGTCGGTGAAGCGGTCATAGTATTCCGAGAGCAGTGCGTACTCTGAATAGTCACTCATGCTTGCCGTTCTCCTTCATGCGGTCGAGCGCCGTGCGGTATCCATCCGAGCCATAGGTCAGACACTTGTTGACGCGGCTGATGGTCGCGGTCGAAGCGCCTGTCTCGCGCGCAATGTCGCTGTAAATGCGCCCCTCGTCCAGCATCTGCGCAACCTGAAAGCGCTGCTCCATCGCGCGCAGCTCGCTGATCGTGCACAGGTCCTCAAAAAAGTTGCTGCACTCGTCGATGCTCTTCAAATTCAAAATGGCCTGAAACAGATCATCCATCGATTTTCCCCTGAGTTTGCTGTTCATCAATTCTATGCCTCCGCCGGAATTGTTCTGTCTGCCCTGCGCATCTGCCCTCCAGATCGCGCCTGATTTCCCTCATATTGTAACACGTTAGCTTGTGAAAGTAAACACACCGCCGCGGAAAAAGATGGGAACAGGCGCGCTGTCCCGCAAAAGACAGCACGCCTGTCCGCTCTCTGACCAATGCCTTTGTTTTACAGCTTCGCCAGCGTCTTGTTGAGGCACTGGTTGATGATCTTGGGATTG
The DNA here is from genome assembly GCA_019112985.1 of Candidatus Butyricicoccus stercorigallinarum. GTDB lineage: Bacteria > Bacillota > Clostridia > Oscillospirales > Butyricicoccaceae > Butyricicoccus_A > Butyricicoccus_A stercorigallinarum. The sequence continues at coordinate 9,602 of DXIG01000034.1, read as the reverse complement.
CCCTTGCCCTTGGAGGCCTTCATGCACTGGCCGACCAGGAAGCCGACGACGTTCTTCTTGCCGCCCTTGTAGTCCTCGACGGACTTCGGGTTGGCGGCCAGCACCTCGTCGACGAGCTTCTGAATCGCGCCCTCGTCGGAGACCTGCTTGAGCCCCAGCTTTTCTACAATCGCATCCACCGAATCGTCCGTCTCGAACAGCTGAATCAGCACCTTCTTGCCCGCGTTGCCGGAGATGACGTTCTTTTCGATCAGCTCGATCATGTCGACCAGCTTGCCCGCGGTCAGCCTGGTGTCCTTCAGCTCGATGCCCTTGTCGTTCAGGTACTTGGAGATGTCCGACAGAATCCAGTTGGCGATCGCTCTGGCGTCGACGCGGTGCATCGCAACGCCCTCGTCGAGCAGGCACGCCTTGTCGAACGCGTCGGAGAGGATGCGCGCCTCCTTCGGCTGCAATCCGATGTCCGCGATGTAGCGCTTATAGCGCGACTGCGGCAGCTCCGGAATTTCCGATTCGATCTGCGCCATCCAGGCGTCGTCGATCTCGACCGCGACCAGATCCGGGTCGGGGAAATAGCGGTAATCCTGCGCGTCCTCCTTGGTGCGCATGACCAGGTTCTTCACCTTGGAGTCGTCCCAGCGGCGGGTCTCCTGAATGATCTTTCCGCCGTCCTCCAGCACCTCGATCTGGCGGTTGACCTCGTAGTCAATCGCACGCACGGCGGCGGAGAACGAGTTGATGTTCTTCATCTCCACGCGGGTGCCCAGCTCTTCCGAGCCCTCCGGGCGCACGGAGACGTTGACGTCGCAGCGGATGGAGCCTTCCTCCATGCGGCAGTCGCAGATCTGGAGATAGGACAGCGTGGTCTTGATGGTCTCCAAAAATTCCTTCGCCTCGGCGGACGAGTGGATGTCCGGCTTGGTGACCATCTCGATCAGCGGCACGCCGCAGCGGTTGAAATCGACGACCGTGCCCTCGCCCTCATCGTGCAGCAGCTTGCCCGCGTCCTCCTCGAAATGGATGCGCTCGAAGCGCACGCGCTTCGGCTCGCCGTCCACCTCAAAGTCCACATAGCCGTCCTCGCAGATCGGCACATCGAACTGGGAAATCTGATAGGCTTTGGGCAGATCCGGGTAAAAATAGTTCTTGCGGTCGGATTTGCACAGCCGGTTGATGCGGCAGTGGGTCGCGACGCCCATCTTCGCCGCGTAGTGGACCACCTGCTTGTTGAGCACCGGCAGCGCGCCCGGCTGACCCGTGCACACCGGGCACACGTGGGTGTTGATCTCCGCGCCGAACGCGGTGCTGCACCCGCAGAAAATCTTTGTCTTGGTAGAAAGCTCGGCATGGACCTCCAGGCCGATGACTGGCTCGTATCTCATGATTTCGTTCCTCCCTTACAGCGCCACGATGTTGGACAGGCCGGACGCCTTCTCAAAGGCCAGACCTGCGTTGACCAGCTTCTGTTCACCGAAGCGCGGGCCGATGAGCTGCATGCCGATCGGCAGCTTTGCGGAATCGTATCCGCACGGCTGAACCAGCGCCGGCAGACCCGCGATGTTGACCGAAACCGTGCAGATATCGCCCATGTACATCTGGAGCGGATCGCTGGTCTTTTCGCCGATCCGGTACGCCGTCGTCGGCGCGACCGGCGTCAGGATGACGTCGACCTGCTCGAACGCCTTCGCGTAGTCGGCGCGGATGGCGCGCTGTGCGGCGCGCGCTTTTTTGTAATAGGCGTCGTAGTAGCCGGAGGACAGCACGTAGGTGCCGAGCATGATGCGGCGCTGCACCTCCGGGCCGAAGCCCTCGCTTCTGGACTTGACGTACAGATCGATCAGGCCGTCAAACTCCTTGGCGCGGTAGCCGTACTTGACGCCGTCGAAGCGCGCCAGATTGGACGAGGCTTCCGCAGAGGAGAGGATATAGTAAATCGGCAGCGCATAGCGGGACAGCGGCAGCGAGATCTCCACGACCTCCGCGCCCAGCTGGCGGTAGGTCTCCGCGGCGGCGAGCACCGCCTTGCTGACCTCCTCCGAGATGCCCTCTCCGAAGTACTCCTTCGGCAGGCCGATCTTCATGCCGCGGATGTCCGCGTTCAGGCCGGCGGTCAGGCTCTCGTATTCGCGCGGCACGCTGGTCGAATCCATCGCGTCATGCCCCATCAGCACGTCCGCCAGCATCGCCGCGTCCTCCACGCAGCGTCCGAACGGGCCGATCTGGTCGAGCGAGGACGCGAACGCGATCAGGCCATAGCGGGAAACCGTGCCGTACGTCGGCTTCATGCCGACAACGCCGCAGAACGACGCCGGCTGGCGGATCGAGCCGCCGGTGTCCGAGCCAACTGCGATCGAAACCTCGCCCGCCGCGACAGACGCCGCCGCGCCGCCGGAGGAACCGCCGGTGACATGGTCGAGATTGTGCGGGTTGCGCGTCTTCTGAAGCGCGGAATTCTCGCACGACGAGCCCATGGCGAACTCGTCCAGGTTGGTCTTTCCCGTCATGACCAGGCCGGCCGCGTGCAGCCGGTCCATCACCGTCGCGTTGTACGGCGGCAGGAAGTTTTCCAGCATTTTGGATGCGCAGGTTGTCTTGACGCCCTTGGTGCAGATGTTGTCCTTGACCGAAACCGGCACGCCCGCGAGCGGAGACAGCGCCTCGCCCGCCGCGCGCTTCGCGTCGATGGCGGCGGCATCCGCCAGCGCCTGCTGCTCGGTCAGCGTGATGTACGCGCCGACCTGTCCCTCGACCTGCGCCGTGCGCGCAAAGGCCGCCTTGGTCAGCTCGACTGCGCTGACCTCTTTATTTTTCAGCATCACCGAGAGCTCGGCTGCTGTCTTCTGGTACAGTTCCATTGTGTTGCCTCCCTTATTCTACGACGCGCGGCACGCTGACGCCGCCGCATTCGACCGACGGCGCGTTGGCGAGAATCGTCTCTCTGTCATACGACGGCACCGCCACATCCTCGCGCATGGCGTTTTTGCGCTCCGTATCGATGACATCCGTGATGTCGCCCAGATCCAACTCCTGCAGCTGGTCGACCATGGCGACGATGCCCTGCATATCCTCCGCAATTTTGTCAAAGCCCTCGCCCTTGGGGTCAAGCCGCGCCAGCTTGGCGATATATTCGACATTTTCTCTGGTGATAGCCATTATTGTTCTTCCTCCTGTATCAAATCCCGGAATTCCTGTTCGGTCAGAACCGGAATGCCGAGCTCATTTGCCTTTTTGAGCTTGCTGCCCGCGTTTTCGCCCGCGACCACATACGTCGTCTTTTTGGACACCGAGCCGGACGCGCGCCCGCCGAGGCGTTCGATGATCTCCGTCGCCTGCTTGCGCGTGAACAGCGTCAGCGTGCCGGTCAGCACGATGGTCTTTCCGGCGAGCCGGTCGCTTTTGACCGTCTGCTCCCCGAGAAAGTTGACGCCCAGCTCGCGCAGCCGCGCGACCAGATGCTGCGACTGCTCCTGCTCGCGCCAGGCCACGATGGCCTGCGCGGTCGCGCCGCCGATGTCGCGCACCTCGGTCAGCTGCTCGACATCCGCCGCGAGGATGGCGTCCAGCGAGCCGAACGTGCCGGACAACACCTTCGCCGCCTTCTGTCCGACGTGGCGAATGCCGAACGCGAACAGCAGGCGCGACAGATCGTTCTGCCTGGACGCCGCGATGGCCGCCGTCAGGTTGTCCGCCGACTTGCGCCCCATGCGCGCGAGCGGCTCCAGCTCGTCCGCCTTGAGCGTGTATAAATCCGCGGCGGAGTGAATCAAATCCGCATCGATCAGCGATTGCAGCACCGCCTGCCCGCAGCCGTCGATATCCATCGCGTCGCGCGAGACAAAGTGCATCAGGTTGCGCAGCAGCTGCGCCGGGCATTCCGCGCCCGTGCAGCGGATGGCGGCCTCGTCCCCGTCCTCGAACACCGGCGCGCCGCACACCGGGCAGACGCTGGGCATTTCATACGGAACGCTGTCCGCCGGGCGCTTTTCGGGCACATATCCGAGAATTTCCGGAATGATTTCGCCCGCCTTGCGCACGCGCACGGTGTCGCCGATGCGCACGTCCTTCTCGCGGATAAAATCGCGGTTGTGCAGCGTCGCGCGGCTGACCGTCGTGCCCGCCAGGCGAACCGGGTCGAGCACCGCGTTGGGGGTCAGCACGCCGGTGCGGCCGACCGTGATGACGATGTCGCGCAGCACGGTCTCCTTGACCTCCGGCGGATATTTATACGCCGACGCCCAGCGCGGGTATTTGGCCGTCGAGCCGAGCGCCTGCCGCCTGGCGAAGCTGTTGACCTTGACAACCGCGCCGTCGATGTCGAAATCCAGCTCGCCGCGGCTGTCGCCCATGCGCTCGATCTCCCGCCGGATCTCCGCGGGATCGGCGTACACCGGATAGCGCGGCGAGACCGGAAAGCCGAGCTGCTTGAGATAATCCAGCGCCTGCACATGCGAGGACAGCGGCAGCTCGCTGCTGTTCTGGATGTTGAAGCAGAAAATGGAGAGCCGGCGCGCGCGCGTCACCGCGCTGTCCAGCTGGCGCAGCGAGCCCGCCGCCGCGTTGCGCGGATTGGCGAGCGGCGGCTGTCCGTCCAGCTCGCGCTGGGCGTTGATTTCCTCGAACACCGAGCGGCGCATATACACCTCGCCGCGCACCACCAGCTCCGGCGGGGCGTTTTCCAGCACCTTGGGGATCTCCTCAATCGTGCGCAGGTTGTCGGTGACGTCTTCGCCCGTCACGCCGTCGCCGCGCGTCGCGCCGCGCACGAAAATCCCATCCCGGTACTCCAGCGACACGGACAGGCCGTCGATCTTGTATTCGACGACGTATTCCTCCGCCTGCGCGCGCGCATAAAACTCCGCCAGCTCGTCGAATGAAAACACATCCTGTAAGCTCTCGAGCGGCCACGCATGCGTGACGGACGAAAATTTCTCCGACGCGCTCCCGCCGACGCGGTGCGTCGGGGAGTCCGGGTCGTCGTACTCCGGATACGCCTTCTCCAGCGTCTCGAGCGCGCGCAGCATGCGGTCATACGCAAAGTCGGAAATTTCCGGCGCGTCCTCGTCATAGTATTTTTTGTTGTGATAACGCAGGGCTTCGCGCAATGCCGCGACCTGCTGTGCGATTTCCATGCGGTTCATCCTTTCCAAACGTACATTTTATTATATCAAAAATATTCCTGTTGGAAAAGGGAAAAATACATGATTTTCGCCCGTATCTACGAATGGGAGGCGATGAGCGGCACCTCTCCGACGACAATCGTCTCCTCCAGCGGGTATTCCGCCGAAACGGTGACGGTCTGCGCCATGCCGAGCGCGCGGACGGAAAAGTCCGCCGTCACGCAGACGGTCAGCGTGTGGATGGTCTGATTGATGCCCGCGTCGGAAAACGCCGTATTGACCCGCGCGGTCACGCGGCCGAGCGCCGTCACGCCGAACGGGAGCGCCGGCCCCAGCCCGGCCAGGTACTGCGGGTCGAGCAGCGTGCCGAGCGGCACGGCGGTGTGCGCCTGCTCCAGCGCGCCGATGCCGTCATACACCTGCCGCACGACCGTCGTGCGCAGGCGGTTGAGCGCCGCCGCATCCGTCGTGACCGACGTCACCGCCCCGTCCGCATTCGTCTGAATGCGCCCGAGCTCCGTCATCCGCCCGGCGCATTCCGCCACGGCCTGCTCCATCATCGACGTGGCCTGATACTGCACATAGTTGACCGCGTACTCCGTCAGGAGCGGGCGCAGCGCATGCAGGCCGAACGAAGCCGCCAGCAGCGCGGCCAGCAGCAGCCAGCGCACGGTGTGTGCGCGCCGCGCACGCCGTTTCGTCCGCCGGCGCGCCAGCGCTGTGCGTATGCGCAGCTCCATGCCTCCACCCCCTCCGGTTGAACCCAGCGTATGCGGGCGCGGCGCGGGCGGTTCCTTCTTTTTGCAGGCAAAAGGAGCATCCGCCGAGGCGGATGCTCCCTGTACCTGCTTGTGTAAACTTACTCGTCGTCCTGATTCAGCAGCGCGCGGATGGACAGCGAAACCTTCTTCTTCTCGGTGTCGATATCGATGATCTTTGCCTCTACCTCTTCGTCCTTCGTCAGAACCTCTTCCGGCTTCTCGATGCGGCGGTTGGCGATCTGAGAAATATGGATCAGGCCGTCGACGCCCGGGATGATCTGCGCGAACGCGCCGAACGGCATGAACTTCAAGATGCGGACGGTCGCGGTGTCGCCCACCTCATAGTTGGTGGTGAAGACGTTCCACGGATTGTCCTCCGGACGCTTGTAGCCGAGAGAAATCTTCTTGTTCTCGCGATCCAGGCCGATGACGTAAACGTTGACGGTATCGCCGACGCTGACAACCTCGGACGGATGCTTGATGCGGCCCCAGGACAGCTCGGAGATGTGGATCATGCCGTCCACGCCGCCGATGTCAACAAACGCGCCGTAAGAAGTGAGCGACTTGACGGTGCCGGTATACTCGTTGCCGACCTCGATGGTCTCCCAAACCTTCTCCGCAGCAGCGCGGCGCTCTTCCTGTACGACCGCACGGATGGAGCCGACCACGCGCTTTCTCTGACGGTTGATCTCGGTGATGCGGAAGCGCGCAACCTGACCGACCAGCTGGCCGAGCGGCTGACCCTTCGGGATACCGGTCTGGGAAGCCGGGATGAAGACGCGGACACCGAATGCGCTGGCGACAACGCCGCCCTTGTTCTCCTCGCTGACCTTGCCCTCGATGACGGTCTTCTCTTCCTTGGCAGCCTCGATGGACTCCCAGCCCTTCATCTGGTCGACGCGCTTCTTGGAGAGAACGATGGTGCCCTCCGCGTCGTTGACGCGGACAACAACCGCTTCGATCTCGTCGCCGACATGGATGCTCTCCTCCGCGTTGAAGGACGGATCGTCGGACAGCTCATGCATCGGGATATAAGCTGCGTGCTTGACGCCCAGATCGACATGCACTTCATTCTGAGAAATCTTCAGAACGGTGCCCGTAACCTTATCTCCTGTATTTAAAGTCTTGAAGGATTCCTCCAGCATGGCAGCGAAATCTTCGCCGCCGGTTTCAATTCTTGTCTCTTCACTCGTCATGTTTCTGACCTCCTTAATTATCCAAGCCGGTGTGGACGCGCCTGCTGTAATCCCGATGAATGGTTGCTCCATACCCCGGACCTCCAGTCCTGTCAGTCCGCTGGCATCTTCGATGTATAGCACACGGTCACAGAGAGATGTGCTGATTTCATACAGACGCTTTGTGTTAGAGCTTTTTCTGTCGCCAATCACAATCATAATGTCCGACTTACCGGCCAGCAAACGAGCTTCCTTCTGGCGCTCGTCTGTCGCATTACATATTGTATCAAATATTTTGGCATTTGTACACTCTTTTTTTATAAATTTACTGCAAATATCAAATATTTTTCGATTGATGGTCGTCTGCGCCACGATGCCGACCGGCTTTTCGCGCAGCAGCCGGGCTTTCTCCGTGTCCGCGTGCAGTGCGTTTTCCAGCTCCTCCGGCGTCTCAAAGACGTCCGATTCGCCGCACCAGCCCTGGATTCCCACCACTTCCGGGTGATTTCTTGAGCCAATTATGATAATATGCCGCCCGCTCTGGCTCTCCTCCCGCACAATACGGTGGATTTTGCTGACAAACGGGCAGGTGGCGTCGATCAGCGTGCAACCCTTCTGCTCCAGCTGGAGCACGACCGATTCCGGCACGCCGTGCGCGCGGATGAGCACCGGCGTGTTGTCCGGCACGTCGTCCACGCTGTCCGCCTTGTGCACGCCGAGCGCCTCCAGGCGCTTGACCTCGTGCGTGTTGTGGATGATATCGCCCAGCGCCCAGATGCTGCCGTGCTGCGCGCACATCTGCTCGGCCATCTCGACCGCGCGGCGCACGCCGAAGCAGAATCCCGCCGTCTTTGCAACCGTAACCATCAGGCCTGCTCCTTGAGCTCGTAAATGCGGCGCATGATCTCCTCCGAGAGCGCGCGGTAGCCCTCCTTCGTGCGCGTCGGCGCGGGCGTAAACGGCTCGCCGATGATGACGCGCACCTTGGAGCGGAATTTCTTGTTTTCCGGAATATAAATCGGCAGGATCGGCGCACCGGTCTTGACCGCGATGCGCGCCGCGCCCTCCTTGGCCTCGTCGCCTTCCTTGTGCTTGGTCGTGCCCTCCGGGAAGATGAGCAGCTTTCTGCCGTCGCGCACCGCCTTGAGCGCCAGCTTGATCGCGTTGATGTCGGCGCGGCTGCGGTCGACCGGGAACGCGCCCAGCGCGGTGATCAGCGGCGCCAGCGGCTTGATGTCGAACAGCTCCTTTTTCGCCATCGCGGCGAAATCGTGCCGGTTGCCGAGCGCGGTCGCCACCATCGTCGGGTCCGCCCACTGGCTGTGGTTGGCCACAACGACGCAGCCGCCCTCCGGGATATTTTCGCGCCCGATAACCTTGTAATTATATTTGATGTGGTCGTACAGCGTCACAAACGGGATCGCAATCCACTGAAATCTGCGGTGATATTTCATCTCTGTCCCTCCAGGGTGCGGCGGATGACAGCTTCCACTGCATCCATGGACTGTTCGAGCGTCAGCTCGCTTGTGTCGACCAGAACGGCGTCCGCCGCCTGCCGGAGCGGCGCCTGCGCGCGCGTGCTGTCGTCTCTGTCGCGCTGGCGCATGTCCGCCAGCACCTCGTCCTGCGTCACGGTTTCTCCCTTCTGCCGCAGCTCCAGATAGCGGCGCTGCGCGCGCGCCTCCGGCGAAGCGGTCAGGAAAATCTTCACCGCCGCGTCCGGCAGAATGACCGTGCCGATGTCGCGTCCGTCCATAACGACGCTGTGCGTCCGCGCCATGTCGCGCTGTGTGTCCAGCAGAAACGCGCGCACCTCCGGCACGGCGGAGACAAACGACGCATATTTGGACATCTCCGGCGTGCGGATATAATCGGACACATCCTCCCCGCCGAGCAGCACGTGCTGCACGCCGTCCTGATAGCGCAGGCTGACCGACAGCCCGGGCAGCACCGGCAGAATACCCGCCGTGTCGCCCAGCGGCACGCCCGCACGGCAAACTGCCAGCCCGATCGTGCGGTACATCGCGCCGGTATCCACATATACAAAGCCCAGGCGCGCCGCGACCGCGCGCGCGATCGTACTCTTGCCCGCGCCGGACGGCCCGTCAATGGCAACTGCAATTGGTTTCATAGCTTACTCTCCTTCTGATTGTGCGCGGCCGGCGTGCAGTCCTGCCAGATAGCCGGTCGACCACGCGATCTGCAAATTAAATCCGCCGGTATAGGCGTCCACATCGAGGATCTCGCCCGCGAAATACAGGCCGGGCACCCGCTTGGACTGCATGGTGCCGGGCGCGACTTCGCGCACGGAAATGCCGCCCGAGGTGACGATGGCGTCCTCCACCGGCCGCGGCTGCGTGATCTCCAGCTCAAAATGCTTGAGCACGCGCACCAGCGCGCGGCGCTGCTTTTTGGTGACCGCGTTGACCTTCTGGTGCGGGTCGATGCCGGAGCGCTCCACGACGATCGGGATGAGCTTGCGCGGCAGCAGCGCGCCGAGCGAATTGCGAAAATCGCTGTTCGGCTGGCCGGAAAAGTCGGAGACAATG
>DXIG01000002.1 GCA_019112985.1 Candidatus Butyricicoccus stercorigallinarum | reverse complement strand
CCATCGTCTACAACTATACGGATGAAAATGGTGAGACCCGGCAGAAATGGGAGACCCGCACCTCCTACCAGGACGCATTGAAGCGCAAGGCGGAGGTGGAGAACCAGCAGTTCACGGGGACCTTCCTCCCTCCCAGCAATCAGACCATTGCGGAGTTTCTTTTGGACTTTGTTTCCCTCTACGGAGAAAAGAAGTGGGGCGTGTCCATGTACGACAGCCAGAACTCGCTAATCGCCAACTACATCAACCCCATCATCGGGTATATGAAGGTGCAGGAGGTCACCCCGCGAGTAGTGGACAAGTACATCCAGACTTTGCAGAAAACCCCTGCGGTGAATACCAGGACCCATCACGCAAAGACGGACTTTGTGACCAATTCCACCATTGAGAAGATCATCAAACTCCTGCGCTGTGCCTTCAAGCAGGCAGTACGGTGGGAGCTGATCGCCAAGAACCCCTTTGAAAATGTGATCCTGCCCAAGACGGAGTACAAGAAGCGGGACATCTGGACCGCCGATATGATCCGCACCGCCCTGGATCAGTGTACGGACGGCAAGCTCTATGTAGCGATGAACCGGTCCTTTGCCTGCTCTCTGCGCATGGGCGAGATCCTGGGGCTGACCTGGGATAACGTACATATTTCCGAGGAAGATATTGCGGCCGACAATGCTTATGTTTTCATAGACAAGGAATTGACGCGAGCCTCCAAGCGAGCGATCGAAACTTTGGGTGAGAAGGATATCTATTATATTTTCACACCGCTTATGCCAAACACAAGCACGCGAATTATTCTGAAAAAGCCGAAAACGGAGTCAAGTATCCGTAAAGTATGGCTGCCAAAAACCCTTGCGTATATTCTGTGCGAGTGGAAGAAGGCACAGGATGAAATCAGGAGCTTCCTGGGAGACGAGTATCAGGACTTTAATCTGGTTGTCGCTCTCCCCAACGGACGGCCTTGCGAGGACCGTATCATCCTAAAGGAGTTTGCCAAGCTCCGGGAAGAAGCCGGATTGCCGAGGTGGTCTTTCATTCCCTTCGTCATTCCAGTACCACCTACAAGCTGAAACTGAACCACGGCGACCTGAAGGCCACCCAGGGAGATACAGGCCATGCTGAGATCGACATGATCACCAGCATCTACGCCCACATTCTGGACGAGGACCGGAAGGTAAACGCTCAGAAGTTCGAGACGGCCTTCTATTCCAACCCCGACCTGCGGGGTGTGCGGCCGCCGGTGGAGCCGAAAGAGCCGGAACCGGCGCTCATCGACCTGGCTGGTCTGGTGGAGCAGCTTCAAAAATCCCCGGAGCTGGCAAGCGCCCTGGCGGCTCTGATCGCGAACCAGACGGCAGGCGCTTCGGAAAAGGCTTGAGGGGACGGCGGCCCCATGCGGCTTCGGCGTCTTGCTGGAATTTGTGCGCCAGAAATGCGTTGCAATTTCTTGAAATACACCAAGTATTCCTGCGAAATTACGCCTTTTCTGACGCAAAATTCCCTCGCAATCCGCTCTTGCCGATGGAGCCGCCGTCCCCTGAAATTCAAATTAGCAAAACGGCACTTTTTCTTAGCAGACCGGCAAAAACCGTTCGATTCTTCTTAGCAGAATATACATTGCAGCGCATAAAATTTCCCCATTCCAAGCGGGACGCCGGCATGGGAAAATCGGAACAAAAACGCTGCAAACCACGAAAAATGGCTTGCAGCGTGTGGCGTCCCAGAAGGGATTTGAACCCCCGGCCTACCGCTTAGGAGGCGGTCGCTCTATCCAACTGAGCTACTGAGACGAATGCAGACAAATTGCACCGCGCCCCGGAATCCGGCGCTTTTCCGCATAAATCCGGCAACGCAGCAAATATAGTATACCCGATCGCAGGCGAAATTGCAAGCGCGGATCTCCGCACTTTGCGGCTGTTCAAAGATTCGGGCATTTTTCGTTACATTTCTGTTACAAATTCCGCATTGCATTGCGCGAAAAAAAGCATTATTATAAGAAAAGACGAAATTTCTTCTGTTAAGGAGGCATTGCCATGCTCACCGGGAGCAATCGCAGCCTGATGCTGGTCATCAATCCCACGGCGGGGAAAAACCGCGCGCGCGACAATCTGTTTATGCTCATCGACTATTTCTTCACCCACGGCTATCACGTCACGGTGTTCCCCACACAGGCGAAGGGCGATGCCTGCCGCTATGTCGCGGAATACGCGCCTCAATACGACGCGCTGGTCTGCGTCGGCGGCGACGGCACGCTGAACGAGGCGGTCACCGGCCTGATGCTGTGCGGCCCGGAGGAGCGCCCGCGCCTCGGCTATATCCCTGCGGGCACCACCAACGATTTCGCCAACACGCTCGGCATCAGCGGCGACATGGCGCAGTCGGCCGAGCAGTTTTGCAGCGGCGAGGCGTTCCGCTGCGACATCGGGCGCTTTAACGGCAAGTTCTTCACCTATGTCGCGGCCTTCGGCATTTTCACCGGCGTCTCCTATGAGACCCCGCAGCAGCTCAAAAATGCGCTCGGCCACACCGCCTATATCCTTGAGGGCGTCAAATCGCTCGCCACCATCCAGAACTATCATCTGGCCGTCACCTGCGACAACGACACCGTCGAGGGCGACTTCATCTACGGACAGATCTCCAACTCCACCTCCATCGCCGGCATCATGGACATCAGCCAGACCGGTGTCCAGCTGGATGACGGCCTGTTTGAGGTGCTCCTCGTGCGCATGCCGGTCAATGTCATCGAGCTCAACGCCATCCTCTCCAGCCTGATGTTCCAGAAGCTGGACGATTCCCCCTATCTCTATTTCCGCCGCGCCAAATCGGTCACGGTCGTCTCGGAGACGCCGCTGCCCTGGACGCTGGACGGCGAGGCGGGCGGCAGCTTCTGCTATTCCCAGGCGGACATCATCCCCGGCGCGGTCACCTTCAACCTGTCCCCGCCGGACACAAAGAAATTCCCCGCCCAGCAGGTGCTCCAGCCGGCGCAGACCGAAGCGCTGCCCGAAGCGGCTGAGTCAGACGCGCCCGCCGCGCCGGAATGAGCCGCGTTCTATCCCACAAAAAGAAATGACGTTCTCCCGGCGCGGCGCGCCGTGTGAGAACGTCATTTTTTCTTTTATTCCTTCGGCTGCTCGCTGTCGCCGTCGGTTTGCTCCGCGTCGCCGCGCGGCTCCTGCGCGCCCGCGCCGAACACCTGTGTCACCGCGTCGTCCAGCAGCTTCTGCGTCGCGTCGCTGTCGTCCGTATCGGACGGGACGGTCTGCGCCTGCGCGTCTGCCTCCGGCTGTGCGTCCGCCGCCGTGTGCGCCGCGCCGCGCTCCAGATGGAACGTCTGCTCCCCTCTGCGGTGATCCTCCACCTGCTCGCCGTTGAACAGCTTTTCAAACGCCTCGCCATCCATCGTCTCGTTGCGGATCAGGTACTCCGCGACGTTGGACAGCACCTCCATGTGGTTGTTGAGCATGGTCTCGCACTTCTCATACGCCTCTGTGATGATGCGGCGGATCTCCGCGTCGATCTCCGAGGCGATCTCCTCCGAAAAGTTCTTGGAGGTGGCGAAGTCGCGGCCGAGGAACACTTCCTCCTGCCCCGCGCCGTAGTTGATCGGGCCGATGCGCTCACTCATGCCGTACTTGGTGACCATGGCGCGCGCCAGCTGGGTCGCGCGCTCGATGTCGTTGGACGCGCCGGTGGAGATGTCGTCCATCGTCAGCTGCTCCGCGACGCGGCCGCCGAGCAGCGTCACAATCTCCTCCAGCATCTCATTCTTGGAGGCATAAAATTTGTCCTCCTGCGGCAGGCTCATGGTAAAGCCGCCCGCGCGCCCGCGCGGCACGATGGAAATCTGGTGCACCGGGTCCTGCGTCGGCAGCAGGCGGGTGACCACCGCGTGCCCCGCCTCGTGATAGGCGGTCAGCCGCTTTTCCTTCTCGCTCATCACGCGGCTCTTCTTCTCCGTGCCCATGATGACCTTGAGGAAGGAATCCTCGATGTCCTCCATGCTGATGAGGCGCTTGTTGCGGCGCGCCGCCAGCAGGGCGGCCTCGTTGAGCAGGTTTTCCAGATCCGCGCCGGTAAAGCCCGCCGTGGATTTCGCGATCGAATCGAACTTCACATCCGGGTCGAACTGCTTGCCGCGCGCGTGCACCTTGAGGATGTCCTCGCGCCCCTTGCGGTCGGGCGCGCCGACATAGATCTGACGGTCAAAGCGGCCGGGGCGCAGCAGCGCCGGGTCAAGAATATCCTGCCGGTTGGTCGCGGCGATGACAATGACGCCCTCGTTCGCGCCAAAGCCGTCCATCTCGACG
>DXIG01000033.1 GCA_019112985.1 Candidatus Butyricicoccus stercorigallinarum | reverse complement strand
AGTTCCATGTTGAATGACTCCTCCTAATAATATGTCCAATCTATTCTATCAGATAGTTGGCTTTTTGGCTACATTTTTTTCTACTTTTTTAGCAGCACAGGCGTAAAATCGATGTAATCGCCCGAAACCAGCGTGAATTCGATGCCGTCATGCGGGCCGGTCACGGCGTAGCGCAGGCTGTCGGAGTGCAGGTGCCCGTACACGCACCGCCCGACGCCGTAGCGCTGCATCAGCTCGATGATCTCGCCGCAGCGGAAATTCGCATAGATCGGCGGGTAGTGCAAAAAGCAGATGATCTCCTCCGCGCCCTGCGCCCTGGCGGCCTTGAGCGAGGTTTCCAGTCGGATCAGCTCCCGCCGGAAAATCTTCTCGTCGTGCTGTTCCTGAAAGGATTCCTCAAAAAACCATCCGCGGGTTCCACAAATACCAATGTTACCATAAATGAAACAATTATTAAAGAGGAAATCGATATTTTTTATGCCGTTGTCCTCAAAATATCGCTTCATCTTGCTGACCGTGCCCCACCACAGGTCGTGGTTGCCCTTGCCGATGATCTTTTTCCCCGGCAGGCTGCTGAGCAGCTGGAAGTCGGGCAGCGCCTCCGGCAGATTGATGCCCCAGGAGATGTCGCCGCCGATGACGATCGTATCCTCCGGCGATAAAATCGCCCGCCAGTTTTTTTCAATTTTCTCCATATAGCCCTGCCATCGGCCGCCGAAGATGTCCATCGGCTTTTGCACGCCGCGCGACAGATGCAGGTCGGAGATGGTGTACAGCGCCATGCTCAGATGGTGTTCAGCAGGTCAACCGTCCCCAGAATGTCCTCCCGGTCGATGACCAGATCAAAGCGCGGCGCGAGGCCGGACAGCGCGGCCAGCGGCGCCGGAACCGGCGCGCCGGTCATGTCGTGCAGCTGGTCGAGCAGCTCGGTGCCGTCGCTCGTCACCGCGCCGCCCAGCGCGGAGATGACGCTCTGGCAGAACTTGAACGGGCTGGCGGTGGACGCGATCACCGTGGGGGTGGTGTCGCCCGTGCGCGCGCGGTAGTCCTCGTACACCTTGACGGCGACCGCCGTGTGCGTGTCGGACAGATACTGCTTCTGCTCGAACAGGCGCGCGATCGTCTGCTTGGTCTGGGTATCGTCGCAGAAGCCCGCCGCGAACTGGCTGCCGATGTCCGCGAACACCTCTTCCGGCACGGTGTACGCGCCGGTCTCCGCCAGCTGCGCCATCAGCCCGGCGACCATGCTGTCATTATAGCCGGAGGCGAGGAACAATAAACGTTCCAGATTGCTCGAAATCAAAATATCCATCGATGGGGAAATCGTCGTGTGGAACGGGCGGACGCGGTTGTAGGTGCCGCCGGACGTGAAGAAGTCGGTCAGCACGTTGTTTTCATTGGACGCGCAGATCAGCTTCGCAACCGGCACGCCCATCTGCTTGGCGAAATACGCCGCGAGGATATTGCCAAAATTTCCGGTTGGCACGCAGACGTTGATCGGGTCGCCCAGCTTGATCTCGCCGCGGTTGAGCAGGTCGCAGTAGGCGGACACATAGTAGGCGATCTGCGGCGCGAGTCTGCCCCAGTTGATGGAATTCGCGGACGACAGCGTCATGCCCTGCGCGTCCAGCTTGTCGATGGACGCCTTGTCGGTAAAGATCTTCTTGACCGCGCTCTGGGCGTCGTCAAAATTGCCGCGAATCGCGCACACCTGCACGTTTTCTCCCTTCTGCGTGACCATCTGGAGCTTTTGAATGGTGCTGACGCCGTCCACCGGATAGTAGACCATGATCTTGGTGCCCTCGACGTCCGCAAAGCCGTCCAGCGCCGCCTTGCCGGTATCGCCGGAGGTCGCGACGAGGATGCAGGCCGTTCGCTGCTCGCCGGTCTTGCGCAGCGACGCGGTCAGCAGGTGCGGCAGCATCTGGAGCGCCATGTCCTTAAACGCGCAGGTCGGGCCGTGCCACAGCTCCAAAATATACGTGCCGTCCTCCAGCTTGACCAGCGGCGCCGTGTCCGCGCCGCCGAACTTCTCGTCCGCATACGCGCGCGCCGCGTAGGTCTCCAGCTCCTCCGCCGTAAAGTCGGTCAGGTAGCGGCCGAGGATATCCGCGCTTCTTCCGCGGTAATCCTTCGCGCACAGGGCGGCAAAATCGTCCGCCGTCAGCTTGGGAATTTCCGTCGGGCAATACAGACCGCCGTCCGGCGCGATGCCGGTCGCAATCGCCTTGGCGGCGCTGACGGTCAGGGTTTTGTCTCGTGTGCTTACGTAATCCATGATGTGAAAACCTCCCGGGTTATTTCGTTTTCGGAATACCTGTGTCTATGATAAAGTTCGTTTCGACGAACCGTTTTGCGTTGTCATACATCAGATTGCGAATCTGGGTGTCGGAATAGCCGTGCCGCGCCAGCGCCTCCGCGAGGCACTCGATCCCCGTCACGTCTGGGATGCCGTCGGGCAGGCAGTCGCAGCCGTCCCAGTCTGCGCCGATGCACAGCTGCTCCGCCCCGCCGAGCGCGCAGAAGTGCTCGATGTGGCGCACAATGTCCGTGCAGTCCGCGCGGCGCTGTTGCGTCAAAAACGGCACATACAGGTTGACGCCGACCCGCCCGCCGCGCCGGACAATCGCACAAAACTGCGCGTCCGTCAGGTTGCGCACATGCGGGCACACGGCGCGGCTGTTGGAATGCGTCGCCAGAACGGGCGCGGACGTGCTGTCGAGCAGCTCCCAGAAGCCGCGCTCCGACAGATGGGACACGTCGAGGAAGACGCCGTGCGCCGCCAGGCGCTGCGCGAGGCGAATCCCCTCCCCGGTCAATCCAGCGCCGTTGTCCGTCACCGCGCCGCAGCCGTAGCGTGAGCGGTGATTCCACGTCAGCGTGACGATGCGCACGCCCGCGTCAATCGCCGCCTGGATGTCCGGCTCGCTTTGCAGCAGCTCCGCGCCCTCGATGGACAGGAACGCCGCCGCCTTCCCCTGCCGCTCCGCCGCGCGCAGGTCGTCCGCCGACGCGCACGGCAGCAGCACATCGGCGCAGGAGGCGAAGGCCTCTCTGGCCGTTTGCAGCAGGGTGTGCAGGCGCGTGTGCGCCTCCTCCGCCGTCTCGATGGGGCGCGCGCCGCAAAACAGCGCGAACACCTGCGCATAGCGCGTATAACGCGCCGCGCGCGTCAGATCGAGCTGCCCGCCGTTGGCGCGCAGCGTGCCGGGGCGCCTGCGGTACAGGCGGTACGGGCTGAGCTCGCACAGCGTGTCGCAGTGCAGGTCAAAATACTCCATCAGGACACCTCAAAGGCATTGGGAATCAAATGAATGCGGCAGCGCGCGCCCGCGCGCCGCACCTCCACCACGTCAAAGCGCGGCTGCAAGGCCGTGGGATGCTCCGCCAGCCACTGCTGCGCCGTCAGAATGATCTTGCGCTGCTTGGCCGGCGTCACCGCCTCGCGCGGCGCGCCGAATTTCGCGCTGCTGCGCGTCTTGACCTCGACAAAGGCGATGCAGCCGCCGTGCGCGCAGATCAGGTCGATTTCGCCATAGGGCGACCGGTAGTTGCGGGCGAGCACGGTATAGCCGCGCTGCGCGAGATATTCCGCCGCCCGCTGTTCGCCGCGCGCGCCGTCGGTCATCGCTTCAGCACCTTTTTCAAAAAGGTGCGGCGGTGCAGCGGGCAGAGGCCGTATTGCTCGATCGCGGCGTAGTGCGCTTTGGTGCCGTAGCCCTTGTGCTTGTCAAAGCCGTACTGCGGGTACTGCTCCGCCATTTCGCGCATGCAGCGGTCTCGCGTGACCTTCGCCAGAATAGACGCCGCCGCAATCGACAGCACCGTGCCGTCGCCGCCCACGACGCATTCCGCCGGAATGTCCAGCCCGCGGATGCGGTTGCCGTCCACCAGTGCAAAATCCGCCGGGCGCGGCAGCGCGTCCACCGCGCGGCGCATGGCCAGAAAGGTGGCCTGCAAAATATTGTGCGCGTCGATCTCCGCTTCGCTCGCCGTGCCGATGCCCCACGCGAGCGCGTGCTGCTTGACATAGTCGAACAGCAGCTCGCGTTTTTTCTCCGAAATCTTTTTGGAGTCGGTGACGCCGGGCAGCACGATGCCCTCCGGCAGGATGACGGCGGCGGCGACCACCGGGCCTGCGAGCGGGCCGCGCCCGGCCTCGTCGATGCCGCACACGGCGGAAAAGCCGCGCGCCCGAATCTCCGCCTCTTTGTCCATCGTGAGCAGCGCCGCCGGCTTACTCTGCTTCGCCATCGGTCTGCTCCTCCGCGCCGGCGTATTCATTCGGCGTCTCCAGCGTGATGCGCCCCAGCTTTCCGCCGCGAAATTCGTCCAGCAGGATGCGCGCCATGCGCTCCGTGTCGATCTCGCCGCCGGAAATCAGGAACCCGCGCTTGCGTCCGGCGCGCAGCAGCAGCTCATAGCCGAGAAAGTCCACCTCGTCCTCCGCCGCCGGCAATTCAATGCCATAGCGCCCCGCAATCGACTGCGGCGCGTGGCGGAACAGCAGCTCCATCAGCTTGCACGCCAGCGTCTCCACGTCCAAAATGTCGTCCTTGACCGCGCCGGTGACCGCAAGATAGATGCCCGTGCGCTCGTCGTCCAGCTTGGGCCACAAAATGCCGGGCGTGTCCAGCAGCTCCAGACCGCCCTCGACGCGGAACCACTGCGAGCCGCGCGTCACGCCCGGCTTATCCGCCGCCTTGGCGGACTTGCGGCCGAGCACGCGGTTGATGAAGGTGGATTTGCCGACGTTGGGGATGCCGACGACCATGACGCGCACCGGCTTTCCGGTCTGCCCCTTCGCGTTCCACTGCGCGATTTTATCCGCCAGCAGCGCGCGCACCGCAGACGCAAACTTCGCCACGCCCGCGCCGCTGCGCGCGTCGGTGGTCAGCACGGCGTAGCCCTGCCGCCGGTAGTAGGCCGCCCAGCGCTGGGTGGCGTCCGGGTCGGCCAGGTCGGTGCGGTTGAGCACCAGCAGGCGCGGCTTTCCGGCCGCGATATCGTCCATATCCGGGTTGCGGCTGACCTGCGGAATGCGCGCGTCAACCACCTCGCACACCGCGTCCACGCGGCGGATGTTTTCCACCATCTGCCGGCGGGTGCGCGTCATATGGCCGGGATACCACTGTATATTCATGAATCCTCCTTATGATACCGTTCCAATTTCGTTCAGCGGATAAATGCGCATCAAAACCTTGCCGATGATATAGCGGGTGTCCACCATGCCGAGCGCGCCGTAGCGGCTGTCGGTCGAGTGGTTCCGGTTGTCGCCCATGACAAAAATGCAGTCCTCCGGCACCGTCTGCGGGAAGGTCACGTCGTAAAACGTCGTGGTCGGCTCCGCGATGTACGTCTCCTCCAGCTGCTCGCCGTTGACCGTGACCGCGCCGGTTTCAAAGTCGATGTCGATCGTGTCGCCCTCCGTGGCGATGACGCGCTTGACAATCGGGCTCTCCATGAACGAATCCTTGGTCAGGATGACGATGTCGCCCTTTTCCGGGGTATAAAACAGGTTGGAAACCAGCAGCTGGTTGGCGTCCTGAAGCGTCGGCTCCATGGACGAGCCCTGCACGCCGATGATGCGGACGCCGAACACGAAGACCAGGATCACGACGGACAGCGAGATCAGAAGCGCCTCGCCCCAGTCGAACAGCTCGCTGTGAAAGCGGCCCTTTGCCCCCTCCTCCGCCGTATTTTTGTTTTGTTTGCGCATAGGTTCTATCACCCTTTCGTCGGATAAGCGAATATATTGTTATAATATACCGCTTTACAGCCGTTTGGCAAGTGGTTTTCCCTGTCCGGGCAAAGAAAAAGGAGAGGAACATGAGCTGTCCTCTCCTTTGTGGTTCCGAAATCAGGCTGAATCTTACAGCTTCTCCTGAACCTTCGCCGCCTTGCCGACTCTGCCGCGCAGGTAGTACAGTTTGGCGCGGCGAACCTTACCGTTGCGAACAACCTCGAACTTCGCGATGTTCGGGGAATGTACCGGGAAGGTCTTCTCAACGCCGACACCGTAGGAAATACGTCTTACGGTGACAGACTTGTTGATGCCGCTATGCTTCATAGCGATGATGGTACCCTCGAAAATCTGAATTCTTTCGCGGTTGCCTTCCTTGATCTTCTGGTGTACCTTGACGGTGTCACCAATTTTGAGTACCGGCAGATCGGTCTTGATCTGCTGTTCTGCGAGAACCTTGACTAAGTCCATCGTATTTTTCTCCTCTCAATCTTAGACAATCGTGTCTCTCTTAAAACCTCAGCTCCCGCCCGCCGTGAATCAAGTTCAGGCACAGTGCTGCGCCGCAGCGAGCCGGCGGTCACGCCCCGTGACCGGGTGGACAGAGGATTGTCCGGTTTCGGTTAAATATTGTAGCATGAAGCCGCGCAAAAAGCAAGAGAAAGATACAAAAAATACCGCAATATTTTACCCGGATTTGTTGTTGCATGTTCACAAATATGCTATAATACTCTGGAAGTTTCGTTATTTTTTCATTTCGAGGAGGTTTTCGTTCGTTATGTGGGCATATGAGAGCGTTTTTTATCAGATTTATCCCATGGGCTTCTGCGGCGCGCCGTGGGAAAACGACGGCAAGACGGTCAACCGCGTGCGCAAAATCGGGGACTGGGCGGAGCACATCGCCTCGGTCGGCTGCAACGCACTGTACCTGTCCCCCGTCTTTGACTCGGACAGCCACGGCTACGACACCCGCGATTTCCGCAAAATCGACGGCCGGCTTGGCACCAACGCGGATTTTGCCGCCGTCTGCAAGACGCTGCACGAGCACGGCATCCGCATCGTGCTCGACGGCGTGTTCCACCACGTCGGCCGCGGCTTCTGGGCGTTTCGCGACGTGCAGGAAAAGAAGGCCGCCTCGCCCTACAAGGACTGGTTCCTCATCAACTTCGACGGCGACTCCAACTACAACGACGGCTTCTGGTACGAAGGCTGGGAGGGTCACTACGAGCTGGTCAAGCTCAACCTGCACAACGAAGCGGTCGTCCAGCACATCTTCGACTGCATCCGCGGCTGGGTCAAGGAATTTGACATCGACGGCCTGCGCCTCGACGTCGCCTATTCGCTCGACCACGACTTCCTGCGCCGCCTGCGCGCGTTCTGCGACGCGCTGAAGCCGGACTTCTTCCTGGTCGGCGAGGTGATGAGCAGCGACTGCTCCCCGTTCCTCGCGGACGACATGCTGCACGCCTGCACCAACTACGACTGCTACAAGGGCCTGTACTCGTCGTTCAACAGCATGAACATGTTCGAGATCGTCCATTCGCTCCAGCGGCAGTTCGGGCCGGAATACTGGACGCTGTACAAAGGAAAGCACCTGCTGTCCTTCGTCGACAACCACGACGTCACGCGCGTGGCCTCCATCCTGCAAAACGAGGCGCACCTGCCGCTGATCTATGCGCTGATGGTCGGCATGCCGGGCATCCCCTGCATCTACTACGGCAGCGAGTGGGGCGAAAAGGGCGTCAAAAAGCAGGGCACCGACGTCAATCTCCGCCCGTGCTTCGACGAGCCGCAGAGCAACGAGCTGACCGAGTGGATCGCCAGGCTCGCCGCGGCGAAAAAGAGCTCCAAGGCGCTGTGCTACGGCGACTTCACCACCCGCCTGCTCACCACCAAACAGGCGATTTTCGAGCGCGCGTTTGAAGGCGAGCGCGTGATGGTCGTCATCAACGCGGACGACCAGCCGTTTGTCGCCCACTTCAACGCGGAGGCCGGACGCGCCCGCGATCTGATCACCAGCAAGGTGCACGACTTCGGCGGCGGCTCGGAGCTTCCGCCCTACTTCGCCGCCTACTGGCAGGTCTTCTAAGATCCCCCTCCCCCTGCGCGGCCGCGCAGCCAAAAGAACACGAACCGCCCGCCCGGTTATGTCATAGCAATGACTGTACCGGATGCGGGCGGTATTTTTTGTTCAAGGGGGGATTTATTTGGATTTTTTCATCGTGGTCGCCGTCACCATGGACGTCATGTTCGCCGCCATGGCCTGCGGCACCTCCGACATCTGGATCCCGTGGCGCTCGCGCCTGTGCATGGCCGCCGTGAGCAGCGGCTTTCTGCTCCTTTCCGCCGCGGGCAAGAGCGTGCTGTTTGACGATCTGCCGGAATGGCACATCCGCCTGATCGGCTTTTTCGCCCTCACGCTGATCGGATTGATGCAGCTGTGCGGCGACCGCCTCTGCCTCGCCGCGCAGCGCACGCACTGCCGGCAGCTCGCGCCGCTGCGCACGCTTGCGGGCGTCTTTCTCGACCACACGCGCGCGGACAGGGACAACTCCAAGGTGCTCTCGCCGGCGGAGGCGGTCGTGCTCGCCATCCCGGTTTCCATCGATTCGCTGATCGGCGGGCTGGGCGTCACGACGCGCGGGCTCTCGCTGCTGCCGCTGTTCGGCGCCGCGCTGGTCTGGAATTTCTTCGCCGTCTGGTACGGCAGGTGGCTGGGCGCGCGGCTGCCGATTCCCGGAGAGCGGGCGCGCTCCATGACGTGCGGCCTCGCGCTCATGGCGCTCGGCGTGTGCAAGCTAATGCTGTAATCAGCCCTTCTGCCGCTCGATCTGCTCCGCAAGTTCCTGCAATTCCATCCAGCGCTCCGTCCGCTCCTCTAACTTGGCGGACAGCGCTTCGATCTGCTCCGCAAGCTGCTGGAGCGCCGCGAAATCCGAGACGTTGGCCTGCTGCTCTGCCCGCAGTCCGGCGAGCTGCCGCTCCATGCCCTCGATCTCCTCTTCGATATGCGCCAGCTCGTACTGGTCCTTGTAGCTCATGCGCAGCTTGTCGTCCGACTTTTTGCGCGGCTTGGGCGCGGGCTCTGCCTTTTTGGCCGCAGGCGCGCGCTCCGCTTCGCGCTTTTCCAGATAGTCGGCGTAGTTGCCCAGATATTCTCTGGCCTGCCCGTCCGGGCGGAATTCAAAGATGCGCCCGGCGATTTTGTCGAGGAAATAGCGGTCGTGCGAGACGGCGATGACCGCGCCGTCAAAGGTCTCCAGATAGCTCTCCAAAATGGTCAGCGTCTCGATGTCGAGGTCGTTGGTCGGCTCGTCGAGCAGCAGGATGTTGGGCGCGTCCATGATGACGCTGAGCAGATACAGCCGCCGCTTCTCGCCGCCCGACAGGCTGCCGATGCGCGTCCACTGCGCCTCGCCGGAGAACAGAAAGGTCTCCAGCATCTGCGCGGCCGAGCGCGGGCCGTCCGGCGTGCGCACGGTCTCCGCGATGTCCCGGATAAACGAAATCACCGTCTGATTGTCGTCCATATGCCCGCAGTCCTGCGCGAAATAGCCGATGCGCACCGTCTCACCGAACACGATGCGGCCGCTGTCCGGCTGCGCGCGCCCGGTCAGCAGGCGCAGAAACGTGGATTTTCCCGTGCCGTTTTTTCCGACGATGCCGATGCGGTCGTCGCGCGCGACCGTCAGGCTGAAGTCGCGCAGATAGGTCGTGCCGTCCCAGCTTTTGGTCAGGCCGGAGACCTCGATGGTCTTTTTGCCGAGCCGGGTCGAGACGGATTTCAGCTCGAGCGCGCTGTTCTCCACAATGCCCTTCCGGCTGGACAGCTCCTCAAACCGCTCGATGCGGCTGCGGCTCTTGGTGCCGCGCGCCCGCGCGCCGCGCCGCATCCACTCCAGCTCGCGCCGCAGCAGGCTCTGCCGCTTGCGCTCGGACGCCAGCGCGCTCGCCTCGCGTTCCGCCTTGCGCGCCACGAAGCCCTCGTAGTTCTCGTCGTAGCGGTACAGCCTGGCGTGATCCAGCTCGCAGATGCAGTTGGTCACGCGGTTGAGGAAATAGCGGTCGTGGGTGATGAGCACCATCGCCCCGCGGTAGGCCTTGAGCTGCTGCTCCAGCCAGGCCGCCGTCTCGTTGTCGATGTGGTTGGTCGGCTCGTCCAAAATGAGAATCTCGCTCGGAAGGAGCAGCGCGGACGCGATCGCCACGCGCTTTTTCTGTCCGCCGGACAGCAGCCGAACCGGGCGGTCAAAGTCCGTGACGCCCATCTGCGTCAGCAGCGTTTTCGCCTCATAGGCGCGTTCGCGCGCAAATTCCTCCGACGCGCCGCGAAACACCTGCTGTAACACGGTGACGTCGGCGGAAAAATCCGGCGCCTGCGGCAGATAGCCGATGCGCACGCCGTTCGCGCGCGTCACAGTGCCCGCGTCTGGCTCCTGCATCCCCGCGAGGATGCGCAGGAATGTGGATTTCCCCGTGCCGTTTACGCCGACCAGCCCCACCTTGTCCCGCTCGTCGAGCGCCAGACTGACATCGTCGAACAGCACCTTTTCTCCCCAGCTGAGGGAAATATGCTCCGCATTGAGTTGTATCATGCTCTCCTCCCACACAACAAACCGCCGGACTCCCGTCCGGCGGTCAGTACTGTCATAGCTTACAGTGAATGGACAATTTCCTTAAAGCGATTGCCGCGCTCCATGAAGTTGTGGAAAATATCGAACGACGCGCTCGCCGGGGACAGCAGGACGATGTCGCCGTCCGCCGCCGCGGCCGCCGCACCGCGCACCGCCGCTTCAAAGTCGTCGTACCGCTCGATGCACAGCTGCTCGGGGTCGAAATTCTCCGCTGCGCGCACCGCCGCCTCAATTGCGGGCGACGTGCTGTCGTTCGGATTGGCGTCGATGAGAATCAGGCGCTTGACGCGGTCGCAGACAATCGGGCCAAAGCTGTCGTAGGGGATCTTCTTGTCGTGTCCGCCCGCCAGCAGGATGACCTTCTGATCGAACGCGCGCAGACCCGCAGCCGTTCTCGTCGGGCTGGACGCGATGGAGTCGTTGTAATAGCGCACGCCGTCCAGCGTGCGAACCAGTTCCAGACGGTGCTCCACGCCGCCGAACGAGCGCGCCACCGTGATGACGTCGTTGAACGAAACCTTGCCGTGCGTCAGGCAGGTCGCCGCCATATAGTTGGCGATGTTGTGCGCGCCCGGAATGCGGATCTCCGAGGCGTCCATGATCTTGCGGCGGTTGCCGTCCTCCGCGTACCAGATGACGCCGTCCTGGAGATACACGCCGTTCTGCACCGGCTCCTTCATGGAGAACTGGAGCAGCTCGACGCCGTCCGCAGGCGTGAACGCTCTGGAAACCGTATCGTCCGCGTTGAGCACGAGCTTGGCGCCCGGCTTTTGATGGACAAAGATGTTGGTCTTGGCCTGCACATACTCCGCCATATCCTTGTGGACGTCCAGATGGTTCGGCGTGACATTGGTGACGAGCGCCGCCGCCGGGGAGCACGTCATATCCATCAGCTGGAAGGATGACAGCTCGACGACCGCGATGTCCTGCTCGGTCATCAGCGGCACGTCGGCCAGCAGCGGACGGCCGATATTTCCGCCGAGATGGCAGGTATAGCCCGCCGTCCGGAGAATTTCGCACGTCAGCGTGGTGGTCGTGGTCTTGCCGTCCGAGCCGGTGATGGCGAGGATGGGGCAGGGACAAACCTGCATGAAGACCTCCATCTCGCTGGTGATCTCGCTGCCCTGCTCGCGCGCCCGCACCAGCGCCGGGTGGTTCGGATGCATGCCGGGCGTGCGAAAGATGATGTCTCCGCCGAGATTTTTCAGGTACTCGCTGCCCACGCAGAAGCGGACGCCCAGATCGGACAGCCCTTCGTAGATTTCTCCCAGCTCCTCTTCGGTTTTGCGGTCATGTACCGTGACATACGCGCCCGCCTCCAGCAGCAGGCTGATGAGCGGCGTATTGCTCACGCCGATGCCGATCACGGTGACCTGTTTTTCGTTCATCGATTGTAAAAAACGATCATATGCGCTCATTTTTACTTTCCTCCGGATATTCTGCTTATGTCGGGGGGACATCGGATTCGCTCTGTCCCGCAGAAACCCCCGCGTCGGCGGGGGAGAAAATGCAAAAAGAGTGAGCAAAGAGTAAGCCGGGTTCTGTCATTGGAACAGCCATCTATCTGGGACGCATGTTACCATGCGCCTCTAGCCACCTTCTCGGGACGGGCCGGGCAAGCCCTGTGTGTCCCTCTGCGGTGTTGCTGCGGATAGAGTTTACAGAATCCCATAGTTACCTATGAGACTGGTGAGCTCTTACCTCGCCTTTCCACCCTTACCACGGCGGAGCCGTGGCGGTATCTCTCTGTTGCACTTTTCCTGGAGTCGCCTCCGGCGGACGTTATCCGTTATCCTGCCCTGTGCAGCCCGGACTTTCCTCATAAACGGCCTTTCGGCGCTGTTTACGCGGCTGTTAACTTTACTCACTGCAATTCATTATACAGAAATCCGCAATTTTGTCAATCTCCCGTGCACTCCCGGGCGGGAAAATGTCCGCCGGAGGCGGGGATTGTTCCGCGTCTGGCTGCGGCGCGGCGTACCGCCCGGACGTTCTTTTTCTGTATTCCTTGGGCGTCATGCCAAAAAGCCCCTTGAATTTGCGGCAAAAGTAGCCGGCATGTTCAAATCCCACGTCTTTCGCGACGGCGGCGACGCCGCGCTCTGTATTGGCGAGCAGCTTTGCCCCCTGCCTCAGCCTGTATTCCACAAGATAGCGGATCGGGGCGGTGTGCAGGTATTCCTGAAACAGATTGCGCACACTGCTCTTGCTCAGCGAAACAACTGCCGCGAGCTCCTCGAGCGTAATCCTGCGCCGGTAGTTGGTCTGTAGGTACTGCATCATGATTTGCAGCCTCGCGCGCGCCTGCGCGGAGCTGTCCGCCGGGAGGCGGCGCGGCTGGATCGCAGCGTTCTCCAGCATCGTCCTCCACAGCCGGAGCGTCCGCTCTGCCGTTTCCAGCTCGCAGGCGCTCTTCCGCTGCGCGAGAGCGAGCACAGACAGGAGCGCATCGAGAATCCTCTTTTGCGCATCCTCCTTCGGAGAAAAGACCAGACACGCGGAATCGCTGTCAAGGACTGGCTGAACATAGCTTTGATAGATCAGACTGTCCGGGGCCGCCAAAAAGGCGGGAGAAAAGACAATATTCGGGATCACGGCGCGCGCTTCCGCCTCCAGGCGGTGAATGACGCGGGCGTTGATAAAGATGCCGCTGCCTTCCGGAAGGACATGCCTTTCGCTGCCCGCAAAGCAGACCGCCGTCCCCTCCCGCACAAAGACGAACTCCACCTCCGAATGCCAGTGCCAGTCAATCGCCTGCAGCGCGTGCGCGCCGATCTCCTCCTCATACTGCCGGAACGGATAGGCCGCACAGCCATGCCCGGCCAGCTCCCGCATCGTCTCATCCGTAATCGTTCTGCTCGCTTCCTCTGTCATGGCGCTCTCCCCTCCGCTGCGATATTGTGTCAGTTTCTTCGCATCGTGTGCATTGTACTGCGGCCGCGGCTTCGATATAATAATCGCATGTCCGCATCGGAGGTGTCAATATGACGGATACATATCAAAGAACTTTTCTCGCCTGCTATCTCGGTTTTGTCACGCAGGCGATCGCGGCAAATTTCGCACCGCTGCTTTACCTGACGTTTCACAACAGCTATCAGATTTCGCTGGAAAAGCTCGCCCTGATCTCCTCTGTGCTGTTTCTCACGCAGCTTGTCGTAGATTTTCTGTGCGCGCGCTTTGCGGATCAGATCGGCTATCGAGCCTGCGTCGTCAGCTCCCAGATTCTCTCCGCGGCCGGGCTTGCCGGACTCGCCGTTCTCCCTGAGGTGTTCTCCGACCCGTTCACCGGTCTTCTCGTCAGCACCGCGATCTACGCCACCGGCAGCGGCCTGACAGAGGTGCTGTGCAGCCCCATCGTGGAGGCCTGTCCGTCCCGGCACAAGGAGGCGGCGATGAGCCTGCTCCACTCCTTCTACTGCTGGGGCTCCGTGGGGATTGTCTTGCTGTCTACCTTGTTCTTCTCCGTATTTGGCGTTGAAAACTGGAGAATTCTCGCCTGTATCTGGGCAATCATTCCACTTGTAAATGTATATAACTTTACAGTTTGTCCCATCGAGCACCCGGTGGAAACCGGCAAATCCATGACAATCGGCAAGCTGCTGAAGCTCCCGCTGTTCTGGCTCGCCATTCTGCTGATGATCTGCGCCGGCGCATCGGAGCTCTCCATGGCGCAATGGGCGTCGCTCTTCATGGAATCCTCCCTGCATGTCTCCAAATCGATGGGCGATATCTCGGGACCGTGCATGTTCGCCGCCACCATGGGAATCAGCCGCGCCATATACGGAAAATACGGCGACCGGTTGGAGCTGACGCGATTCATGATGACTTCCGGATGTCTGTGCCTGCTGTGCTATCTCGCCGTCTCTCTGTCCAGCACCCCCTGGCTCGGACTGCCCGGCTGTATGCTGTGCGGCTTTTCTGTCGGCATCCTGTGGCCGGGCAGCATCAGCATCTGCTCTGAGCACATCCCCACCGGCGGCACGGCGATGTTTGCCCTGCTGGCCATGGCGGGCGATCTCGGAGGAGCAATCGGTCCCGGAATTGTCGGCAGCGCTGCCGGCCGGGCGGGAAACGACATCCAGGCCGGTCTCCGCGCGGGCAGTATCTTCCCGCTTGTTCTGGTCGCCGCCATCGCGCTGCTGATTGTGTTTCAACGGAAGCGGAGCACAGGCCGACTGCGGGCAGTGGGCCAAACCCGCGCGCGTTAAAAAAGACCGCGGTGCAAACCGCTTCCGAGGGCGTCCGGCGCCGCGAAACGCGGCCTCGGGCGCTTTTCCCGTTCCGGACTCGGTGCGCGGCAGCATTCACCGCGTCCCGCCCTGCATTTTCGATCATTTGCGTTCTGTCGGTTGAAAAATTCACAACTTTTCTGTATAATCAAAGCATCTTGGCGGAGACAAATCTACGGAGGAAGCGGGATGAAAGTGCTGAAAGGAATTGGAATTGCATTGGCGGCCATCATTGTCATCGGATTGATTCTTTTGAAGATTCTTGCCAGCAGACCCGCTGCTCCGGCAGACTATCAGGTCACGACAGAGACCGGCGGCGAGATCGAGGCGAGATATATGGCGAATGGTTCATATGAGGTATCTGCAAAGGAAGAAGGTACCCTTCTGGATTTTGAAAAGTTCCTGCTTTTCTACCCGACTGACCTTGAAACAGAAAACAGGCAGTACCCTGTAATCGTCATCTGCAACGGAAGCGGGATACCTTTGTCCAAATATACCGCAGTAGCAAAGCATTATGCCTCATGGGGATTCATCGTGATCGGAACAGAAGAAAAGAACGCATGGAATGCCTTCGGTGCTGAGATGTGTATCCGATATCTGGAACGGATGCATGAGAATGAGAAAATCGAAGACGCCGCAAGTCTTCTTTATCAAAAAGTGGACTTCGATCATGTTGGCATCGTGGGGCATTCACAGGGCGGTGTCGGTGTCATCAATGCGATTACCGACACAAAACATCAGGATATATACAAGGCGGCGGTTTCCCTCTCTCCAACCAATCAGACGCTGGCGCATAACCTCTTCTGGGATTACGACGCATCTTTGATCGATATTCCGATTCTGATCATTGCCGGAGAAGGCGGCGGTGACGATTGGGTCATTACCGGCGAGCAGCTCGCGGAGTTATATCATGATGTTCCGGGCAGCAAAATCGCCATGCGAAGAGTGGGAACTGTTCACAACGAAGTGCTGTATAAGCCGGACGGTTATATCACGGCATGGTTTATGTGGCAGTTGCAGGGCGATGTGGAGGCCGCAAAAGCATTTATCGGCGACAGCCCGGAAATCTTGTCAAATGAACGATATTCAGACCAGATGATAGGCCTTTCCGAGTGACAGCTTTCAGTTTGCGGAGGTGAGCGCATGAAACCGGCGCTTTTATCCTCACCTGTTTCACCGCAGTTTTTGTTTGTCTGGTTTTGATCTACACTGTTTTGACAGGATAATCAGCTTCCCGTTTGTCAACCGAGCGGCGGCAGCTGTCAGAGACGTCCGGCGCCGCGAAACGCGGCATCGGGCGCTTTCCCGTTTCAGACCCGGCGCGCGACAGCATTCGCCGCGTTTTGCTTTGCATTTTCGATTGTTTGTGCTATACTGAAGATATTACAGAATGATCTGAGGTGTTCGCATGATTCGTTTCGGCTTTATCCGTACCAAAGACGAAATCAAGTTTCTCATCCTGACCTGCATGACCTATCTGCCGTTTCCGGTATCCTACGACGCCATCGTTGACATCTGCACCTGGTGCGACGATGGATTTGGCTATTTTGAGCTGTCCGAGGCGTTTTCCGAGCTTCAGCAGTCCAAGCACGTGGAAAAAAGCGAGAGCGACGGCGCGGAGGTGTTCTCCATCACGCGGAAGGGGCGCGAAACGGCGAAGGCCTTCCACAACCGCCTGCCCTACACCGTGCGCGAGGCCGCGGAAATCTCCGCACTGCGCGTCATCCGCAAGATTCGCCGCGACGCACAGGTGTTTGTGACCACGGAGCAGAAGGACGAAAAGGATTTCGTCGTCGAGATGACCATGCAGGACGTCTTTTCGGTCCGCATGAACGTGGTCAGCCTACAGCAGGCGGCGCTGCTGGAACAAAACTTCAAAAAGCACGCGGAAGAGATGTACCAGCAGCTGTTGTCCACACTCACACACAACTACGAGGAATAACGACAGAACAAGGCGGAACGCATACCGCCTTTTTTGTTGCCTGAAAAAAAGAACAGGATTGGTGAAACATGTCAAACAAAACAAAAGGAATTGTCTTTATCACGCTTTCGACGCTCAGCTTCGCGCTGATGAATTTGTTCGTCCGTCTGTCCGGCGATCTGCCCTCCATGCAGAAGAGCTTTTTCCGCAACGCCGTCGCCTTTGTGTTCGCGCTGGTGATCCTGCTGCGGTCGGAGGAAAAATTCCAATTTAACCACAAAAATCTGCCCTTGCTGATCATGCGCGCCGCCTTCGGCACCATCGGCATTTTGTGCAACTATTACGCGGTCGACCATCTGCTGCTGTCCGACGCCTCCATGCTCAACAAGCTGGCGCCGTTCTTCGCGGTCGTCATCTCCTATTTCTATCTCAAGGAAAAGGTCACGCCGTTTCAGATTTCCGCCGTCATCATCGCCTTTCTCGGCGCGCTGTGCATCATCAAGCCGGGCTTCTCGTCGCTCACAACAGGTCCCGCCCTGCTCGGCGCGCTCGGCGGCTTCGCCGCGGGCGCGGCGTACACCATGGTGCGCAAGCTCAGCCTGCACGGGGAACGCGGTCCGTTCATCGTCTTTTTCTTCTCCGCGTTTTCCTGCCTCGTCTGCCTGCCCTACCTGCTGTTTTTCTACCATCCGATGACGCTGCAGCAGTTTGTCCTGCTGCTGTTCGCCGGACTGGCGGCGGCGGGCGGCCAGTTTTTCATCACCGCCGCGTATTCGTATGCGCCGGCACGTGAAATTTCCGTGTTCGACTACTCCCAGATCGTCTTCGCCGCGCTGTTCGGATTTCTCTTCTTTGAACAGATCCCCGATTTCCTCAGCGTCATCGGCTATTTCGTCATCTGCGGCACCTCCGTCGCCATGTTTTTCTACAACCAGAAGCACTGACAGACAACAACAGCCCTGCGGACAAGAGTCCGCAGGGCTGTTCCCTATCTCATTTTGTGTTGCACGTATATCGATAAACTGTCAATTGCTCTCAATGAGACCGTAGCCGCCCGCCGCTCTCTTGTAGATGACGGCCGGTGCATCGTCAGATTCCGCATTCTTGAAGAAGAAGAACTGGTGTCCCAGCAGGTTCATCTGAAGGATGGCCTCTTCCACCGTCATCGGAACGACGTCGAAGCGCTTGCGGCGGATGACGTCGTAGCTATCCTCGACATAGTCGGCCATGCTCGCGTCATTGGCGGCAGCCTTGTCGAACGCGCCCTCGCGCAGCTTCTTTTCCAGACGGGTCTTGTTTCTGCGGATCTGCTTCTCGATGCTACGGATCATGCCATCCACAGAGGCAAACATGTCGGTTGTGGTTTCCTCAGCACGGAAAACCATTCCGCTGTGTCTGACGGTGACTTCCGCCGTCTGTCTGCCCTTCAGCTCACTGAAAGTAATCGTTGCAGAAGTGTCCTTGTGGAAGTAGCGATCCAGCTTGGTTACCTTCTTGGTCGCATACGCGCGAAGCTCGTCGCTAATCTGCATTTTTCTTTCAACGATGGTGATCTTCATAACATCAGCTCCTTATGGTCAATCTGACCCAGTTTCCGATATTCAGTTGTCCGGGAAATGCGCCCCGGCAAACGCCGGCAGCGTGGTTCGCGCCAGGCACGAAACAAAGTGCGCTCCCTCTTACTGTTTCCAGTATACCACAGATTGAAAAACCTGTCTCATGACAAATTCGGGCGAATTCGGCTTTGAGACAGGTTGAACAAAAAATAGCTTGAAATATCTTCTGTTTTCGTGAAATTTCTTCAGATATCAAAGGATTCCTTCCGCGTGGCGCATGACATGGCAGCCAATATTGACAACGCAGGGCAGACCGGCGATGTGCGTCGGGAACGGCTCAATCGCGGCCATGAGCGCGGTGACTGTGCCGCCCAGACCCTGCGGTCCGATGCCGAGCGCGTTGACGCGCGCGATGATCTCGCGCTCCATATCCGCGTAAAACGGGTTTTCGCTGAACTGGCCGACCGGGCGCATGAGCGCGCGCTTGGCCAGATAGGCGGCCTTGTCCGAGGTTCCGCCCAGACCGACGCCGATGACGATCGGCGGGCACGGATTGGAGCCGGCGCGGTCGCAGGACGCGACGATAAAATCGATGATGTCCGCGCGCGTCGCCGCCGGGGTGAACATCTTCATCGCGCTCATGTTCTCGCTGCCGAAGCCCTTGGGCGCGACGGTCACGCGGATCTGATCGCCCGCCACCATGCGGGTGTACAGGATGGCCGGCGTGTTGTCGTTGGTGTTGACGCGGTCGAGCGGGTCGCGCACCACGGACAGTCTGAGATAACCGTCGACGTAGCCCTGACGCACGCCCTCGTCCACGGCGTCCTCCAGCAGGCCGCCGGTGATATGGACGTCCTGCCCCACTTCAACGAAGACGACCGCCATGCCGCAATCCTGGCAGATCGGAACCTGATTTTTGCAGGCAATGTCGCAGTTCTCGATCATCTTGCCAAAAATCGTCTTGCCGAGCGGGGACTGCTCTGCCTCCTGTCCGTCCAGATACGACTGGCGAATGTCCTCCGGCAGGACGTAGTTGGCCTGCATGCACAGCGCGCGCACGAGCGCAGTGATTTCTTTCGCTTCAATGGTTCTCATATCATACAATCCTCCTGCTTGATTTGCATTCCGTCGACGAATACGGCCGTCACCCTGGTGCGGTAATCCAGCGGGTCGCCGCTGGTGACCAGAATATCCGCGTCCTTCCCGGCGCGCAGTGAGCCGACGCGGTCTTCAATGCCGGCGATGCGCGCCGGAACCAGCGTGATCGCGCGCAGCGCGTCCATCGGCTGCATGCCCGCCTGCACGGCGGCCACGGCGCAGCGCATCAGGTGCTTGAGCGGCGTCTCCGGGTGATCCGTGCTGATGGACGTCAGAATACCGGCGCGCGTCAGCAGCGCGGGCGCGCGCTCGGTCAGGTGCCGCAGCTCCGGCTTGGAGCGGTCGGTCAGAAACGGACCGGAGCAGATGGGCACGCCCTCCTCCGCCAGAATGTCGGCGACGAGGTGCGCCTCCGTGCCGTGCAGAATGACCGCGCGCAGGGAAAACTCCTTCGCGATGCGCAGGGCGGTGAAGATATCGTCCGCGCGGTGCGCGTGGAAATGCGCCGGACAGCTGCCGTCCAGCGCCGGAAGCAGCGCCTCCAGCTTTGCGTCGAACTCCGGCGCGTCGGCAGGATCCTCCGCGCGTTTTTTCTGCGCGGCGTATTCCTGCGCCTTGCGCAGCGTCTCGCGGATGAGCGCCGCCGTCGCCATGCGCGTGACCGGCGCCTCGTCCTTTTCATTATAACACGATTTCGGGTTTTCCCCCAGTGCAAATTTGAGCGCACAGGGCGCCTTGACAATCATATCGTCGATGCGCCGCCCGTTCGTCTTGATGGCGGCCGCCTGTCCGGCGATGGGGTTGGCGCTGCCCGGCGAGACGACGCAGCAGGTGACGCCTGCGGCGCGCGCCTCGGCAAAGCTGCGCTCCATCGGGTTGATGCCGTCGATGACGCGCAGCTGCGGCGTGACCGGGTCGGTGTCCTCGTTGCCGTCCTCCCCTTCAAAGCCGAGCGAATCCTCAAACAGCCCCAGGTGGGTGTGCGCGTCGACCAGGCCGGGCAGCACCCAGCCGCCGCGCGCGTCCAGACAGTCGCCCTCACAGTCGCCCTCCGGCCGGTTTTCCATCGACCCGATCGCGGTTATTTTGCCACTTTCAAACGAAACAAACCCGTTTTCGATGATTTCCCCTTCCATCGGAACAATTTTTCCGTTGCAGATAAGCATAGCTTCTCCTCGTGTTGTGAAAATTTTATTTGACATTTAATGGAAGCCGTGGTACGATAACCACGGTGGCAGGATGCTGCTATCCATGCACCGTTCATATCTTTATCCCCACAATCCATTTTGCCCTCCGGTGCTCCGGAGGGTACTTTTTTGTCCGCAGGAAAAATGCCGCCGAAACCATCGGGCGGCATTTACGCTTATTTCCGGCGGCGCGCGCCGGTTTTTTTGTCGCGGTTGTGGCGGATGTCCGCCATGCGGCTCTCGCTGTCCTGCATGAAGTGCTTGAGCTTTTCCTCAAACGAGATCGGAACGTCCTTCGCCGGCTGGCGCGGAACATAGCCGTCGGCGGAAAGCGCGCGCGGGTATCTCTTCCCGCTGCTGCCGGAACGCGGCGCGCTGCTGCCGCCGCGAACGCCGCTGCGGCCGGACGGACGCTGCTCCGCGGCTGCGCGCGGCTGCGCCTTTTTGATGGACAGATTGACGCGGCCAACCTCATCGATCGCGATGATCTTGACCTTGACCTCCTGCCCCTCTGTCAGATGATCCCGGATGTTGCTGACATAAGACTGGTCTACCTCGGAAATATGTACCAGTCCCGTCTTGCCCTCCGGCAGCGAAACGAATGCGCCAAATTTTGTAATCCCGGTCACTTTACCGGAAATGATTTCTCCTACGGCCAAATCCATACCCTTTTGATTTTTCCTCCATCCGTGTGGTTACTGCTGCGAACTGTCGATGAAAATGCGCTCGCCGGGGGAAGCATAACCCAGTACATCGCGCGCAATTTTAGCCATTGCTTCGTCCGTGACGCCCTCGTCCAGCGATTCCTTCAGGTCTTCGTTTGCCTGTTCCTTGCGGGCGATCTCCTTGTCCAGCTCCTCGCACTGCTGCTGCAGCTCGTTGATCTGAAGCTGAAGAGAAATCAGCCGGACGCCGGCAAAGACAACAACGAGCACCAACAGCGCTTTGACAAGCGGATGCAGTTTTACCTTTCTGCGGTGTTTCATCGCGCGCCTCCTTATACCACGAAACAATACTTCTTTTATTTTATACCACCGGGCGCGAAAATGGAAGGTCTTTTTTCAATTTTTTCGCGATTTTTCCGAAACCGCGCGCCAGTTTTTCCCTTTTTTCGCGCTCCCGCGCAGCAGGCGTGCAAGCCGGTTCCAGCCGGTGCGCATCCGCGCGCCGAGCGCCCTGCCCGCCGCGCCGCTCCAGCGCAGCGCCCGGCGAAACAGCCGGCCGGCCGTCGCGTGCCAGAGCAGCCCGCCCGCCAGCATGGACAGCGGCAGAAAACCGCGCAGACGCGCCCGGACGACGGCGGTCACCAGCACGAACAGCAGCGCGCACACCAGCGCGGAAAACAGCGCGTCGAGCAGCAGCTCCACCCAGCGGCGGCCGGACGCGCGGCGAATGGCGCGCAGCACGTCGTACACCGCGCCGCAGCAGGCGCCCGCGAGCAGCGCCGCCGCGATCATGTGCAGCTGCGCCTCCAGCGCCATCACTGGAACAGCCGCCGGAAAAATCCGCCGCCCGGCGCCCGGCTGTCGTCGTATTCCAGCAGATCGATCGACCCCGTCACGCGCAGCTCACCGCTCTCCAGACTGAGCTGGTCGACATGAAGGCCGCTGCCGCGGATGGTCAGCGTTCCCAGACCCGTCGCGACGATCACCTGCGTCTCGTCAAAATTCACCACGTCGCTGACGCCGGAAATCGCCAGCTTCTGCCGCTCCTGCAAAGACAGCCCGTGCGGCAGCGCCCGTCTCTCCCCGTTTCCGTCGCGCTCCATCTCATCCCTCCCCCAAAAAAGCAATGCCCGAACGCTTCAGCTTATGCGTCCGGGCGGGGCGATATGACGGCGTTACGGCAGCTCGCGGTACAGCGCCGAGGCGTCGTTTTTGAGCACATGCTCGGCAATGTTCAGCACCTCGACCTTGAGCGTGCGCTGGCCGAACGAGATCTCGATGACGTCTCCGACCTGCACCTGATAGGAGGCCTTGGCCTGTCTGCCATTGACCAGCACGCGGTCGTTGTCGCACGCCTCGTTCGCAATGGTCCGCCGTTTGATCAGGCGGGATACCTTCAAATATTTATCCAGTCTCATGGTTGTATCAAAAATCCTTTCTCTCGTCTGTCGCCGTTATTTTACCACGCTGCGGAAATACATCGCCAGCGTCGCATATTCCTCCGGCTGAATTTCCGCCGGTCCGGGGTCGGGAATGCTGCCCCATTCGTCCTCGCGCAGCTCCTTTTCCGGCACAATGCCCATGATCTTCCCCTGCTCGACACAGACGTCCGCGGACACGGTATAGCCCTCTGTCTGGAACGAAACGGTGTACATCGTGGACTGACCGAACTTGCCCATCATGGAAAAAACGAAATACATTTTATCTTCATCGACCGGTCTGCCGATAAATTCCTTCTCCAACTGTTCAAACGTCATCGCCGTTCTCCTTTCCCACGCGGCGGCTTTCCCCTGCGTGTATTGTTAGCATAGCACACCTGCGGGGCACTGGCAAGGGGGGTTGCCCGCCCGCGCGCCGCCCTCCGGGCTAATCTCACAAAATCCCGCCATGTTTTCCGGATATTTCGTGCATTTCCAACGAAACTGTGATATGATAAAGGAAACCAGACGCAAAGGAGCGTTTTATATGGAAAACAACCTCTTTACCAACGCACACATTCTGGCATGGCTTCAGTACTTCGCGGATAACGCAGACGTCGATCTCGAGCAGGTCAAGCTGCTGGATATCACGCGCAAAAACAAGAACCTGATCCCCACGGTCGAATCGCACCGCGCCGTTCTCGTGTTCACCGAGGCGGGGCATCCGGATATCTTCTACCGCATGTACAACGCCGGCCTTGGCGAATGCACCGTCGTCTATAACGAGGGCAGCGAACCGAGCGGTCCCATCAAGCAGAACAAGGTCTACGACATGATGGACCGCGGCATCAACGCCTCTGCGGGTATGCTGGTCCTCAACCCGAAGCCGCGCAGCACGTTCAAATTCGGCATGAGCAATCAGTCGTTTGCCTTCGGCTCCGTCCGCTATGTCGGCTCTGAGATCCGCGCCGTCATCCTCAGCAAGATGCAGATCGACCCACACAAGAACCTGTGCGTCATCTCCGGCGAATCCATCGCCGTGGAGGCCGCCATGCTCGGCGAGGAGGGCGCTGTCATCGCCGTCGAGTACAACGCCCGCGACCGCAAGACGCTGGAGGACAACCTGCACCAGTTCGGCCTGAACAACGTCACGATCATCGACCACGTGGACGAGGAGACGATGGCGGAGCTGCCCGTGCCGGACGTCACGATGCTCGTCGCGTCCGCCAGCATGGAGCAGGAGATGAAGTGCCTGCTCCAGCGCAACCCCAACATGGAGTTTGTCGTCTACACGCTGGACTTCAAGGTTGCCGCCGACCTGCCCGCGCTGTTCGCCAGCCTCGGCATTCACGACACGGATGTCATCCAGATCGCCGTCTCCAAGCTGAGCAACAAGAACACCTTCGAGTCCCAGCCCGCGCCGTGGATCATCACCGGCAAGGCCGGAGAATAACCCGCATCACAGAGACAGCCGGAAGCGCGCAGCTTCCGGCTGTTTGCGTGTCGAGAACCCTCGACACGCTTCAAAAAACGCAGGCGTTTTTTGAGAAAATGCAGCCCGCGGCAGCGCACGCGCGGCGCGCGCACGTTTGCGGGCTGAGCGGTGTTTTTTCCGACGCGCCTGTCGCCGGAAAAAATTTGATTTTTTTGCCGCCTGTGGGCGGCAAAACGCTGCCGGGAGCTGTTCACGCACGCTCTTGCATGACGCATTGCTTTTTCGACAGTCTGACAGCCGGAAGCGCACAGCTTCCGGCTGTTTTTTCGTCTCGCTTTGTCCGGTATAATCAGGTTTCCTGCTCGAGAATGGCGACCGCCGCCTGATCCTGCGACGCGGCGGCGCGGTAGGCCTCCTCGTAGAATACCTCCTGCGAGTTGAGCTTTTCCGCGTGCAGATTGCGGTCGACATACGCCCGGTCGCTCGTCTGCTGCTTGCCCTTCTCGTCGTCCGCCATGACCGTGTCGAAGATGTGGCGCAGGCGGTCGCGGATGGCCTCGTCGTAAATCGGCGCGGCGACCTCCACGCGCTTGATCGTGTTGCGCGTCATGAAGTCGGCGGAGGCGATGTAAATCTTCTCGTCCGCGCCCACGCCGAAGCGATAGATGCGCGAGTGCTCCAGAAAGCGTCCGACGACGCTGACAACCGTGATGTTGTCCGTGCGTCCGGGGATGCCCGGCACCAGGCAGCAGATGCCGCGGACAATCAGTTCAATTTTAACGCCCGCCTGGGAGGCCTCGATCAGCTTCTCGATGATGTCCCGGTCGGTGAGCGAATTGATCTTGACGCCGATGTAGGCCGGCTCGCCGCGCCGCGCCTTCTGCTCCTCGTCTTCGATCATCGCGATGACCTTGTTTTGCAGGCACTTCGGCGCGACCAGCAGATGCTCCGTGTGCTCGACCGTCTCGCCCAGCATGAGCGACTGGAACACGCGCGCCGCCTCCGCGCCGATCTGCTGGTTGCCCGTCATCAGCGACAGGTCAGTGTACAGGCGCGACGTCTTCTCGTTGTAGTTGCCCGTGCCGACCTGCGTGATGTACGACAGGCCCTGCTCGGTGTTGCGCGTGATCAGGCACAGCTTGGAGTGTACCTTGTACATGCCCAGGCCGTAGATGATATGGCAGCCGGCGTCCTCCAGACGCTTGGACATCTCGATGTTGTTCGCCTCGTCAAAGCGCGCGCGCAGCTCGACGAGCACGACGACTTCCTTGCCGTTTTCCGCCGCCTCGATGAGCGCGTCGATGACCTTGCTGCGCTCCGCGACGCGGTACAGCGTCATCTTAATGGAGACCACGCTGTCGTCCTCCGCCGCCTCGTGCAGCATGCGCAAAAACGGCTTCATGCTCTCAAACGGATAGGAAAGCAGCACGTCCTTCTTCGCGACCTGATCCAGCAGGCTCTCGCGCAGGTTGAGCGCCGGCGTGATCTGCGGGTTTCTGCGCTCGTAAAACAGCTCCGTCTTGTCGCGCAGATAGCCCTGCAACTGGAAGCCGAACGACAGGTCGAGCGGCGTGTCCACCTTGATGATGTGCCGCTTGTGCACGCCGAGGAACTTGGCCAGCTCCTTTTTCGTCTTTTCGTTGATCTCGCGGCTCAGCTCCAGGCGAACCGGGCTGAGGCGCGTGCGCTGTTTGATCAGGTGCTCCATGACGTCGCGGTAGTCCAGATCCTCGTCGAGCACATCGGTGGCGTCGATGTCCGCGTTGCGCGTCACGCGCATGATCGACTTTTCTCTGACGGTGTATTTCGGATACAGCTTGGAGACAAAGTGCAGGATCAGCTCCTCGCACAGCATGAACGTGCCCGGCCGGGAGGGAATTTCAATCAGGCGCTTGAACACGCTGTTGGTGCACGGCACGATGCCCGTCTTGTTCTTGCCGTTTTTGGTGTTGAGCAGCACCAGCGCGTACAGCTGCTTATTGTTGAGGAACGGGAACGGTTGCTGCTTGCCGATGATCATCGGCGACAGGAACGGGGCGATGTTCTGGTCAAAATAGGTCTCGAGCAGCGCGCCCTCCTCGTTGGACAGCTTGTTGAAGTTGATGATGCGGATGCCCTTCGGCTCCAGCTCGCCCATCAGCTGCTCATAGATCTTCGCCTTTTCCAGCTCCAGCTCGGAAACGCGCGACAGGATGGCTTTCACCTGCTGCTCGCTTGTCATGTTGGTCTTGTTTTCGCGGATTTTTTCGTCCGAATGCATCTGCACCATCAGCGTGCCGACGCGGACCATGAAAAACTCGTCCAAATTGGACTGATAAATCGCCGCGAAGCTGAGCCGCTCCGCCAGCGGAACGCGCGCGTTGCCCGCTTCGTGCAGCACGCGCTCATTGAATTGCAGCCACGACAGTTCTCGGTTTGTATAACATGTGGTGTCCATTTCGATCCTCCCTGTATGGATAAATTTCTGTTCTCCGTTTCATTAAACCAGCATCGCGGCGCCGCTGCCACCATCTTTTTGTAAAACCGTGTAAGCTTTTGGTAAAAGCGCACGGCGGGGCGGCGGCTTCCGCGCTCACGGCACGCCCAGAATGTGTCTGGCGACATGAATGCCGCTCGCGGACGCATGCGACAGCGAATGGGTAACGCCGCTGCCGTCGCCGATGACATACAGCCCCCGGTATCTGGTTTGCAGGTTTTCGTCCAGCTCCACTTCCATATTGTAGAATTTGACCTCCACGCCGTAGAGCAGCGTGTCGTCGTTGGCGGTGCCCGGCGCGATTTTGTCGAGCGCGTAGATCATCTCGATGATGCCGTCCAGAATGCGCTTGGGCAGGACAAGGCTCAGATCGCCCGGCGTCGCCGCGAGCGTCGGCGTCACCATGCCCTCCTCCATGCGCTTGGCCGTGCTCCGCCTGCCGCGGATCAGGTCGCCGAACCGCTGGACGATGACGCCGCCGCCCAGCATGTTGGACAGGCGCGCGATGCTCTCGCCGTAGCCGTTGCTGTCCTTGAACGGCTCGGAAAAGTGCTTGGCCACGAGAAGGGCGAAGTTGGTATTGTCCGTCTGCTGCGCGGGGTCCTCATAGCTGTGGCCGTTGACCGTCACAATGCCGTTGGTGTTTTCGTTGACGACGATACCGTGCGGATTCATGCAGAACGTGCGCACATTGTCCTCGAATTTCTCCGTGCGGTAGACGATCTTGCTCTCGTACAGCTCGTCGGTCAGGTGCGAGAAGATGACCGCCGGAATCTCCACGCGCACGCCGATGTCCACGCGGTTGGATTTGGTCGGGATGTCCAGACTGTCGCAGACGCGCTGCATCCACTTGCTCCCGCTCCGGCCGACCGAGACGATACAGGCCGCCGCCTCGGCGCACCCGCCGTCATACTGCGCGCGGTAGCCGCCTTCGATGCGCTCCAACCCGGTCACCGGCGTGTGAAAATAAAAATCGACGCGCTCCTTCAGCTCATCGTAAATGTTTTGCAGCACCACGTAATTGATGTCCGTGCCGAGGTGGCGGACGGACGCATCCAGCAGTTTTAGCTTGTTCTGCATGCACAGCTTTTTGAACTTGGTTCCCGCCGTCGAATACATCTTCGTCTGCGCGCCGCCGTGCGAGACGTTGATGCTGTCCACATATTTCATCAGCGCGATGGCGCGGTCCCGGCCGATGTATTTGTACAGCGTCCCGCCGAAGTCGTTGGTGATGTTGTATTTTCCATCGGAAAAGGCGCCCGCGCCACCAAACCCATTCATGATGGCGCACGTCTCGCATTTGACGCAGGATTTTATTTTGTCGCGGTCGATCGGGCACTGCCGCTTGTGCAGCGGATAGCCCGCTTCGAAGACGGCGATGCGCAGGTCTGCGTTGTTCCTGCACAGCTCGTAGGCGGAGAAAATGCCGCCCGGCCCCGCGCCGATAATCATTACATCGTAGTTCATGTTATCTTCTCCCGGCTGGCATGCCGCAGGGCATGCCATTGTGTTTTTTCTCTCACTATTATAGTAGTATACCATCGCGCCGCGTTTTTTTCAATTCATCCGGCCGCCGTCTTCCGTCCCCGCGGGCTTTTTTGCGCAGGCGGCGCGCGCGTATCAGGCGGCGTTGCTACGCTGTCAGCAAAACGTGGATGCCTCTGCACACGGTATCAACGAAAATGTGATACCAGTCTCCACCTTTGTGATATCTGATATGGAAAAATTCAGCTATAATAATAACGTCCTCACAGGAAAGGCCGCAATTCTGACACCATTGACGGCCGATGAAAAATGAGTTATGCTGTTTCTTGCCGGGACGTGTAGCAACAGAAATTTGACACAGTGTTCCGTCTATGCATGACAACACACGGAGGACGCCCATGGATTCCTACAGTCTCATTTGTTTTACAAAGCTATACCAGCTGGGAAGCATTCACAAAGCGGCGGACGAGCTGTATATCTCCCCGCAGTCGATGAGCAAGCGCCTCCGCCGGCTGGAGGAAGAGCTGGGACAGACCCTGTTTGAGCGCTCCCCTTCCGGCCTGACGCCGACGGCGCACGCGCACCAGCTGGCCTACAGCGCCAACATCATCCTGAACGAATACGAGCGCGTGCGCGCCGTATTCAGCGGAGAGGCCAGCGATTCGACCAGCACCCTGCACATCGCCTCGACCTACGGTGTGCCCAAGCGCCTGTCGCTCGCGTTCGTCCGCGATTTTTACCGCGAAAACCCGAGCATCCATCTGGATCTGGTCGAATACCCGGAATATCCGATTTTCGACATGCTGGACGAGGGGAAGATCGATTCCGCCTTTCTGCCCGAGCCGATCGACATCGTCAAGTACGAGATTCAGTACTGCTTCTCCCACCGCTACTGCCTGGTCGTC
This sequence comes from Candidatus Butyricicoccus stercorigallinarum, assembly GCA_019112985.1. Classification (GTDB taxonomy): domain Bacteria; phylum Bacillota; class Clostridia; order Oscillospirales; family Butyricicoccaceae; genus Butyricicoccus_A; species Butyricicoccus_A stercorigallinarum. The sequence goes on along the minus strand of DXIG01000033.1, from coordinate 2,576 downwards.
AACAAGGCGCACCCGCTGGCGGAGCGGGACTGCGTCGAGTACCGCGACCTGAACGGCATCCCCCTGGCCATCAAGGGGCGGGATTATTCGTTCTATCCGGTCAACATGACGCGCTTTTCGCGCGGCGGGCTGACGCCGCAGATTCTGCTGGAAATCAGCGACGACTCACTGATCGTCGAGGCCGCGAAGCAAAACTGGTGCGCCGGCATCACGGCGGACTTTTTCGCCCGGCAGTATGCCGACGATCAGGTGGCCATCATCCCGTTCCGCGACGACAGCTTTACGCGCAACGTCTTTCTCGTGCGGCGCAAAAATCAGGAGATGTCCTCGGCGGAAAAGCGCTTCTGGGCGTTCACCCCCGACTGGATCGGGAAAAACATGGAGGACGGCGGCGCGCAGGCCGCGCGTTAACATTAAATTGTTTTATATTTAAATTCTTTTATAGATGCGAAAGGAGTTCACACGCATGGAAAACGCAAGAATTTATTATCAGGAAGATTGTAATATCGCTCTGCTGGACGGCAAGACCATTGCCATCATCGGTTACGGCTCTCAGGGTCACGCGCACGCGCTCAACCTGAAGGAGTCCGGCTGCCATGTCATCATCGGTCTGTACGAGGGTTCCCGTTCCTGGGCGAAGGCGGAGAAGGCCGGCTTTGAGGTCTACACCGCTGCCGAGGCTGCCAAGAAGGCCGATATCGTCATGATCCTCATCAACGACGAGAAGCAGGCGCAGCTGTACGAAGAGAGCATCCGCCCGAACCTCGAAGAGGGCAACATGCTGATGTTCGCGCACGGCTTCAACATCCATTTTGGCTGCATCGTTCCGCCGAAAAATGTCGACGTCACCATGATCGCGCCGAAGGCGCCGGGTCACACCGTAAGAAGCGAGTACCTCGCCGGCAAGGGCACCCCGTGCCTGGTTGCGGTTGAACAGGACTACTCCGGCAAGGCGCTCGACATGGCGCTGGCTTATGCCTCCGCGCTGGGCGGCGCGCGCGCCGGCGTTCTGGAGACCACGTTCCGCGTCGAGACCGAGACCGACCTGTTCGGCGAGCAGGCTGTTCTGTGCGGCGGCGTGTGCGCGCTGATGCAGGCTGGCTTTGAGACGCTGTGCGAGGCGGGCTACGATCCGAGAAACGCGTACTTCGAGTGCATCCACGAGATGAAGCTGATCGTCGACCTGATCTATCAGAGCGGCTTTGCCGGCATGAGATACTCCATCTCCAACACCGCGGAGTACGGCGACTACATCACCGGTCCGAAGATCATCACCGAGGACACCAAGAAGGCGATGAAGAAGGTTCTGGCGGACATCCAGGACGGCACCTTCGCCAAGGACTTCCTGCTCGACATGGCTGACGCCGGCAAGCAGGTTCACTTCAAGGCGATGAGAAAGCTGCACGCGGAGCATCCGTCCGAGAAGGTCGGCGCTGAGATCCGCAAGCTGTACAGCTGGAACAACGAGAGCGACAAGCTGATCAACAACTGATTATTTCCTAATATTTTGCTTTCCTAAAAAGGAGGAGCCTCCGGTTCAGGCAGCCGGAAGCTCCTTCTTTTTTCGGACGGCATCCGCGCGCTGCGGCGCGCAAACCGACATTCCGTCAGGGAGGATTTTTTGCCATGGGTTATCTGCGGTATCCGCCATATTTCGCGCGTTTCCGCTGCACCGCATCTGCCTGCGCGCACAACTGCTGTCTCGCGGGCTGGGAAATCGACATCGACGACGACACGCTCGCCCGCTACATGCAGCTCGGCGGCGCCTGCGGCGAACGGCTGCGGGCAAGCATCGCGCTGCCGCCGGACGGCTCGGAGGAGTGCGCGCACTTCATTCTGGACGGGCAGGGGCGCTGTCCGTTTCTGAACAGCCGCAATCTGTGCGACCTGTATGCGCAGCTGGGCGCGCAGTCGCTCTGTCAGGTGTGCGCGGAGCACCCGCGCTACTACGACTGTTTTTCCGGAGGGACGGAAACCGGCGTCGGCCTGTGCTGTGAGGCGGCGGCCGCGCTGATCTTGCAGCAGACGGAGGAGCCGGTGTGGACGTCCAAAGCGGACGACGGGTTCGAGCCGCCGGATTACACCGACGCGGAGCGCAGCGCGGAGGCCGAGCTGTTCCGCATGCGAGAGCAGCTGTTTCGGGCGCTCCGGGACGACGCGCCGCAGGACGCGCGCATGGACGCGCTGTACCGCGCCGCCGCCGATATGCAGGACGCCGTTTCCCCCTTCCCGCCAGACAAACGCACGACCCCCGGTTGGACGGACATGTTCTGGCGGGAAGACACGCTGCGCCGCCTGCTGGCCTTTTTTCTCACGCTGGAAATCAACCAGCCGGACTGGCGCGATCTGCTGCGGCGCGCGCAGGCGATGCTGCCCGCGCTGCTGCGCCACCGCCGGGACTTTCTCGCCTTCTACCGCGACCGCCTGTACGAATACGACCGGCTGGCCGAGTATTTCCTCTACCGGCACTTTATGGGCGCGCGCTGGGACGGCGCAGTGTGCGGGCGCGTCCGCTTCGCGCTCATCAGCACCGGCGTGATTCAGCTGCTCGGCATACAGGCGTGGCTGACCGGCGG
>DXIG01000032.1 GCA_019112985.1 Candidatus Butyricicoccus stercorigallinarum | reverse complement strand
AAAAACTTTATCAGCAACGGTTAGAAATATCCGGTGCTGTTTTTATGCCATTTTGGAGGTGATGCCTATGCGAAAACGAAAGAAATACAAGCCTGCCAGATTCATGGCGAAGACCTCGCACTACAATAAGGGCGCCGCTGACGATGCGTTTCTGTCGTGTCAACACATTTTTGTGCGCAATTTTGAGTTCAAATCCCTTCGGGTGCTGTTTTGCCCCCAAAAGCATGAAACACCTTTTGTCCGGCAGACAAAAGGTGTTTCTTTTCTGGTGGGGTTGGCGGGGCTCGAACCCACGACCTCTCGCGTGTGAGGCGAACGCTCTGACCAGCTGAGCTACAACCCCGGTTTTCTGTTACCTGATTATTGTACCAGAAATTGGCCGGGGTTGCAAGTCTTTTTTACTGCTTGGAGCCGAAGTGATCCAGCCGGCCGAGCAGCGCCACGATCAGCGCGATCACGATCAGGACAGTAAAGATACCGGCCATGCCCTGTCCGAGCAGCTGAATGGCCATCTGCAACGATTCACTCATCGTTTGTACGCCCCTTTCTCACATAAAGAATCCGAGGATGACGCCGCCGGCCACGACCGAGGCGATCTGTCCCGAAACGTTTGCGGCCACCGCATGCATCAGCAGGTGATTGGTGCGGTCGGCCTCCATGCCGAGCTTCTCGATGACGCGCGCGGACATCGGGAAAGCCGAAATGCCTGCCGCGCCGATCATCGGATTGACCTTGTTGCGGCTGACCAGGTTGACCACCTTGGCAAACAGCACGCCGACCACCGAGTCGAGCACGAAAGCGATCAGGCCAAGGCACAGGATGAGCAGCGTTTCCCCTGTGACGAACTGCTCCGCGCGCATGGAGAACGAGATCGTGATGCCGAGCAGCAGCGTGATCAGGTTCGCCAGCTCGTGCTGCGCGGTCTTCGACAGGCTCTCAAGCACGCCGCACTCGCGGATCAGGTTGCCGAACATCAAAAAGCCGACCAGCGCGACCGACGAGGGCGCGACCAGACCCGCCACGATGGAAACCACGACCGGGAACAGAATGCGCGTGCGGCGCGAAACACCGCTCGACGCATAGGGCATCCGCATCGCGCGTTCCTTTTTGGTGGTGACGAGCTTGATGGCAAACGGCTGGATGATTGGCACGAGCGCCATGTAACTGTACGCCGCGACCGCGATGGCGCCGACATAGTTGGAGCCAAGCACCTGCGACACCAGAATGGACGTCGGGCCGTCCGCCGCGCCGATGATGCCGATGGACGCCGCGTCGCGGATGTCGAAGCCGAGCGCCGCCGCGACGATGATGGTCAGGAAAATACCCGCCTGCGCCGCCGCGCCGAACAGAAACAGCTTGGGGTTGGCGAGCAGCGGGCCGAAGTCGATCATCGCGCCGATGCCGATGAACAGCAGCAGCGGGAACGCCTCGCTCGCCTCAATGCCGGCCTCAAACAGCCACTGGATGATGCCGTGGGTCTCGCCCACGCCCTGCGTGATCTGGTCGATGACGCCGGACATCGGCAGGTTGACCAGAATCGCGCCGAAGCCCATGGGCAGCAGCAGCGTCGGCTCATACTCCTTTTCGATCGCCAGCCAGATCAGCAGTCCGCCGACCAGGTACATGACCACCTGCTGCCATGTGATGGACAACAGGCCCTCATACAGAAATTCCACAAATACTCCCTCCCTGATGAAATCCCTTTGACAACGGGGTCGCCCGTCCCGCCGCATGGCGCATCCGGCCACAAAACGAAAACAGACCTGCGTCTCCCTGTTCGGAAACGCAGGTCTGGTCATTTCATGCTACCGCCAGAGCGGAGCCGCACGCTCCGTCATGTATGTTGACGATGCCGCGCGGCACTTTGCCGCACCGACTACTCCCCTTTGTCAGTTTCAGTATACCATTGACGAAAGCCGGGTGTCAAGCAAAACAGCCGCCGGCAGCCCGGGGTCGGTCAGTCGTTTTTGTGCGCCTCTTCGTACTGGTGCAGCGAGCCCTCCGTCATGTGCGACAGCGCCGCCACGCGCTCGTTGACCATGTCCCACATGCACATGGGCAGGTGGTCGCGGTGGCCGCGGTGCACGGTCACGCACTCAAAGCAGTTGCCGTGGTGCGGACAGGCCTCGGTGCACGGGCAGTGGTCGCCGCTCTCGCGCACCTGCTTCAAAAACTCCATCTTCATCTCGTAGGCTTCCTTCTTGAAGCCCTGCTGGTCCAGCTCATTCTGGCGGATCGCCAGCTCATTGCCGTCGATTTTCATTCGTCGCCCTCCTTCTGCTCTGTGCAAACCGGATCACAGCGTCGCCGCCATGACCGCCTTGATCGTGTGCATGCGGTTTTCCGCCTCGTCGAATACGATGGACTGCGGCCCCTCAAACACCTCGTCCGAAACCTCCATCGCGTCGCGGCCGAAGCGCTCGCCCATCTCCTTGCCGATGGTCGTCTTGTGGTCGTGGAACGCCGGCAGGCAGTGCATGAAGACCGCCTGTTCGCCCGCGTTTTCCATCAGCGCGCGGTTGACCTGATACGGCGCCAGCGCCTCGATGCGCTCCTGCCACACCTCGACCGGCTCGCCCATCGAGACCCAGACGTCGGTGTACAGCACGTCCGCGCCGCGCGTCGCCTCCATCGGATCCTCGCAGAAGCGCAGCGTGGCGCCGGTCTCGGCGGCAATCGCCTCGCACTGCGCGATCAGCGCCGCGTCGGGGAAGAAGCCCTTCGGCGCGCAGGCGGTGAAGTGCAGACCCATCTTGGCGCAGCCGACCATCAGCGAATTGCCCATGTTGAAGCGCGCGTCGCCCAGATAGACGAACTTGATGCCCTTCAGCCGGCCAAAATGCTCGCGGATCGTGAGGAAATCCGCCAGAATCTGCGTCGGATGGAATTCGTTGGTCAGGCCGTTCCACACCGGCACGCCCGCGTATTTCGCCAGCTCCTCGACGATCTCCTGCCCGAAGCCGCGGTACTCGATGCCATCGTACATGCGGCCGAGCACGCGCGCCGTGTCCGCGATGCTCTCCTTCTTGCCGATCTGCGAGCCGGACGGGTCGAGATAGGTCACCTGCATGCCGAGATCGTGCGCCGCGACCTCGAAGCTGCACCGCGTGCGCGTGCTGGTCTTTTCAAAAATCAACGCAATATTTTTCCCGCGCAGCGTGTCGTGCGGCACGCCCGCCTTTTTCTTCGCCTTGAGATCGGCCGCAAGGTCGAGCATACCCTCAATTTCCTGCGGCGTGAAGTCCAGCAGCTTGAGAAAATTTCTGCCCCTGAGATTCATGTGTCGTCCTCCTGTAATCATCGGCCGTCCCCCGGACGGCATAAAATACTGCCAAAACAGTCCGCCTCTATTATACCAGACAAACGCCGGATTGCAAAGCACAGGCGATTTGCATGTGCCGCCCCGCGCATACTTCTTTTTGCCCGCATACTTACCACTTTATCGGCAGTTTTCTCGCTTTTTATGAAATTTTTTCCCAAAAATCCTGCAAAAATCGCCCATTTTGCTGTCCGTGCGCGCGCAGATATGGTACAATACTACCATCCAATTCTTCCCCGAAATGAGGTGTCCCTATGGCAGCTTTTGACCGCATTCTGTCCGGCCTTCCCGGCCTGGATCAGGCGCTGGATAACATCCGTCTGGGCGACAACGTCGTCTGGCGCGTTTCGTCGGTCGACGATTTCCGCTTTTTCGTCGAGCCGTATGTGCAGCAGGCGCTCGCCGACGCGCGCAACCTGATCTACATCCGCTTTGCCAGCCACGACGAGCTGGTGCCCGAGCAGCCGGGCGTCAAGCGGTACACGCTCGACCCGTCCGAGGGCTTCGAGCCGTTCACCGTCGCCGTGCACAACATCGTCGAGCAGGAGGGTTTTGACGCATTTTATGTGTTCGACTGCCTGTCCGATTTGCAGGTCGTGTGGGCGGCCGACCTGATGATGGGCAATTTCTTCCGCGTCACCTGCCCGTTCCTGTTCCAGCTGGATACGGTCGCCTTTTTCCCGCTGCTGCGCGGGCGGCATTCGTTCGACGCGGTCGCGCGCATCCGCGACACGACACAGCTGCTGCTCGACGCCTACTGCGACGGCAAGACGCGCTATGTCCAGCCGCTCAAGGTGTGGAACCGCTTTTCCTCGACCATGTTCCTGCCGCACCGCTTTGAGCCGGACGGCACGCTGCTCCCGCTGACCGACGGTGTGGGCATCGGGCACTTTTACGCGCTGTACGACGAGGAGGAGGACCGCGCCGCCGACCAGAATCTGGACAGCTGGGAGCGCTTTTTCTCGCTCGCGCGCTTACAGCACGACCAGGGCATGCTGGACGACGAGGGCTACCACAACATGTGCCGCTACATGATGACGCGCGACGAGCGCATGGGCGCGCTCATCGCCAAACACTTCCGCGCGCAGGACTATTTCCGCGTGCGCGGGCGCATGATCGGCACGGGAACCATCGGCGGCAAGGCCTGCGGCATGCTGCTCGCGCGCCGGCTGGTGCGCGCCGCCATGCCGGAGCTGGGCGACACGCTCGAGCCGCACGACTCCTATTACATCGGCTCGGACGTCTTTTACACCTATATCGTGACCAACGACTGCTGGGATCTGCGCGTCAAGCAGAAGACCGCGCCGGGTTATTTCACGCTCGCCTCCGAGCTGAAGGACAAGCTGCTGTCCGGCAGCTTCCCGCCCAAGATCCGCGAGCAGTTCCGCGCGATGCTGGAATACTTCGGCCAGAGCCCGATCATCGCGCGCTCCTCCAGCCTGCTGGAGGACAGCTTCGGCAACGCCTTCGCGGGCAAATACGAATCGGTGTTCTGCGTCAACTGCGGCACGCCCGAGCAGCGGCTGGAGCAGTTTGAACAGGCCGTGCGCACGGTGTACGCCAGCACCATGGACCCCTCCGCGCTGGAATATCGCCGCCGCCGCGGTCTGGACCTCAAGGACGAGCAGATGGCCATTCTCGTCCAGCGCGTCTCCGGCACCAACTACGGCGGCAAATTTTTCATGCCGGGCGCGGCGGGCGTCGGCTATTCGCACAGCGCCTACCGCTGGCGGCCGGACATGGATCCCGCCGCCGGTATGCTGCGCATCGTCATGGGACTGGGCACGCGCGCCGTCGACCGCACGGAGGGCGACTACCCGCGCCTCGTCAGCCTCGACCGGCCTGACACCACAACGCACACGACCATGGCGCAGAAGCACCGCTTCTCTCAGCACAGCGTCGACGTGCTCGACTTTTCGCGCAACGCCCTCGTCACCCGCAAGTTGGAGGAGCTGCTGCCCGATCTGCCCGAATGGTACAAATACATCGTGCTGGAGCACGACTTTGAGGCGGAGAGCCGCCTGCGCGAGCGCGGCGCCTGGCGCGAGGTCTGCTTTGCCACCTGCCAGCATTTGCTCGCCAAAAAGGAATTTCCGCGCCTCATGCGCCGCATGATGGAAATTTTGCAGGCGGAATACGGTGTGCCGGTGGACATCGAATTCACGGTCAACTGCGACAAGGACGGCAATTTCTCCGTCAACCTGCTCCAGTGCCGCCCGCTGACCTCGCGCAACGGCAACCGCACGGTCGTCGTGCCGCAGCTGCCGGAGGCGCGCACGCTGTTTGAGCTGCAAAACACGACCATGGGTCAGTCGACCGAGCTGACACTCGACTACGTCGTGCACATCGACCCCAAGGGCTACTACAACTATCCGTATGCGCAGAAGCCCGCGGTCGCGCGCGCGGTCGGCGCGGTCAACCGCGCGTTTGACGGCGCGGACGCCTCGCTCCTGTTGCTCGCCCCCGGGCGCATCGGCACCTCCTCTCCCGAGCTGGGCGTGCCGGTCGTGTTCGCAGACATCGCCAACTTCTCCGTCATCTGCGAGGTGTCCGACAGCTCGGCGGGTTATATGCCCGAGCTGTCCTACGGCAGCCACATGTTCCAGGATCTGGTCGAAGCGGACATCTTTTACGCCGCCATCTTCGAGGCGCCGTCGACCAAAACATACCAGCCCGGCCTGCTTGCGGACTGCCCGGACGTGTTCGCCGCGCTGTGCCCCGACGCGCCGGAGGACGTCCGCGGTCTGGTGCACGTGTACGACGTGCGCGGGCGCGGCCTGACGCTGTGGTCGGAGCTGCTCATCGGCCGCACGGTCTGCGGCGAAGCCCCCCAGTAAAAAAACTGCAACAGCGCGCACGGCTCCCTTGTGCAAAGGGAGCTGTCAGCGAAGCTGACTGAGGGATTGTTTTTTCACCTGCGAGATTTCGTTCTGGCTGTTCCACCTGCATTTCAATCCCTCCGACCCGGCAGAGCCGGGTCACCTCCCTTTACACAAGGGAGGCTTTGGTGCTGTACCTGTAAAACAGCGCCTTGCCAGAAGGGCTTTTGTGCCGCACCTGCAACACACCGCCTTTCGCAGAAAACCAAGCCAAAGCCCGGACGTGTTTGTCCGGGCTTTCGGGCGCGCGGCAGGTCGTCGAAGCAAAGTCCGTTTCATTCCGGTATTCTTTCTGCAAAGAATACCGTCCATGCACTTCCCTGCTCCCCCTCTCCAAAACACAACCGCTCTGCCGGGTTGTGTTTTGGCTGCGCTCCTGCGGAGCGCAAGAGATACTTCTTTGCCTTTCTCTCCAGACCAAACCAAAGCCCGGACGTGTTTGTCCGGGCTTTCGGGCGCGCTCCTGTACAGGAGCGCAAGGATCATTTCTTTTGCCAAGCTTTTCTTTCTGTAAAGAAAAGCGGGGGGTTATGGGTCGGCCGCGCCGCAGGAGACCGCCTTGCGGAACAGCGCCATGCCGATGACAAACAGCACGGCGATGGCGCCGACGCCGCAGTTGATGCTGCCGGTGATCTGCGAGAGCAGGCTGACCACCGCCGTGCCCATGAACGCCGCACCCTTGCCGCAGATGTCCATCAGGCCGAAATACTCGCCGGACTTCTCCTGCGGGATGATCTTGGCGAAATAGGAACGCGACAGCGCCTGAATGCCGCCCTGAAACATGCCGACGCACACTGCGAGAATCCAGAACTGCACCTGCGTCTGCAAGAACAGCGCAAACACGGCGATGCCCGTATAAGCACAGATACACACAGTAATCAACCGCTGCGGCGCAATCCGGCCGGACAGCCGTCCGAACAGCAGCGAAAACGGACAGGCGACGATCTGCGTGACGAGCAGCGCCAGCAGCAGGCCGGTGGAATCCAGCCCGAGCGCCGCGCCGTAGGCGGTCGCCATGTCGATGATCGTGTACACGCCGTCAATGTAAAAGAAAAACGCCAGCAGGAAATACAACACCTGCCTGTCCTGCCGCATGCCGCACAGCGTGCGCCACAGACGGGCGAAGCTCGCGCGCACCGCGCGCGGACTGCGCGCCACATAGTACTTCTGCCGGAAATGGCGCAGCAGCGGCAGCGTCATGCACAGCCACCACACCGCCGTCAGCAGGAACGCCAGCGCCATCGCGCGCTCCATCGTCAGGCCGAGCGCGTCCGCGCCGAGCACCAGCCCCAGACAGGCCACAAACGGAATACAGCTGCCGATATACCCCCAGGCGTAGCCGCTGGAGGAGACGCGGTCCATGCGTGCCGGTTCGGTGATGTCGGTCAGCATGGAGTCGTAAAAAATCAGGCTGACGGCATAGCCGAAGCGGGCGACGACGAACACCACCAAAAACAGCAGCCATTGCTGCGCCCAGGCGAGCGCCGCGCAGCCGAGCACACCCACCAGCATCGCCGCCGCAAACAGCGGCTTTTTCATGCCGCGGATGTCGGAAAATGTGCCGATCACCGGCCCGCTCAGCGCGACGAGCAGCGTCGCGATGGAGGAAGCATACCCCCAATAGGCGAGGTATTCGACGGACGTCAGCCCGCCCTGACCGGCGAGATAGTTGAAGTACAGCGGCAGAATGGTGGACACCAGCAGGACAAACGCCGAATTGCCGACGTCATACAGCACCCACTGCTTTTCCAGCCGGGTCAGCTTCGCGCTCATGTCCACACCTCGCCTTCTGCCTCCGGCGCAGGGTCAAACGTGCGGTCAAACAGGCCGCTGAACGCCGCGCGCCCGTCCACAATGTCCAGATAGCGGACAATTGCATCCACCGCCTGCGGCTGCGCCTGCGCATACCGGCGCGCCAGCTCCTCCGAGCTGTCAAAGCAGGCGGGGTTCGGCCGCTCGCGCAAAACCAGATCGCGCATGCCGCGGCCGCAGGTCAGCGCGAGCGCAGCGCGCAGCGCCCCGCGCCCCAGGCGCGTCTGCGCGGCGAGCACATCCAGCTCGCGCACCATGGAGCGCATCGCCTCGTGCATCTGCCGCGGCGTCACGCCGGGGAAAAAGCGGCTGAGCACAGCGGCGTGCGCCGCCGTCGGCCGCAGGTGCTGCGTGACGCGGCTGCGCAGCGGGTCACGCCCGTCGCGCACCAGCAGCGCGCGGTCAAATTCCGCCTCGATTTCCGCGTGCGACAGGCCGCTGTCCGCCATTTTCTGCGCCACATAGCCGTGGCACATGCTGTCGAGCACAAAATGGCACAGGAAACCGTAGGTATAGGCGAGCAGCGGGCGCTGATCGTCCTCCTGCGCGAGGCGCGCGCCCGCCTGCGCGAACACCTCCCGCCCGGTCTGGTTGTGCATGCTGCAGCCCAGCGCCCGCACCGGGCTGCGCAAAAACGGGCGGTAATAAAACAGGACGTCCGGCCCGTGCAGGCCGAAATCGTACAGCGGGCGGCAGGCGTCGATCAGCGCCTTCTCCCGCCCGGGCAGACGGCGGTACACCGTGCAGCCAAAGCGATAGTGCGCGTAGGTGGTCGGCATGTCTGGCTCTCCCCTTTCTCCGTCGGTGGTACACTTGTTCCCCTTTATTCTATCCCATCGCGCGGGGGATGGCAAACAAATTCGCCGCCGCTGCGAAAAAAGCGCGGAAAAGCGAAATAACGCGGTTGGAATGCCGGAGCATCCCGTCCGCGTTATTTGCCTTTTTCATTGACGATTTGAAAAAAAGGAATTTAGAGCGACTCAGACCCGGAAAAAATCAGAGCGTGCCTTGCGCTTCGCGTTCCTCCAGATCCTTCATAATTTGGGGATACATCTTGTCCAGACGGTACAGGGCACAGACAATCATGGCCACAACCATCAGGATGATCGGAGCGAAAATGTAGATGTATCGGATGGAATCGATGGCCATCTGCGGCTGTACCACATCCGCACTGGTCGAAGAGATGTAGCCGCACGCGGTCATGATGCCGGTGATTGCGGCCTGCGCGGCGCCCATGCCGACCTTTGCGCCGACCGAGCCGCCGGAGAAGATGAAGCTCTCCTGGCGGATGTGCGTCTTCCACTGACCGTACTCGACGACGTCGCCGATCATGCTGAAGATGAACGCGCTGAGCGGCGCCTGGCCGATGCCGCGCAGGATGATGGTGACCATGCACCACTGGAAGCTGTAGGGATTGAGCATGAACAGCAGCTGGCTGCCTACACAGAGGAGCGAGCCGATGAAAATCGCCTGGCTCTTGCTGACCCGGCGGCGCAGCAGCGGGCAGAGAATGACGGCGACGACGATGGTCAGCGTCTCAACCAGATACAGCGTGCTGTACATCCAGCTCTCGTCGTGGTAGATATACTTGCAGTAGTACGGCAGAATGGTGCCCGTCACCGTCTGAAGGGTGCCCTGAAGCGCCCACAGAATGAGAACGGCCCAGAAATAGCGGTTTTTGACCAGCACGGACAGGTGCTTGAGCAGCGGCAGATCGCCCTGCTTCTCGCGCGCCTCGATGTGAACCGTCTCCTTGCAGCGCGCAAAGCAGAAGGCCAGCATGATGACCGCGAGCACGGACCACAGCGCCATCGCCTTGATCCAGGCGGCCTGATCGTTGCCGAGGAATCTGACCAGCGGCAGCGTGAACGTCGCCGCGATGATACGGCCAAACGGCGACATCGCCATGCGGAAGATGGACAGGATCTCGCGCTCATGGCCGTCGCGCGTCATCATGACGGACAGCGAGCCATAGGGCAGGTTGATCGCCGTATAGCAGATCGTGGTGACAAAGTTGTAGGTGATGAAGATGTACAGGAACTGAATCACCGTCGAGTTGGTCTGCGGGATGGTGAACAGCAGCACCGCGCCGATCGCATACGGCAGAGCCATGCGGATGATCCAGGGGCGCGACTGGCCGAAGAGGGAGTGCGTCCGGGAAACGATATAGCCCATGACGACGTCGGACACGCCGTCAAAAATACGCGAGATGAGCATGACGAGGCCGGCCAGATAGGCGGGCACGCCTGCGTAGTCGGTGTAGAACAGCACCAGCAGTGTGCTGATCATGCCGTAAACAATGTTGCATGCAACGTCGCCGCTGCCATATGCCACACGGGTCAGAAACCCGATTTTTGTCTCTTTGGTTGTGGATTGATTCACAAAAAAACCCTCTTTCTAATTCAATTTGCCTTACTCTCCCGCACCGCAATGCAGGGGGAGCGCGGGGCGGCTCTCGCCTGCCGCCCCGTTCCGCCTGTGTGCAGGGTTCCGGCTGCGCGGGTGCGCAGCGTGAGGAGAGGTATGGGTATCAATCGAAAATCGTGTTTCGCTGGAATCGGGAACAGATCGGAGGCGGCGAACGGCGTTCGTCCGCTCCGTTTGATCGCATCGCACCCCCTTCGCCATGTCGTGCAGAGGAGCGCGGGGCGGCTTTGTGCACCGCCCCGTCCCATCTGCTTGCAGGGTTACGTCTGCGCAGACGCGCAGCGTGAAAGGAGAGTGCAACCAATCTCAGCCGAAATGCTTTTCGTTGTAGTCGTGAACAGCTTTGAAGGCGGCCCAGATGTTTTCCGCACGGGTGTCGCCGACAATATTGTGGATGGTGTTGAAGACGTAGCCGCCGCCCTCGGAGAGGATGGGCAGGCGCTCGGTCACCTGCGCGGCGACCTCCTCCGGCGTGCCCTGCGGCAGGGTCGCCTGCGTGTCTACGCCGCCGCCCCAGAAGACCAGCTTGTCGCCGTACTTGTCCTTGAGCTGGCGCGCGTCCATGCCGGCAGCGGACAGCTGCACCGGATTGACGATGTCCAGACCCATCTCGATGAAGTCGTTGAGCAGCGGCTCGATGGCGCCGCAGGTGTGCATGTAGGTCTTCCAGTTGGTGTTCTGGTGAATCCAGTTGCACACGCGGGTGTAATACGGCTTGTACAGCTCGCGGAACATCTCATTGGACATGAGCGGCGCGTGCTGCATGCCGAAGTCGGTGCCCGAGATCCAGCAGATCTGGATGTTGTCGCCGCAGGCCTGCTTGTAGATCTCCAGGTTCTTGAGCATGAACTCGGTCTGCATCTCGTAGACTTCCATGACGTACTCCGGATACAGCATCTGCGCCATGATCCACTCGTCAAACTTGCGGATGCCCTTGGGATGCTTTTCAAACGGCGCCGGAACCGCACCCGGATCGCCGAAGCCCGCGCCCGCCAGGTTGCCGATGACGCAGTAGTCGGTCTCGGTGAACAGGCGCTTGGACTCCTTTTCGTAGTACAGCGCGGTCTCGTCCGACATGACGGAGAAGAAGTTTTTGAAATCCTCGCGCGGGGTCAGGTTGTCCTCGTCGAACTCCGGCGCGCGGTCGATGATGTCGAAGAAATAGCCGCCGGCCGGCATGTGCGCGGAGCGCGGCGCGGTGCGGTCGCCCTGCGGATACAGCTCAATGCTGCCGTCCGGCAGGATGTCCCATTCGTTTCCGGCGTTGACCATGCACCGGGTGCCGTCCGGCATGGTGAACGGCTTCTTCTTGCCGGTGTTGTACACGCCCATGCTGTCTTCCGGATGGTTCATGCCGATGACGTCCGATTTCATCACCTGGCGCAGGTCCTCGTCGACCACGCCGAGCATCTGGATGATTTCAAAGACGTCCAGATCCTTCTCCGGCAGGCCCAGATACTCGCGCAGGCGCTTGAGCGCACATACACTGATGCCGGTCTGGCCGGTGGCGCCGAAGTCGATCGGAATGCGGTCTGGCTGCTGATGATTGATCGCTGCAAGCACTCTCTCTCTTGATGTCATACTGTTTTCCTCCGTTCCTCCGGCCTTCCCTCACCGGATTGATTATGGCTCTATTATAGGCTCTGATGTGCGCGGTTGGAACACGGTATCTTGCGCATCGTTTTCTCTTTCTTGCGCTTTATAACAGCAATTGTCCGAACTATTTGGACGGCAAAACGCGCTCAAAAACAGAAAAACAGCCCTGTTTTCGTACCTTTTTCACAAAAGCATTGTTCCTGTTTTGTACACATGATACAAATTGTGCGCGCTCAAATTGACAATATCATCCACCGCTCGTATAATGAAGAAAATGCTGCGGCGGAAAGGATCTGAGACAATGTTGTGGCACGAGACGGGGGTCTGTTCCGGCTCCGAGCTGTTTTTTCACACGCCGTCGGACTACGCGCGGCGCATGCTGTTTTATATGACGACCTGCGGCTGCTTTTATACCAATTACGATTACCGCATCCAGCGCGAGAACTACCACAACTATCTGCTGTTCTATATCCGCAGCGGCCGCCTGTCGCTGACCAGCAGCGGGCGCTCGCTGGTGGCTTCTGAGGGGCAGGTCGGCCTGCTCAACTGCCACGCGCCGCACGAGTACTACACGATCGGCAGCACGGATTTTGTCTGGCTGCATTTAGACGGCTCCAACATCGTGGACTTTTATCATCAGATCATCCAGATGCACGACGCCTTTGTCTTTGATACCCCGCACGCGGAGAAGATCCGGGACGGCATCGACGAGATCATCTCCTCGCACCGCAACGAGCAGCCGCTGAGCGAGATTCACCTGTCGCAGAAGCTCTACGGCCTGCTGATCGCCATGATCGACACCGACAAGCCGGCGCGCGCCGCGGAGGACGACCCCGTGCAGCGCGCCATCCAGTTCATGCAGGAGCAGTATCAAAATCCGCTGTCGCTGGAGGACATCGCCGCGCATGTCAACATGAGCCGCTTCCACTTCGCCCGCCTGTTCAAGCGGGAATGCGGCTGCTCCCCGCACGAGTACCTGATTCTGACGCGGCTCAACTGCGCCAAGCATCTGCTCAAGACCACCGACCTGCCGGTCAAGGTGATCGCGCAGAAGGTCGGTTATCAGAACGTCTCCTCGTTTTCCAGCGCCTTCGCCGAGCGCGTCGGGCTCGCCCCCACGCTGTTCCGCCAGTACCGCATCTAACCCCCCGCATAACGCGATCGATCTATGAACGTATCTGTAACTCATATACCGGACAGCGCGCCGCACGGCGGCCTCTACGCCGTCCTGTCCGCGCTGCACATCCCGTATGAAGAGATTTCCCACGCACCCGTCCGCACGGTGGCGGAGGCGCAGGCCATCAAAACGCGCATCGCGGGCACGGGCTGCAAAAACCTCCTGCTGACCGACGCCAGACAGGAGGTATTTGTGCTCGTCCTGCTGGAGGAGCACAAGCGGGCGGATCTGAAGGCCATCGCCCGGGCGCTGGACACGCCGCGCCTGCTCGCGGACACTTTGCAGCGCGCAGGCATCACGGACGTGGGCATTTTGCAGCAGGCGATCAAGGGCAACCGCCTGCTGGATGACGGCGCGGGTCTGCTCGGCATGGCCTACGGCGAGGCGATGGTCGACCGCTTCGCGCGCGATGCGCTGGAGCAGCCGGGCGTCAAGCGCATCTTCCTCAAGGTCGGCGTCAACGACATCGTGCACCCCAACTGCGAGAGCCTGAAGGACGAGGCGCGGGCGGTCACGGCGGACGAGATGATCGCCGGCTACCAGTCGCTCATCGCGCAGGCGCACGCGCGCGGCATCGAGGTCTATCTGTTCACCCGCACCGCCTGGAAGGGCTATACGAGAAACGTGCTGGGCAGCGACGACATCCAGTGGTCGCAGGAGATCGACCAGATGCGGCAGGAGATCAACGCCTGGATTCGCAGCGCGGACAATCCGGCGGACGGCTACATCGACCTGGATTTCCTGTGCGCGGACGAGGCGGCGACCGAGCTGAAGAGCGAATACACGACGGACGGCGCGCACTTCACACGCGCGGGACAGCAGGCGGTGGTCGGCGCCATCCCGCTGACGTACTTCCAATAAGCGCGCCTGCGGACAAAAAATCGAAGACGCAAAAAGAACCGGGAGCGAAGGCTTCCGGTTCTTTCCTGTTAAAAAGCAATGCGCCGCGCAGGAAACAAAAATTTCTTGCGTGCGTGACCAGCTCAGCGTTTTGCCGCCCGCAGGCGGCAAGCAAAATCGTTTCAGCCCGCAAACGTGCGCTGCTGCGGGCTGCGTTTTTTGAACGGCGCGGCGGCTGTCACAGCACGCTGCCGCCCTCCAAAAAGCGGTATCCGATCAGCTGGGTCTTGCTGACCGGCTCGCCGCGGAACATCTTGAGCACCGTGTCGGCGCAGACGCAGGCCTCCGTCTCGGAGTCAAAGCGGATGGAGGTCAGCGGCGGGGTCAGCAGCTCGTTGGTGTCGTAGCCGCCGAAGCCGGTCAGCGAGATGTCCTGCGGAACGCGCAGCCCCAGCTCCCGCACCGCCTTGTACGCGCCGTAGGCGATGCGGTCGGTCGCGCACATCAAAATCTGCGGCCGGTCGGGCTGCTGCAACACCTGCCGTGCGACGGTGTACGCCGTCTGGTAGGTGAAGTCCGCCTGATACACCCGCACATCGGTGACGCCGCCCGCGGCGAGCCCGCGCATGACGCCCTCCCTGCGGCGCTGCCCCACGGCGACGTCCTCCTCCGTCACCCACAGGAGCCCGACCGCGCGCAGCCCGCGCCCGGCCACATAGCGCCCCAGCTCCTCGCCGGCCGACAGATTGTCCTCCAAAACCGAGATGCCGTCGCTGAATTCCTGTCCCATGAACACCACCGGCGTCTGCACGTCGCGCACCGCCTGGCGGTGCGCCGCGGTGAGATAGGTGGAGACGACGATGATGCCATCCACGCGCATGCGCGCCAGATTGCCGATGCTGCGCACCTCCAGCTCCAGATCGCCTTCGGTGTTGATAATCAGCGGCGTGTAGTCCTTGGTGCGCAGGTATTTGTCCATCGCCGTCAGCACGCGCGGCGTGACGGTGGAATCAAAGCCCGGCAGGATGATGCCGATGATATTGGACTGCTTGGCGCTGAGGCGGGCAAAGACGTTGGCCTCATAGTGGTAATGCGCAATGGCCTGGCGGATGCGGCGGGCGCTGTCCTCCTGGACGGGCTTGCCGTTCAGGTAGCGGGAAACCGTGCTCTTGGCCACGCCGGCCATGGCCGCGACATCCTTGATGGTCGGACGCTTTTCCACAGATTCCATCTCCCTTCCGCCTGCTGTAAAATCGATTTTATTTTACCATGCGCCCGGCCGGAAAGTCAAACGCCCGCCTCCGGCGCGGCCGCCCGGCCCGGCGCGCCGCTTTTCATAAAACCGGTTTTAACAAAAATCATCGCGATATTTTGTGGAAAATTCCCTATTGCGCGCGGCAAAATAAGTATTATAATAATATTACAGTGAAACCGGTTTTATAGAGTGTTCGTTCCACAGCCATTTTTCAGGAGGTTTGAGTTATGATCGACAAGGAGAAACAGCAGCGATATCTCGAGATATCCAAGCAGATCACCGAACAGATCGGCGGCAAGGACAACATCGTCGCCAGCACCCACTGCGCCACGCGTCTGCGCATTGTTCTAAAAGATTACGATAAGATCAACAAGGAGGCCATCGACGACATCGATCTGGTCAAGGGCGAGTTTGTCGCCGGCAATCAGCTGCAGATCGTCTTCGGCGCAGGACTGGTCAACGAGATCTACGAGGTGTTCGGCCAGTACACCGGCACGGCCGGCGCTTCCATGGCCGAGGTCAAGGCGGAGGCCGCCAAGAAGATGAACCCGCTGCAGGCGATCATCAAGTCGCTGTCCGACGTCTTCGTGGACATCATGCCCGGCATTCTGGCCGCGGCGCTGCTCTCCGGCCTGACCGGCGTGCTCAGCCGCTGGGAGGTCGTGGAGAGCAACGCCACGCTGTACGCCATCAACCGTCTGGTCAGCCTGGCCTCCAACGGCATTTTCAGCATCCTGCCGCTGGCCGTCTGCTATTCCGCCTGTAAGCGCTACGGCGGCAAGCCGATTCTCGGCCTCGTGATGGGCGCGATCATGCTGGACGCCTCGCTCGCCAACGCCTACAGCGCGGCGCAGGGACAGGTAGAGCCGGAAATTCTCCAGCTGTTCGGCCTCAACATCGAGCTGGTCGGCTTCCAGGGCGGCATCATCATCGCGCTGATGATGGGCTTTGTCGTCGCCAAGCTGGACGTCTTCTTTGACAAAAAGATCCCCGACGTGGTCAAGCTGCTGCTCTCGCCCATGTGTTCGGTGCTGATCTCCACCATCCTGCTGTTCACCATCGTCGGCCCTGCCGGCCGTCTGCTCTCCAACGGCATCACCAACGGCCTGATCTGGATGACCCAGAATCTGGGCATCGTCGGCTACATGGTCTTCGGCGGCGTACAGCAGATCATCGTCATCACCGGCCTGCACCACATCTTCGGCGCAATCGAGGCGCAGCTGCTGGCCGACACCGGCCGTAACTTCCTCAACCCGCTGATGAGCGTGGCGCTGATGGGCCAGGGCGGCGCGGTACTCGGCTATCTGGCGCTCAACTGGAAGAACAACAAGGCAAAGGAGCTCTGCATCCCGTCCTTCATCTCCACGCTGTTCGGCATCAGCGAGCCCGCCATCTTCGGTATCAACCTGCGCTATAAATTCCCGCTGGTGGCCGGCTGCATCGGCGGCGCCATCGCCGGCGGCTATGTCTTCCTGAGCGGCCTGGCGTCGCTGGGCTTCGGCACGACCGCTGTACCCGGCCTGGCCATCTGCGATCCGGCCGGCAACGGATACATCAACTACATCATCGCTCATCTGATCGCGCTGGGCGTCGGTCTGGTGCTGACCGCTGTGTTCGGCAAGATCGCGTCCAAAAAAGGCGCGTAAACAGAACACACCGAGCCTTTTCCCCATTGCCCGGACAGCCGCTTGCTGTCCGGGCAGCGGAGCATCCGGGAGGAACGAATGGAACATCAAACTTACCGCGAACAGATCGCGAGGGCATATGCCGACAGTCTGACATCCGCGCCCGATCCCTGGCGGCCGGGCTACCACCTGACGCCGATGAGCGGCACGCTGGCGGACCCCAACGGCCTGTGTCAGACGGGCAGCACCTACCACATCTTTTATATCACCAATCCGCTGGCCTGCCGCACCGCCGGCCGCACCCCCTGCGTATGGGGACACTATACGACGGAGGATTTTGTCCACTACCGGCGGGAGAAGACGGCCATCTATCCGGACGACCGCCGCGACCGGGACGGCGTGTACAGCGGCTCGGCGCTGGCGCGGGACGGCAAGCTGTATCTCTACTACACCGGCAACGTCCGGCACGCGGGCGATTTTGACTACATCCACGCGGGACGCGAACAGAACGTGCTGCGCGTGGAGAGCACGGACGGCGTCCATTTTTCCGAAAAGACGCTGCTGATGACAAACGACGACTTCCCCGCCGACATGACCAACCATGTGCGCGACCCGCAGATCATCGTCCGGGACGGGCAGCTGTATCTGCTGCTGGGCGCGCGCACGCAGGAGGACGTAGGCTGTGCGCTCGTCTACCACAGCGAAGACGGGCGCCGCTTCCGGCTGGTCAACCGGCTGAACACCGACGCGCCCTTCGGCTATATGTGGGAGTGCCTCGACCTCGCCGTTGTCGACGGACAGCCGCTGCTGCTCTGCTGCCCGCAGGGCATCGCGCGCGACCCCTTCCGCTATCAGAACGCACATCAGTGCGGCTGCTTCCCGCTGCGCGGGGACTTCGCCGCGTCGGCGCAGCTGGGCGCGTTCCAGCCCTTCGACTACGGCTTTGACCTGTACGCCGCCCGCACGCTGAAGACCGACGACGGCCGGGCGCTGCTGATCGCCTGGATGGGCATGTCCGAGGCCGATTACGGCCGCACGCCCAGCGCCGATCTGGGCTGGGATCAGGTCATCACCATGCCGCGCGAACTGCACTGGAAGAACGGGCAGCTGCTGCAAAAGCCGCTTCCCGAGCTGGACGCCCTGCGCGGCCCGTGCACGCGGCAGGACGGCCGCACGCCGGCGCGCTTCCACAGCCGGCGCTGCCAGCTTCACGTGCGCCCCGAAGCCGGACAGGACGTGACCATCCGGCTCTATGAGGACGCCGTGCTGCGCTTTCAGGCCGCCGAAGGCCTGATGACGCTGGAGATGGGCGCGGTCTGCGGCGCCGGGCGCGACATCCGCCGCATGAAGTTAGAGCGGCTGGAGCAGCTGGCGCTCTATCTGGACAGCTCCGTGCTGGAGGTGTTCGTCAACGACGGCTGCGCGTCCATGACCAGCCGCATCTTCGGACTGGACGACGCCATCGCCATCGACGCCTTTGCCGGAACCGTCGCGTTTTATCCCATGCGCGCATTTTCCATCACCGACGCCCGCGAGGGCGGCGTATAACAAGCGGCGGCGGAGTGTGATCCCCCTCCCGCTCCGCCGCTCGGCCATCGCCCCGGGCAGGAAGCCCCGCCTGAATCGGGGCGCATACCGTTGCTGTGTTCCACAGGCAAACATATTGTGCTCAAAAAACGCTATAACCATGCAGCGCCCCGGTTTCGCCGTGAAATCGGGGCGCTGTGCCGGTTTGCGGGCTTGTCCGGAGGGATGCGCGGCCGCCGCGGCTTTCGCAGCATTCCCCCGGCCGCGGGACAATCCCGCCGTCAGCTTATTCCTTTGGCACACACTGCCGGCTCTCTTTGCGCAAGGGAGTCTCAGGCACGCCGCGCCGGACGGCTTTTTGCCGTCTCTGTCACAAACGCTCTTTTTTATTTGGGGTACAAATTGGGGTAAAACACAATTTCCTATTTTAATACCAAACATTTTCGGGCGTTTTCCGCGCAGGAAAATACAAAAAACGCCCCGATTCCACAACGAAATCAGGGCGTTTACGTGGTCCGAGTGACAGGATTTGAACCTGCGGCATCCTGCTCCCAAAGCAGGCGCGCTACCATCTGCGCTACACCCGGATATGCACTTTTTTGCGATTTGAATGCCAATTTCCCGCTCATTTGTACCGTCGGAAAATATCTTGACATTTAATTAGTATACGCTATAATAGGAGCATAGTCAAGTTTTTTTGGCTAAATTTCGCGCGCATAAGCCATATGCGCCAGAAGGAGAATTATCATGAAAAACACCGAAAAAACCATGGAGAAAATCGTCGCCCTGTGCAAAGGACGCGGTTTTGTCTACAGCGGCTCCGAAATCTACGGAGGTCTTGCCAACACCTGGGATTACGGTCCGCTTGGTGTCGAATTCAAAAATAACGTCAAAAACGCCTGGAGAAAGAAGTTTGTCCAGGAGTCCCCGTGGAATGTCGGCCTGGATTCCGCAATTCTGATGAATCCGACCACATGGGTGGCTTCCGGTCATGTCGGCGGCTTTTCCGATCCGCTGATGGATTGCAAGGATTGCCACACCCGTCACCGCGCCGATCAGCTGATTGAAGATACCACCGGCGTCAATCCCGCCGGCTGGAGCAACGAGCAGATGATGGAGTTCATCAAGGAAAAGAACATCCCCTGCCCGGACTGCGGCGGCCATAACTTCACCGACATCCGTCAGTTTAACCTGATGTTCAAGACGTTCCAGGGCGTCACGGAAAACGCCAAGAGCGAGCTGTTCCTGCGTCCGGAAACCGCACAGGGTATTTTTGTCAACTTCCAGAACATTCAGCGCACCACCCGCCGCAAGATTCCCTTCGGCGTCGGTCAGGTCGGCAAATCGTTCCGCAACGAAATCACGCCGGGCAACTTTACGTTCCGCACCCGTGAGTTCGAGCAGATGGAGCTGGAATTTTTCTGCAAGCCGGGCACCGATCTGGAATGGTTTGCCTATTGGAAGGATGCCTGCAAAAACTTCCTGCTGTCGCTCGGCATGAAGGAAGAAAACATGCGCCTGCGCGACCATGAGCAGGAAGAGCTGTCGCATTATTCCAACGCGACCACGGATATTGAATTCCTGTTCCCGTTCGGCTGGGGCGAGCTCTGGGGCATTGCGGACCGCACTGACTTCGACCTGACCCAGCATCAGAAGACGTCCGGCGTCTCGATGGAATATTTCGATCAGGAAGACAATACCAAGTATATTCCGTATGTCATCGAGCCGTCGCTCGGCGCGGACCGCGTCGCGCTGGCCTTCCTGTGCGATGCCTATGACGAAGAAGTGGTCGGACAGGATAAGAAGGGCAATGACGATGTCCGCGTCGTCCTGCGCCTGCATCCGGCGCTGGCGCCTTATAAGGCCGCTGTGCTGCCGCTGTCCAAAAAGCTGCACGATCAGGCCATGCCGATCTATCAGGAGCTGGCCAAGTATTTCAATGTGGATTACGACGAAGCCGGTTCCATCGGCAAGCGCTACCGCCGTGAGGACGAAATCGGCACGCCGATGTGCATCACCGTCGACTTCGAGACCGAAACCGACGGCTGTGTCACCGTCCGCGACCGCGACACCATGGAGCAGATTCGCATCCCGGTCGCCGAGGTCAAGGATTACATCGCCAAAAAGTGTGAATTCTAACCCTCCCGCCCGCTTTTCTTTGCGAAAAGAAAAGCGGGGCAAAAGAAACGATCTTTGCGCTCCTGTACAGGAGCGCACCCATAAGCCCGGACAAAACAAGTCCGGGCTTTGGCTTTGTCCGGCGGGAAAGGTATTGCTTTATAGACGCGGCACAAAAATCTCCTTTGAAAACCACTATTGTGCAGGTACAGCACCTGCCTCCCTTGCAAAGCGCTGTTTTGCAGGTGCGGCACAAAAGCCTCCCTTGTGT
>DXIG01000031.1 GCA_019112985.1 Candidatus Butyricicoccus stercorigallinarum | reverse complement strand
CGCGATGGCCCGCGCCTGCTGCGCGGAACACGAGCCGAGAAGCTCGGCCAGCTCGGATACGGCAATCTGCCTTGCGTGGACGCCGCCCAGCAGATCATTTGCGGACACATCCAGCGCACCGGCCAGGTCTGCAAATACCTGTAGGCTGAGCTTGGTGTTTCCCGTCTCGATGTGGCTCATATGCGTCACCGAAAGGTTGACTGTTTCGGCCAGCTGTTCCTGCGACAGTCCGCGCAGCTTGCGGAATTTCCGTATGCGCTGTCCGATGGAGAAAAGCGACGGCGGCGCGCGGCACGACTTCGGCTGACGGCGCCCATGTTGTGATCTCCGCTCCGGTATGGTACAATAGCGTCAGCAAACAGGAAATTGCCGGAGGAGGATCGGAATGAGACTGATTTCATGGAATGTCAACGGCCTGCGCGCCTGCCTGGGCAAGGGCTTTCAGGACGTCTTTGACGCGCAGGATGCGGACGTTTTTTGCCTGCAAGAGACCAAGATGCAGCCGGGACAGGCGCAGGTCAACTGCGCGGGCTATGAGGAATACTGGAACAGCGCGGACAAAAAGGGCTACAGCGGCACGGCGCTGTTTACAAAGAAAAAGCCGCTGTCCGTCGTCTGCGGCATGGGCATGGATGTCCACGACCACGAGGGACGGCTGATTACGGCGGAATACGACGATTATTTTGTGGTCACGTGCTACACGCCCAACGCGCAGAACGAGCTCAAGCGCCTCGATTACCGCATGCAGTGGGAGGACGATTTCCGCGACTATCTCAACGAGCTGGACGCGGTCAAGCCGGTGATTCTCTGCGGCGACCTGAACGTCGCGCACGAGGAAATCGACCTCAAAAATCCCAAGACCAACCGCGGCAATGCGGGCTTTTCGGACGAGGAGCGCGCCAAGATGACCGAGCTGTTGGCGTCCGGCTTTACCGACAGCTTTCGCTATCTGTATCCCGACGCGACCGGCATGTACAGCTGGTGGTCGTACCGCTTCAAGGCGCGGCAGAACAATGCGGGCTGGCGCATCGATTATTTCCTCGTGTCCAACCGCATCGCGGACAAAATTCAGAAGGCGGAAATTCTGACCGACATCATGGGCAGCGACCACTGCCCGGTCGCGCTGGAAATCGACCTGTGAGCCGCGTATAGCCGCCGCCCGCGCCGGGCAAACTGACGGTGCGAAAGGAGCGATGTCAGATGCAGAGCGATATGCGGCGCTACAGCTGCTCGGTGTGCGGGTATGTCTACGACCCGGTGCACGGCGAGCCGAAGCAGGACGTCGGCGTCGGCGTCCCGTGGTCTCATGTGACCGAGAGCTTTCACTGCCCGGTCTGCGGGCAGGGCAAGTCGGCGTTCCAGCCCATCCGCACGCAGGCGTTTCCGGGCAGCGCAAGCCTGTGATTCCCGCATGAAAAAAGCCGGACGATGTGCAGTCGTCCGGCTTTTCTCTTTTACACGAGCATCTGATACAGGCTGAGCACGAGGGGCATGGTGGCAGCGGAGAGCAGCGTGGAAAACGCGATGATCCGGCTGGAGTAGCGGTAGTTCGTGCCGTACATCTGGGCGAACATGGAGGAGGCGACGGCGCACGGCATGGAGATGCTGATGATGAGCACCGAGCAGACGCTGCGGTCAAACGGCAGCAGCAGGAGCAGCGCGATGCCGAGCAGCGGGATGGCGGCCAGGCGGAACAGCGCGACCAGATACATGGAGCGGTCGCGCAGGCTCTCCCTCAGGTTGGACTGCGCCAGATAGACGCCGAGCACGATCATGGCGAGCGGCGTGTTCAGATCGGCCAGAAAGCTGACCGTGCTGCCCAGAATCTCCGGAAGCTGGAACGAGGTCAGGAAAATCGCCAGACCGATGAAAAAGCCGATGGTGCCCGGATTGAGCACGATCTTTCGCCAGTTGACGCCGGAGGCGCGCCCGCTCGCGCGCGAGAGCAGCCAGACGCCGTAAGTCCAGATGAGGATGTTGGTGGCGACGATGTTGATCGAGCCGATGAAGACGCCGTCGTCGCCGTACAGCGCCTGTAACAGCGGCAGCGCCATAAAGCCGTTGTTGGAAAAGATGACGCACAGGCGCTTGTCCGCGTAGTCTGCGCTGCCCTTGCGGAACACCAGCGTGGCGAGCGCGATGCTGACGGCGAGCAGGAGCACGGACAGGCCGAACGACAGGATCAGCTTGTTCAGCATGGCAGGGTCAAACGAGCGGCAGAAGGAGTGGATGATGACGCACGGCGCGACGAAGGTCATGATGAGCGTGGACATCTGCCCAGAGCCCTCTTCGGTGACGATGCCGCGCCGGTAGCAAATCGCGCCGACGCCCATCAGCAGGAACATGATGACAATTTGCGTATATAAGATGGAAATATCCAAGTCAGGACTGCGCCTCCCTTTTTTGAAACGGTTTTGAAACACTCAAACTGGTTCTATGATAGCATCTGTGCCGCCGGATGTCAAAGCATAAAAGAACAGGCGTTGACATCGCGCGCTGGACGACGGTATACTGGTAACGCGGGTCATTTTTCCGCGAGGATTTGTCAGAAAAGAAGGGAAAGCCTGTGTTTGAACAGATTT
>DXIG01000030.1 GCA_019112985.1 Candidatus Butyricicoccus stercorigallinarum | reverse complement strand
CATTTTTGAAATACCGGATATAATTAAATCTAATCAGACAGCGAAATGCAGAGATCGGAAGGAGTAACTTTTCCGAAGCTTTCAGAGAGCTGCCGTCCGGTGTGAGGCAGCAGGGGAGGAAAAGCGAACGTCATCCGTGAGCAGTTCGGGCGAACGGGCATGCGCCTTATTAACCGGAATCGGGTCAGCCTCCGTTAACGGGCGAGCATTACGTGCAGGTCTGCACTGATGTGTTGAGGTGGCCGCTGTTTTTGGCGGCAATAAGAGTGGTACCGCAGAGCATGGTCTTTGTCTCTTTTCAGGAGGCGAGGACTTTTTTATTTGCCCTTATCGGCGCGCCGCCGGAAGGCTGGCATTCGGACGCGCGCCGGACACAAATACTTTTCAGGAGAGATAGAACATGAAACTCAATGGTTCACAGATTCTCATTGAGACACTGCTGGAGCAGGGTACGGACACCATTTTCGGCTATCCGGGCGGCGCAGTGCTCAATATTTACGACGAACTGTATAAGTACTCCGATCGCATCCGTCATGTCTTGACGGCGCACGAGCAGGGTGCTTCCCACGCGGCGGACGGCTATGCCCGCGCGACCGGCAAGGTCGGCGTCTGTCTGGCCACCTCCGGCCCGGGCGCGACCAATCTGGTCACCGGCATCGCGACGGCGTTCATGGACTCCATTCCGATGGTCGCCATCACGGGCAACGTCGGCACGGCGCTCATCGGCCGCGACAGCTTCCAGGAGGTCTACATCGCGGGCATCACCATGCCGATCACCAAGCACAACTTCGTCGTCCGCAAGGTCGAGGAGCTGGCGGACACCATCCGCCTGGCGTTTGAAATCGCCATGAGCGGACGTCCGGGCCCGGTGCTGATCGACATCCCGAAGGATGTCACGGCGGCGATGTGCGAATTTGAGCACAAGCCGGCCGTACAGCCGCGCCCGCATCCGCAGATTCACCACGACGAGATCAAGAAGATGGCGGACATGATCAACGCGAGCGAGCGCCCGGTCATCTTCTTCGGCGGCGGCGTCATCTCGTCCGGCGCGTCCGAGCTGCTCGAGCAGCTGATTCACCGCGCGGACATCCCGGCGTGCCACGCGATGATGGGCATCGGCGCGCTCAAGTGCGACGATCCGCTGAACATGGGCATGATCGGCATGCACGGATGGGTCTCCGCCGGCCGCGCCGCCGACAAGGCGGATCTGCTCATCGCCCTCGGCACGCGCTTTTCCGACCGCGTCGCCACGAAGATGGGCGACTTTGCGACCTCTGCCAGAATCGTACAGGTCGATATCGACCCGGCGGAGGTAAACAAGAACATTGAAGTCGATCACAACGTCATCGGCGACGTGCGCGACGTTCTGGAGGCGGTTCTCCCGCTCATCGACCACGCGGAGCACATCCCGTGGAAGGAGCAGATCGCGACCTGGAAGAAGCGCATGGACTACCGCCCGAAGGACGACGACTCGGTCATCCGCCCGCACCAGCTGATGCGGACGATCGACGCGCTGCTGAGCAAGGACGATATCGTCGTCACCGACGTCGGACAGCACCAGATGTGGGCGGCGCAGTTCGCCGGCCGCGAGACGCCGCGCACCTTCCTTTCTTCCGGCGGCCTGGGCACCATGGGCTACGGCTACGGCGCGGCCATCGGCGCGAAGACGGCGCGCCCTGACCGCAAGGTGGTGCACATCACCGGCGACGGCAGCTTCCACATGAACCTGAATGAAATGTGCACCGCGGTCAGCTACAACCTGCCGGTTGTCACGGTTATTGTCGACAACGCCGTGCTCGGCATGGTTCGTCAGTGGCAGACCTCGTTCTACGGACACCGCTATTCCAACACCGACCCGCACAGAAAGACGGACTTTGTCAAGCTGGCGGAGGCGTTCGGCGCGAAGGGCGTTCGCTGCGAGACGCTGGCACAGGTAGAGGCGGCGCTGCGCGAGGCGCTGCAGGCCGACGGCCCGGTGATCATCGACGCGGTTGTCGACAAGGACGAGCGCGTTCTGCCGTTCATCCCGGCGGGCGAGACCATCAACAGCGTTGTGGTGGATTGAGGGAGGTAAACAATGGAAAAATATATTATTTCGGCCCTCGTACAGAACCGCTCCGGCGTTCTGGCGCGCGTGTCCAGCCTGTTCGGACGCCGCGGCTTTAACATCGATTCCCTGACCGTATCCCCGACGACGGATGCCGCCGTTTCGCGCATCACCATCGTCGTAATCGGAGATGAATACACGCTCGGACAGGTGCTCAAGCAGATGGCAAAGTTAGAGGAGTGCATCGAGGTCGTGCACATTGAGGAAGACGAGGCATTTTGCTGGGAGCTGGTGCTGGTCAAGATTCACGGCAGCGCCAGCGACCGCGACGCGGTGCGCGAGCTTTGCAGCGTGTACAAGGCGGATGTCGTCGATTCGAGCGACGAGAGCATCATCGTCCGCATGGACGGCACGCCGTCGCGCATCGAGACCTTCCTGTCCGTCATCGGAAACTTCGATATTGTGGAATCCAGCCGCACCGGCGTGACGGCGGTACACAAGGACAAAATCGACGGCTGAGCGGATTTTATCCGGCCGCAGACTTGATTTGTCCCTCGTATTATTTTATAATAAACGAGTTGACGGACAATTGGTCCGCAAAGTAGGAGGAAAGCAAAATGGCAACAGTAAAGATGTTTTACGATGTAGACTGCAACCTGTCCCTGCTGGACGGCAAGACGGTTGCGATCATTGGTTTTGGCTCCCAGGGTCACGCGCACGCGATGAACCTGAAGGACTCCGGCGTCGATGTCGTCGTCGGCCTGCGTCCGGGCTCCCGCCACACCGCGAAGGCGGAGGGCTACGGCCTGAAGGTCATGACCCCGGCGGAGGCGGCCAAGGCCGGCGATATCATCATGATGCTGTGCCCGGATGAAAAGCAGGCGGATATCTATAAGGATGTCATCGAGCCGAATCTGGAATCGGGCAACGTGCTGGCGTTCGCGCACGGCTTCAACATTCACTTCAAGCAGATCATCCCGCCGAAGGATGTCGACGTCATCATGATCGCGCCCAAGGGCCCGGGTCACACCGTCCGCAGCCAGTATGTCGAGGGTCACGGCGTTCCGTGCCTGGCCTGCGTGGAGCAGGACGCCTCCGGCAAGGCGCTGGACATCGCGCTGGCATACGCCTCCGGCATCGGCGGCGGCCGCGCGGGCATCATCGAGTCCACGTTCCGCACCGAGACCGAGACCGACCTGTTCGGCGAGCAGGCTGTCCTGTGCGGCGGCGTCTGCGAGCTGATGAAGGCCGGCTTTGAGACGCTGGTCGAGGCGGGCTACGCGCCGGAGAACGCATACTTCGAGTGCGTACATGAGATGAAGCTGATCGTCGACCTCATCAACGAGGGCGGCTTTGCGAAGATGCGCTACTCCATCTCCGACACCGCGGAGTACGGCGACTACCGCACCGGACGCCGCATCATCACCGAGGAGACCCGCAAGGAAATGAAGCAGATTCTGCGCGAGATCCAGGACGGCACGTTCGCTTCTGAGTGGATTCAGGAGAACCGTGCGGGCGGACGCGCCAAGTTCCTGGCGACCCGTCAGATGGAAGCGGAGTCCCAGCTGGAGGAAGTCGGCAAGGAGCTGCGCGGCATGATGTCCTGGCTCAAGAAGTAAGACACAGATCGCGCATCACATGCAACAGACAAACGGGGATGGGACATCAGGTCTCCGTCCCCGTTTTTTAATCGGCGGCGCTGCCGCCTGTCAGGAGGTACCCCTATGAATTTGAGAAGTCATCACGTCACGCAGGGTGTCGAGCGCGTGCCGCATCGCTCGCTGCTGCGTGCGACCGGCTTGACCGAGGAGGAAATGAACCGCCCGCTCATCGGCGTCGTTTCCGCTTACAGTGAGATCATCCCGGGTCACATCAATCTGGACAAAATCGCCAACGCGGTCAAGACCGGCGTCAGCATGGCGGGCGGCACGCCGATTCTCGTCCCGGCCATCGGCGTCTGCGACGGCATTGCGATGGGTCACATCGGCATGAAGTTTTCGCTGCCGTCGCGCGAGCTGATTGCGGACTCCGTCGAGACGCTCGCCCAGGCGCATCAGTTTGACGCGCTCGTGCTCATCCCGAACTGCGACAAGATCGTGCCGGGCATGGTCATGGCGGCGGCGCGCCTGAATATCCCGGCGATCGTCTGCTCCGGCGGCCCGATGCTGGCGGGACGCCATAACTGCGAAAACGTCTCGCTGTCCTACACCTTCGAGGCGGTGGGCGCGCGCAAGGCGGAGCTGATCGACGACGCGGAGCTGACCGACATCGAGCAGCATTCCTGCCCGGGCTGCGGCTCCTGCTCCGGTATGTACACGGCGAATTCCATGAACTGCCTGTGCGAGGCGATCGGCATGGCGCTGCCGGGCAACGGCACGATTCCGGCGGTCTATTCCGACCGCATCCAGCTGGCCAAGCACGCGGGCATGAAGATCATGGAGCTGCTGGAAAAGGACATCAAGCCGCGCGATATCATCACGGAAAAATCCATCCACAACGCGCTGGAGTGTGAAATGGCGCTCGGCTGCTCCACCAACACGGTGCTGCACCTGCTGGCCATCGCGCACGAGGCGGGTCTGGAGCTGGATCTGAACAAGCTGAACGAGATTTCCGCCTGCACGCCCAACCTGTGCCACCTGGCGCCGGCGGGCCGCACCTATATTCAGGAGCTCAACGAGGCGGGCGGCATCTACGCCGTCATGAACGAGCTGTCCAAAAAGAACCTGATCGAGCTGGATCAGATCACCGCGACGGGCAGGAAGGTCGGCGAAAACATCGCCAACTGCTACAACACCAACCCGGAGGTCATCCGCCCGATCGACAACCCGTACATGCAGACCGGCGGCATCGCCATCCTGTGGGGCAACATCGCCAAGGAAGGCTGCGCGGTCAAGCAGAGCGCGGTCGCCCCGGAGATGATGCAGCATTCCGGCCCGGCGCGCGTGTTTGACAGCGAGGAAGAGGCCATCGAGGCGATCTACGGCGGCAAGATCAACAAGGGCGACGTCGTCGTCATCCGCTACGAGGGCCCGAAGGGCGGCCCGGGTATGCGCGAGATGCTCAACCCGACCTCCGCGCTGGCCGGCATGAAGCTGGACAAGGACGTCGCGCTGATCACCGACGGCCGCTTCTCCGGCGCGTCCCGCGGCGCGTCTATCGGCCACGTCTGCCCGGAGGCCGCGATGGGCGGCGAGATCGGCCTGCTCCAGGAGGGCGATATCATCGAGATCGACATCCCGGCGCACGCGGTCAACGCGAAGGTGTCCGACGAGGAATTTGCCAAGCGCCGCGCGGCCTTTGTTCCCAAGGAGCCGAAGATCAAGAGCGGCTGGCTGGCGCGCTATGCGCGGCTGGTCACCTCCGCCAACAAGGGCGCTGTGCTTAAGTAAGCGCGCAAAACTGCATGATTTCTCCCCCGTCTGCTGCGGCAGGCGGGGGCGTTTTGCGTTATAAAAAAATTTTCCGGATGCGATTGAACCGGCGTGCTTTTTTGGTATAATAGAAATAGAAGAAACTGTTACATGGACTGACAGACGTCCCGCGCCGCACCGGCGGACGGGAGAGAGGAGGCATCCGAACATGGATATCGGAAATCTGTGGGCGATTGTGACCCAGGTGGTCAATGTCGCGCTGCTCGTGTTTCTCGGCGCGCTCGGCGTGTACCTCATGCGGGCGCT
Source organism: Candidatus Butyricicoccus stercorigallinarum (assembly GCA_019112985.1). Lineage (GTDB taxonomy): Bacteria > Bacillota > Clostridia > Oscillospirales > Butyricicoccaceae > Butyricicoccus_A > Butyricicoccus_A stercorigallinarum. The sequence continues at coordinate 2,136 of DXIG01000030.1, read as the reverse complement.
GCGCATCGTGTGCAGGGACGACCGCCGCGCTGGCCGGAAGGAAAAGCGGGCGAAGCCGGACGATCACGCCGACGCCGGGGAGAACCGATAGGCGGCGCGGCCGCGACCAGATGAACCCCGCTTGGGACAGAGCGGGAGAACAGCAAGCACCCCCGTCTGCTGCGGCAGGCGGGGGCGTTTTGCGCTTTGCCGGAAAGAACGTGAAAAGCTGCGAAAAGGGCGGGTAAACTGAACGTTTGAGAGCAACGCATAGCAAAAAATAAACGGATTTGTGCTCTACCAATTTTTTTGCGATTCAAATAAATATTTTTTATAAAAAGTTTACAAAAATTTTATAATGTGCGGTTGGAAAAATATATTTCGCAATTATAATAAAATATAACATCAGGAAAGAAATAACAGAAGCGGAATGATTGAGAAAGGACGTGTTGCGATGAAACAATGGAAGCGAGCGTTGGCGGTGTCTCTGGTAAGCGCCTGTTTGATCGGTGGAACCGCATGGGCGGATACGCAGACATCGCCGGAAGCAGAGGCGGTAAAAGAGGCGTTTATCGGCTCTCAGGAGATTTCGTATCAGATTGGCCAGTTTGAATCAGAAAATGGCAAGACGGATCTGCTGACAGAGCAGCAGCTTCAGGCGTATATCGATGCGTTTGACGCCAAAATGGATCAGTATTATGCCGAGAGCAATGTTTGCCGTCAAACGTATAAAGAAACAAATGAAAAGATACTCCGCGAGATCGGAAAGCGTGAAGTCAGTTATCTGGCAGATGGAGGCGTGCTGGACTGTACGTTTTCTAACGTAAGCATCAGCGAAGACGGACAGACGGCAACCGTAAAGGCCGTATGCCGGGTATGGGGAAACTGGATCGAAACAAACGACAATGGTAAATTGGAGATTTCCGCTCCGATCAATCAGAATACCATGACGGCCACGATGGTCAAAGAGGACGGTCTGTGGAAGCTCCAGCATATCGACGAGATGCAGGTGGAATTTGCTGCACATGCAACCGACGAGCTGGGAGATCAGGCCGGCCTGACAGAATACGAGACGTTTGACGAAGCGCTGGCAGCGGCAAACAGCCTGAACCCGGATTGAGCTCCATCCGCTTTCGCTGCGGAGCAAACGCAAAACGAAAGAGAAACCGATTGGAATCCCCGTTTGTTTATCAAGGATAGACAGACGGGGATTGCTTTTGTGCCGCAGTAATTTTTAATAAAAAACCTTTTTCCGTTGTTGATAGCGCGAAAAAAATCCGTTATACTATACGTAACAAATACGTAACCAATGCGTAACAAACGCGTAACAAAGCGGAGAGGATGACTGATATGGCGAGAAAACCAAATGTGAGCGGTCTGCCGGAGCGCAGCGGCTCGGTCGCCGGAATGGAAGACAATCTGAAAAAAGCTGTTGCGGAGATGCTGGTGCTTTTTTTGCTCGATGAGCGCGAAATGTATATTGGGGAAATCCCGGAGGAGCTCAAGCGCCGCAGCGGCGGCATGATTCACGTCGTATTCCCATATTCCATCATCTACCGGATGGCGGGCTTTGGATATATCGAGGAGCGAAAAAAGCGCGTTGCGCCAGACGGCAGAAGGCGGCAGTACTACGCCATCACCAAACGAGGTCAGAACTATCTGGCCGATTTGCGGGCGCTGTTCGACAAGTTTTCTGCTGGCATGGAAACCATTTTGACATCTGAAAGGGAGACGTATGGACAGCAGGAATACAGCGGCGCAGATGTACCTGAAGCAGACGGGCAGGAAGCTGATCTGCGGCAGGAGACAGAAACACCGGCTGATGGGCAAACTGAAGCAGATGATTGGGGTTTTTCTGGACGATTGTCCGGATGCCACGTATGAGGATTTTCTGGAGGCGTTCGGCAGCCCGGAGGAGATGGCGGCTGAGATGCTGCGCGATGTGCCGGAACAGGAAATTGCAGGCGTCCGGCAGTGTCGGGAATTGTTTTGGAGGGCGCTGATCGTATCTATGGCGGCAGTGACCATCGCGGCATGCAGCACAGCGGTATTTTTCTATTGGCAGCGAGAGAACAACCCACATGAGATCACAACTGTGGTATATGAAGAGGATATGCCGGAATATATGAAGAATATGGATCAATACGGGTTGAACTA
>DXIG01000029.1 GCA_019112985.1 Candidatus Butyricicoccus stercorigallinarum | reverse complement strand
GGCGATCTCGAGCTGGAGCTTGATGACTTCCTTCTTGGGCAGCAGATCGAACGTGCCGTCCTCCTGCATCTTCTGCAGCTGGTTCAGGCGCGCGATACGGGTGCGCATGGTGGAGAAGTTGGTCAGCATGCCGCCCAGCCATCTCGCGTTGACATAGAACATGCCTGCGCGCTCGGCCTCCTCGCGGATCGCGTCCTGCGCCTGCTTCTTGGTGCCGACGAACAGGATGGACTCACCCGCCGCTGCGGTGTCGCGGACGAAGAAATACGCTTCCTCCAGCTTCTTGACGGTCTTCTGCAGGTCGATGATATAGATCCCGTTTCTCTCGGTGAAAATGTACTGCGCCATTTTCGGATTCCATCTTCTGGTCTGATGACCGAAGTGTACGCCTGCTTCCAGCAGCTGCTTCATAGAAATAACTGACATTTGAATATCCTCCTTAGTTTTTCCTCCGCATCGTTCCTTTTCGGCGGCGACCCCGTCTCCGGGGCACCACGCCGCGTCTCCCGATGCGTGTGTATTTTTCATACCTTTTGATTTTACCATACCGCCTGCGGCAACGCAAGCAAAATTTTTGCTTCGGCGGCAAATTTCCTCAGTCGCACCGCCGCTCCTCCCGCCCGGGCGGCGGGCAGCACGGCTGCGGGCAAAAGCTGGTCAGGATGATATCGTCGCCGATGCGCCGGATCGCCTCCCACGGGATGACGCAGTCCGCACGCCTGCCCAAAAGCGACAGCCGCCCGCGCCCCGGCACGACGAGCGCGACCAGCCGCCCCGTGCAGGTGTCGATTTCCACATCGCTGACAAAGCCCAGCCGGCTGCCGTCCCCGATGCAAATGACCTCCTTACACCGCAGATCGACGATGCGGCAGCCGGATTTGCACCGCTGTCCCTCAAAACGCCGTTTCTCCTCCCAGCGCATGTCAGTTCCCCTCCTCCGCCTGGGCGAGCAGCTCGCCCCAAAACTGTTCGCTCGTCACGCGCCCGTCGCGGTTGCAGCGCCGGATGCCAGTCAGGCACGCCGGGTCGCGCGTGATGCGCGCCACGCCCTCCTCGCAGCTCAGCGTCGCAATCAGGCCGCACTGCGCGACCAGCGCGTCCGTCTCCTCGCTGCGCGCGCCGTAGGGATAGGTATAGCAGACCGGCGCCGGGATGCCGAGCGCGGCAAACAGCGCCTGCGCCCGCTCGGTGTCGCGCACAAATATCGCGCGGTATTCCGCCTCGCTCTCCCCCTCCCGGCGCAGGCAGCCGCGCCGCGGGCGCAGCTCGTGAAAGTCATACGAATGATTCTGTATCTCCACCAGCCCGGAATCGGCCATCTCCCTGAGCTGCGCGCCCGTGCAGTACGACCAGATCTCGTGCCCCGTGTCGCCGCTCGCGGTAAACTGCTCGGTCAGCGCGCCGACCGGCGACAGCACCGCGCGCATACGATACTTCTGAAGCAGCGGAAATACGTTGCTGTAATTGTTGTAGTAGCCGTCGTCAAATGTCAGCATCACCGGCTTTTCCGGCAGCGCGCCGCCCTCGGCCGCGTAGGCGGCCAGATCGGCGACCGTGACCGTCTGATAGCCGCGCGCCGACAGATACGCCAGGTCGCGCTCCAGCATGGACGGAGAAATCACATACTGTCCCGGCGAATCGCCCTCGTCCGTCACGCTGTGGTACATCGCGACGGGCACGGCGACGGCCTCCATCGCGGCGGAGGCCTGCTTTGCCCTGCCGCGCGACAGGCAGACGCCCGCCGCGGCCAGCAGGCAGGCGAGCAGCACGACCTCCCATCTGTGATGTCTGTTCACGCCGTTCCCTCCTCAAAGGCATAGCGCCGGGTGTGCTCGCCGTCCGCCGCCCGCACCGTCTCGCAGGTGTGCCGCGCCAGCACCTGCATGAGCGGATACAGATTCACCCAGATCTCATTGTCCGACTCGAACTGGCTCTCGTCAAAAATCAGCTCCAGCCCGATGTGCAGGTGCGGCGTGACGAGATTGCTGACGTTTTCCGTCGCGGAATAGCCCGTGCGCCCCATATAGCCGATGACGTCCCCGGCGCGCACGCGCTGTCCCTCCGCGAGCCCGGCGGCATACGGGCGGTTCTGCCGCAGGTGCGCATAGTACCAGTAGCGCCGCCCGTCGTCGCTGCGAATGCCCACGCGCCAGCCGCCGTACTGGTTCCAGCCGAGCACGGCGACCGTGCCCGACTCCACGGCGACGATCGGCGTGCCGGTCAGCCCCATCATATCGTGCCCCAGATGACGGCGTCGATACCCATAGCTGCGCGCCGCGCCGAAATCGTCCGATTCGCTGTAGCAAAAGCCCGCCGCAATCGGGCAGAACGCCTTCAGCCCGTACTGCCGGTTCCAGACAAGATTGCCCGCGCCGTCCGTCTGCTGCTCGGAAAAATCGCCCACCAGACCATCCAGCACCGCGCCATACGCCGCGCGGTAATAGGCATAATACGCGCTCTGCTCCGCTGTGTTCTGCCCGCGCTCGCGCTCGGCGACGGCCGCGTCCAGATCCGTCTGCCGGTAGTTTGACCAGTCGCCGCCGTACCGGCAGGCGAGCGCGGCCAGCAGGTCGACCCAGTCGATCTCGCCCTCCGTGCGCACATCCGCCTCCAGCGCGCGCGACAGCGCCGCGGCGGGCACATCAAACGCCACATACCGGATCGTGCCCTCCGCCGGGACGGCGCGCCCGTCGGTCAGGCGGTACCCGGCGGCCGCCAGCAGCAGACAGAGCGCCGCCGGCAGCAGGCGGCGAAGCCGCGCCACGGTTACGGCTGCCGGAACGGAACGGCAAAGAAATCCGCGACCGACACGGACAGATTGCGCGCGATGTCGCGAATGTTGCCGCGAATCCAGTTGGCGTCGTCCGGGTTGTCGTGATACGCGATTTCCACCAACACGCTGGGCGCGGCGGTGCGGCGCAGCTCGGCCAGCCGCGTCGTCGGGATGGTGTCCACCAGCTGCGGCGTGGGCGAGATCAGGCTGAAATTGTTGGCGATGATGTCGGCGGCGCGCTCGCCCTGCGCGCTGCCCGTATAATAGTAGACGTCCGTGCCGCGCAGCTGGCCGGACAGCTCCTCCGGCGCGGCGTTGGAATGCAGCGCCAGATGCAGCTGCGCGCCCGCCGCGTTGGATTTCTGCGCGCTGGTCAGCGCCGTGTCCTCCGGCGTGTTGCGCGCGACCGTGATGCCGGACGCCTCGAGATACGGCACCATTTCGTCCGCAATGCGGTTCATATAGTATTCTTCCGACCCATTTCCGTCGTAATACAGATTAAACTCCTGCGTCGACGGGCTCAAAAAGACCACAGGCATGCTCCCGCTCCTCTCTTTCGGTTTTTTCGATCTCCCCTATCCTATGCGCCGGACAGCCGGCCGAACACACAAAAAGCGCGCCGGGAGCGATTGCTCCCGGCGCGCCGGAATTTTCGATTGATCTCAGAACTTGGTCTCGTAGCTGCCGACCGACATGTTGACGCCTTCCTTGCGGCTCTCCTTGGCATAGTTGTCTACCATCAGCTTGTCCTTCGGGGTGTGGCTGATCGCGCCTGCGCCGTTGATGCAGCCGCCCTCGCAGGCCATGCCTTCGATGAAGTTCTCGGCGAGCTTGCCCATCTTCGCCTTGAGCAGCGCGACCTTGCACTGCTCGATGCCGCTGCACACAGCGACCTTCGGCTCGAAGTCGATGTTCTGCTCCTTGATGCTCTGCGCGACCGCCTCGGTCAGACCGCCGGAGCGCGCGAACACGCGGCCGAAGTAGGATGCGTCGTCCGACGGCAGTTCGCCCTGCTCCTCCGGCGGCAGTCCCGCTGCGTCCAGCAGCGCCTGCAGCTCCTCGAAGGTGATGACGCAGTCGATCCACGGCTTGACCGTATCCAGCTTCTGCTCATATTTCTTCGCCGTGCACGGCCCGATGAAGACCGTCTTGATCGGCCATGCGCTGTTTTCCTTGATGTATCTGCCCACCTCTGCCATCGGGGAGAGGTTGTGGGAAATATGCTCCGCCATTTCCGGCACATGCTGACGGATGTAACGGACGAACGCCGGGCAGCAGGACGAGGTCAAAAAGCCCTTTTCCGCCAGCTCGCGCGATTCCTTCTTCGCGACCATGTCCGCGCCGAGCGCCGCCTCGACGACGTCGTGGAAGCCGAGGTGCCGCAGCGCCTGCTTGACCTGTCCGACGGTGGCGCCCTTGAACTGGGACGCGATCGCCGGCGCGACAATCGCTACCGTATAATAACCGCGGTGATCCGCCTGCTGAATCAGCTTGATGGCGTCTACCATATAGGAGTTGTCCACCACCGCGCCGAACGGGCACTGGGTGACGCAGGCGCCGCAGCTGATGCACTTGTCATAGTTGATTTCCGCCTTCTGCTGGTCGTTCATCTTGATCGCGCCGACCTTGCAGCTGCGCTCGCACGGGCGGACGTTTTCCGTAATCGCGCCATAAGGACATACCTTCGCGCAGCGTCCGCAGTGGATGCACTTCTCCGGATCGATCTTCGCGCGTCCGTCGTCGCCCTTGCTGATCGCGCCGCGCGGGCAGACCTTCATGCAGCGGTGCGCCAGACAGCCGCGGCACGAGTTGCTGACCGAATAGCGGTCGACCGGGCACTCGTCGCAGGCGATGTCGATGACCTCGATGACATGGCTGTCGCGGTCGCCGCCGAGGGCGTTATGTACGCGCTCGCCGACAATGGCGCGCTCCTTGTACACACAGCAGCGCATGGTCGCCTTTTTCCCCGGGATGACCTCCTGCGGTACGGTATAATAGCAATCATCCAGCCGCTCCTGCAAGGCGCGCTCCGCCACGGCGCGCAGAACCTTATATTTGATTAACTGTACGTCAGTTTCAAAGCTTCTCATGAACAATTCTCCCTTTCCCTGCATTGAAAGTTTGTCTTATTCTTAACAAACTACTCCTAACAAATTGTATTGTATCGCAACGGGGGTTGGTTGTCAATCTCCTTACGTCTCCATAGGGGTTAGTAAACTGATAATATTTTGGCATGCTTTGAGAACGTGTGTTTATTCTTCCAGCCCCAGAGCAACCGCCAGCGCGGCATAGTCGCTCACCTCCCTGTCAACCTGCATAGTTTTTGGTTGCTCTTTTGTTGGATTATACCAAATCGTGTCGATGCCGAAATTTTTCGCGCCGCAGATATCCGCCTCCAGCGAATCGCCTACCATCACGCATTCGCTCCTGGGCGGGCCACCCAGCGCATCGAGCGCAAAGCGGAAAATTCCGGCGGCCGGCTTGCCGACGCCCGCCCGCTGGCTCGTGACGACGGCGTGGGTGTACGGCAGCAGCCCGGCGCATTCCAGCCGGCTGAGCTGTGTCAGATCGGAACCATTGGTCAGCACGCAGACGCGGTACTGCCGAAAAATGCGCTGCCACAGCTCGCGCGCGCCGTCGTACAGGACGCCGCCCTCGGCGATGCGCTGCACATTGAACGCCGCGACCTGCTCCGGCGTGACGCCGTCCGGCAGCGCGCGCCCCAGCTGCGCCATCAACCGGCGAAAGCGCTCGGGGCGCAGCTGCTCGTGCGTCAGCTTTCCCGCCTCCAGCTCCTTCCACGCCGCCCGGTTGACCGCGCGGTAGCGCTGGTACATGGCCTCGTCCGACGGGATGTCAAACGCGCGCATTGTGAGGAAAAACGCGCGGCGCTCGCAGGCCGGGAAGTCGAAAAACGTCCCGTCCATGTCGAGCAGCGCGCAGCTCCAGCGCCCTCCGCTCACTCTGCCGTGCGGAACTGCGCGATGCCGGTGGCGTACAGGCTGCCGCCCTGCGCGTCCATCGAGACAATCGCCGGGAAATTCTCCACCGTCAGGCGCTTGACTGACTCGCAGCCCAGCTCGTCGTAGGCGACAACCTCCAGCGACTTGACGGAATCCGCGATGACCGCGCCCGCGCCGCCGATGGCGACCATGTACACACAGCCGTATTTCTGCATCGCATCGTGCACGGCCTGGTTGCGCACGCCCTTGCCGATCATGCAGACCTGTCCCTTTTCGATCAGCGTCGGGGAAAACGGGTCCATGCGGCCGGACGTCGTCGGTCCGCAGGAGCCGATGACCTGCCCCGGCTTGGCGGGCGTCGGGCCGGCATAATAGACGACGGAATCGCGCAGGTCAAACGGAACCTCCTCGCCCGCCTCCAGCGCCGCCAGAATCTTCTTGTGCGCCGCATCGCGCGCCGTGTACACCGTTCCGGTCAGCGAAACCGTATCCCCCGCCCGCAGGATGCCGACATACTCGCGCAGCTGTTGTGTATTCAGATCGTAATGTGCCATTTGGTAGACCTCTTTCCTGTTGGTTCTACCTTTATTATAGCAAGGAAGCCGGCGAAATTCAACCGACGCGCGTGGAATATCGCGCCCGCGCCTTGCAATCATCCCGGCGCGGTGCTACAATATTACAGTCTGAAAAAACCGCATCTTTTTCTATTCTTTTGGGAGGAACCAAAACATCCATGATTAGCATCAAAGACATCGACGAAGCCGCACAGCGCTTGCAGCCTGTGGTTCACTATATCCCGCTGGCCTCTTCCACGACCTTTTCCGGCATGACCGGCGCTGAGGTCTATCTCAAGTGCGAAAACCAGCAGAAGACCGGCTCGTTCAAGGTGCGCGGCGCCTACAACAAGATCATGAAGCTGGCCGAGCGCGGCGCGCTGACCTCTGTCATCGCCTCCTCGGCGGGCAACCACGCGCAGGGCGTCGCCTTCGCGGCGAGCAGCATCGGCGTTCCGGCCACCATCTGCATGCCGCGCTCCACGCCGATTGCGAAGGTGTCCGCCACCCGCGGCTACGGCGCGAACGTCGTGCTGTCCGGCTCGTGCTATGACGACGCCTATGCCAAGGCGATGGAAATCGTCGAGGAGACCGGCGCGACGTTCATCCACCCGTTTGACGACGAGGACGTCATGGCGGGACAGGGCACGATCGGCCTCGAAATCCTGCGCGATCTCCCGGCGGTGGACGTCATTCTCGTCCCGGCGGGCGGCGGCGGACTGCTGTCCGGCGTCGCGGCCTGCGTCAAGCAGATCAACCCGCGCATTCAGGTCATCGGCGTGCAGGCGGAGGGCGCGCCGGCAATTGCCCAGTCGTTCCATCAGGACAGCATCCACCCGTCTGACTCGGTGCACACCATCGCGGACGGCATCGCCGTCAAGTGCCCCGGCTCGCTGACAATGGAGCACATCAACGCCTTTGTCGACGACGTCATCACCGTCTCGGACGACGACATCGCCTCCACCATCCTGCTGCTGCTCGAGCGCACCAAGCAGGTCGTCGAACCGGCGGGCGCGTCCTCTCTCGCCGCGCTGCTGTCCGGAAAATACGATTTCGCGGGCAAAAAAGTCGTCTGCCTGCTGTCCGGCGGCAACATCGACGTGAGCTTCATCCACCGCATCGTCGAAAAGGGTCTGGTCACCCGCTGCCGCCACATGAAGTTCTCCATCGTCATGCCGGACGTGCCCGGCTCGCTCGAACGCCTCGCCGGCATCATCGCCGCGCAGAACGCGAACATCATCATGTTCCAGCACGACCGCGTCAACGCCAATCTCGACATCGACGAGGCGATTGTGCACGTCGTCTGCGAGGTGGACGGCCAGGAGCACGGCCAGGCGCTGATGCACGCCATCCAGAACAGCGGCTATCAGGTCACGCTCGGCGAAAACCCGTGACCGCCGCCCCGGCAGAACAAGTAAGCACAGCCGCGCGCCGGTTTTCATGCCAGACAGCGCAAAATCCTCCGTATGATCGAAACCATACGGAGGATTTTCTGTTTTTTCGCCTATCGCGGGCGCTTTTTCTGTTATCTGCTCTGTTCCCGGCCGGCAGTTCCCGCGCCGTCTCCGGTGACCGCGTCTCCGACCGCATCCGCTCCGTCCTCCACCGCGCGGCCGATGTCGTCGACCGCACTGCTCACGTCGCCGGACACCGTGCCGTCTCCGTCCGTCGCGCCATTGCCGTTGGTCGCGCCGTCCGTCATGCCGTTTCCGTTCGTCGTGCCGTCACCGTCTGTCGTTCCGTCGCCGTCCGCCGCGCCGTCGTCATACCCGGTGCCGTCGTTGCCCAGAATGCCGTCGTGGTTGCTGTCCGTCACGCCGGAGCCGTTGCCGTCCGCCGCGCCGTTGTCCGTCGTATCCGCCGTACCGCAGCCCGCGAGCGCAGTCGCCAGCAGCGCCAGCGACAGCAGCAGCGCGCCCATGTTTCTCTTCATGCGTAT
>DXIG01000028.1 GCA_019112985.1 Candidatus Butyricicoccus stercorigallinarum | reverse complement strand
GGCCAAGGCGGCGGCGGTGGCGCTGCTGACGGGGGAGCCGGTGCGGCAGGTGCGGCTGATGACGCCCAAGGGCATCGAGCTGCTGCTCGATGTCGAGGATCTGACGCGCGCGCCCGACGGCGTGCGCTGCGCGGTGCGCAAGGACGCGGGAGACGACCCGGACATCACGCACGGCATGTGCGTCTACGCCGCCGTGCGCCGCGCGCCGCACGGCATTGCAATCGACGGCGGCGAGGGGGTCGGACGGGTGACGCGCCCGGGACTGGCGCAGCCGGCCGGCACGGCGGCGATCAACCCCGGCCCGCGCCGGCAGATCGCGCGGGCGCTGGAGGAGACGGCCGCGGCGTGCGGCTACACCGGCGGCTTTTCCGTCGAGATCTCCATCCCGCACGGCGCGGAGGTGGCGGCGCGCACGTTCAACCCCAATCTGGGCATTGTGGGCGGGCTGTCCGTGCTCGGCACGAGCGGCATTGTGGAGCCGATGAGCGAACAGGCGCTCATCGATACCATCCATCTGGACATCGACGCGCGGTACGCGGCGGGCGAACGCACGCTGCTGCTCTGCCCGGGCAACTATGGCGAGGATTTCGCGCGCGACGCGCTCGGGCTGGACATCGCGCGCGGCGTCAAGTGCTCCAACTTTCTCGGAGAGGCGCTGGATTACGCGGTCTATCGCGGCTTCGGCGGCGTGCTGCTCGTCGGACACGCGGGCAAGCTGATCAAGCTCGCGGCGGGCGTGTTCCAGACGCACTCGGCGTATGCCGACGCCAGACAGGAGGTTTTTGCGGCGCACGCGGCGCTGTGCGGCGCGGCGCCGGAGACGGTGCGCGCGCTGATGGACGCCGTGACGGTGGACGCCTGCCTGGCGGTTTTGCAGCGGGCGCACATGGACCGGCCGGTACTCGATTCCATTTCACAGGCCATTCAGAAGCATCTGACGCGGCGGACGGCGGGAAAATCCGGCCGCCCGTTCGCGGTGGAATATGTCATCTTTACCAATACATACGGCGTGCTGATGCAGACCGCCGGCGCGGAGGCCGGCATACGCGCGCGCCGGGAACAGGAGAACAGTCGATGAAGCAAGGGGTATTATACGGCGTAGGCGTCGGGCCGGGCGATCCGGAGCTGATGACGCTCAAGGCGGTGCGCATCATCCGGGAATCGGATGTGATTGCGGTTCCGGACGGGAAAATCGCGCAGGCGATTGCCGCCGACTATCTGGAGGGGAAGGAAATCCTCCTGTGCGACATGCCGATGCTGCGCGACCGGGCGCTGCTCGCCCGCAAGCACGAAGAAGCCGCGGCGCGCATCTGCGCGCTGCTCGAGCAGGGCAGGCAGGTGGCGTTTCTGACGCTCGGCGACCCCTCCGTGTATTCGACCTACATGTATGTGCACCGCCGCGTGCTGGCGCGCGGCTATGAGGCGCAGCTGGTTCCGGGCGTGCCGTCGTTCTGCGCGGTGGCCGCGCGGCTGGGCGACTCGCTGTGCGAGGGCGCGGAGCCGCTGCTCGTCATCCCCGCCTCCTACCGCAACGCGGACGCCTGCCTGGCGTTCCCCGGCAACAAGGTGTTCATGAAGGCGGGGCGCTCGATGGGCGAGCTGAAGGACAAGCTGCGCGCGCGCGGCGACCGCGCACAGATGGTGGAAAACTGCGGCATGCCCGGCGAGCGGGTGTACCGCGCGCTGGACGAGATCGACCCGGACGCGGGATATTTTTCCGTCGTCGTGGTCAAACAGGGAAAGGACACACAGATATGATTCATTTTGTCGGAGCGGGTCCCGGAGCGGAGGACCTGATTACGGTGCGCGGCGCGGCGCTGCTCGAGCGGGCGGACGTTGTGGTCTACGCCGGTTCGCTGGTCAATCCGGCGCACCTGGCGCGCACCAAAGCGGGCTGCGAAATTCACGACAGCGCGTCGATGACGCTGGAGCAGGTCATGGACGTCATGATCCCGGCGGCGCGCGCGGGCAAGACCGTCGTGCGCCTGCACACGGGCGACCCGTCGATTTACGGCGCCATCCGCGAGCAGATGAACTGGCTGGACGCGCAGGACGTGGCGTATGAGGTCTGCCCGGGCGTCTCGTCGTTCTGCGGCGCGGCGGCGGCGCTGCGCGCGGAATACACGCTGCCGGACGTCAGCCAGACGGTCATTCTCAGCCGCATGGCGGGGCGCACGCCGGTGCCGGAGCGCGAGTCCATCCGCTCGCTGGCGGCGCACGGCAGCACGATGGTGCTGTTCCTGTCGTCCGGCATGCTGGACGAGCTGTCCGCCGAGCTGATCGCGGGCGGTTACGCGCCGGAGACGCCGGCCGCGATCGTCTACAAGGCGACCTGGCCGGAGGAGAAGGTCATCCGCACGACGGTCGGCGGGCTGGCGCAGGCGGCGAGCGAAAACGGCATCACCAAGACCGCGCTGATCACCGTCGGCGGCTTTCTGGGCGACGATTACGCGCGCTCCAAGCTGTACGATCCGTCGTTCGCGCACGGCTACCGCGAGGCGAGCCGGTGAACATCAGCGTCATTTCGTTCACCGCGCGCGGGCGCGCGCTCGGCGCGCGCATCGCGGCCTGCCTGCCGGAGGCGCGCGTGACGCAGTACGCGCGGGCGGAGGGCTTTGAACCGTATGCCTCGCTGGACGCCTTTGCCCGGCGCGCGATGGCGGAGGACGGCGCGGTGATTTTCGTTGGCGCTACAGGCATCGCGGTGCGCGCGGTGGCGCCGTATGTGCGCGGCAAGGACGTCGATCCGGCGGTGCTCGCGGTGGACGAGAACGGGCGGTTTGTCATTCCGCTGCTGTCCGGCCACATCGGCGGCGCGAACCGGCTGGCGGAGCAGCTGGCGGCGCAGCTCGGCGCGGTGCCGGTCATCACGACGGCGACCGACGGGCGCGGCGTGTTCGCCGCGGACAGTTGGGCGGTGCAGCACGGCTGTGCGGTCGCCGAAACCGGCGAGATCAAGCACATCTCCGGCGCGCTGCTGCGCGGGGAAGAGGTCGGCCTGCGCAGCGAATTTCCGATTTGCGGCGCGCTGCCGGCGGGCGTCACGACGGCCGGACAGCCGGACAACGGGATTTTGATTTCCATTTACGAGCGGGAGGCGCGCCCGTTTGCCCATACCCTGCGGCTGGTGCCGCGCATCGTGCACATCGGCGTGGGCTGCCGGCGGGGACTGCCGCCGGACAGGCTGTGCGCCCGTGTGCATGAGATATGGGCGCAGCTGGGGCTTTCGCGCCGCGCGGCGGCGTCGGTGGCGTCCATCGACCTGAAGGCGGACGAGCCCGCCGTGCTGGAGCTGGCGCGCGCGTGGGACGTGCCCGCGCGGTTTTATACGGCGGCGGAGCTGGACGCGGTGCCGGGCGATTTCCCGCCGTCGGCGTTTGTCAGAGAGAAGACGGGAACGGACAATGTGTGCCAGCGCGCGGCGGCGCGCGCCGCGCGCGGTGGGCGCTGCCTGCTGGAAAAGACCGCGGGGGACGGCGTGACGGTTTCCATGTATTGTGAGAACTGGAGGATAGAGTTTTGAGTATTTGCATGGCGGGCATCGACTGGAAAAGCGCCAATATGGACAAGCGGGAGGCGTTTTCGTTCACGGGCAGCCAGGTCGCGCGGCTGTGCCGCGCGATCCGTCAGATGGACGGCGTGGACGGCTGCGTGCTGCTGGCGACCTGCAACCGGACGGAGCTGTATCTGAGCGGGGCGGACAATCTGAATCCGGCGCACCTTCTGTGCCGCGCGGCGGGCGCGCCGGGCGCGGAAGCGCTGTTTGCAGTGCGCGCCGGAGACGAGGCCGCGCGCCATCTCATGCGCGTCTCGTGCGGCCTGTGCTCCCAGATTCTCGGAGAGGATCAGATCGTCTCGCAGGTCAAGCGCGCCTATCAGATCGCGCACGAAACCGGCAGCACGGACGCCGAGCTGAGCCAGCTGTTTCGCATCGCCGCGACGGCGGGCAAGCGCAGCCGCACGCAGGTGCGTCTGTCCGCGGCGCCGCTCTCGGTCGCGGGACAGGCGGTCGCCCTGATGGAGCAGGCGGCGGGCGATTTGCGCGGCAAGCGCGCGCTCGTCATCGGCAACGGCGAGATGGGGCGGCTGGCCTCCAGCCTGCTCGTCGCGCGCGGGTGCGAGGTGACCGTGACGCTGCGCTCTTATTACCACGGGCATACGATTGTCCCGGCGGGCTGCCACGCGGTGGCCTACGGCGCGCGCATGCAGTGCGCGGCGGCGTGCGACATTCTGCTGAGCGCCACGACAAGCCCGCACTATACGGTCGCGCGGGACGATCTGGCGCAGCTCGCGCAGGTGCCGCCCATTGTGTGCGACCTGTCCATGCCGCGCGACATCGAGCCCGCGGTGCGCGAGATGGACGAGGTCGAGGTGTTTCTGGATATGGACAGCATGGGCGGGCGCGATGTGCACGTCAACGCGGACGACCGCCGGCAGGTGGAGCAGATCATCGAAGAAGAAATGGCGGAATTTGCGCGCTGGCGCGCCTACCGGCAGGCGCTGCCGCTGATCGAGGAGCTGTGCGAGCTGACGGCGGAGCGCGTCGCCATAGGCTATGATTTTGCCGTGCTTTCGGACGGAGAGGACGGGAAAACCACAGAAAAAATGGAGAGCGCCGCCCGGCTGGCGGCGCACAAGACAGCACGATTGCTGCTCAGCGGCTTGCAGGGCGAACTGGGCGACGGCGCGTTGGAGACGTGCCGCGACGCCATTTTGCGCAAGGCGCCGCAGCTGCGGGACGGGAGGATCGGATGAAACTTTATGTCGTCGGCATTGGACCGGGCGGCGCGGATCAGATGACGCCGCGCGCCCGCGCAGCCATAGAGGCGAGCGATGTGATCGCGGGCTACACCACCTATATCGATTTGGTGCGCCCGTTAATCGAGGGAAAGGAACTGCTGCAAACTCCGATGAAGCGGGAGATCGAGCGCTGCCAGAGCGCGCGCGACGCGGCGCTGGCCGGCAAGACGGTCGCCATGATCTGCTCGGGCGACGCGGGAGTCTACGGCATGGCGGGACTGATGCACGAGGTGTGCGCGGCGCATCCGGACATCGAGATCGAGGTGGTGCCGGGCATCACGGCGGCGTGCGCCGGTGCGGCGGTGCTCGGCGCGCCGCTCATCCACGACTTTGCGGTCGTCAGCCTGAGCGACCTGCTCACGCCGTGGGAGAAAATTGAAAAGCGGCTCGCGTGTGCGGCGCAGGCGGATTTCTGCCTCTGCCTGTACAATCCGTCGAGCAAAAAGCGGGCGGACTACCTCAAAAAGGCGTGCGACATCCTGCTGACGGCGCGCGCGCCGGAGACGCCGTGCGGCTATGTGCGCAACATCGGGCGGCCGGGCGAGTGCGGCACGGTGTGCACGCTGGCCGAGTTGCGCGAGACGGAGGTTGACATGTTCACGACGGTGTTTATTGGCAACAGCCAGACGCGCGTCATCGGCGGCAAGCTGGTCACGCCGCGCGGGTACGAGAACAAATGAAACCGGTGATTTTTTCCGGAACGAGCGAGGGGCGCGCGCTGTGCGAGCAGCTTTCGCGCGCGGGACAGCAGGCGGTCGCCTGCGTCGCGACGGAATACGGAAAGCAGGTGATGCCGGCGCTGCCCGGCATCGACGTGCACACGGGGCGCATGGACGCCGCGCAGATGGCGGACTTTCTGCGCGGCGCGGCGTGCGCGGTGGACGCCACCCATCCCTACGCCGTAGAGGTGAGCAAAAACATCCGGCAGGCGTGCGCGCAGGCCGGCTGCCGCTACCTGCGCCTGCTGCGCCCGCGCACGCGGGTGGAGGGCGCGGTGCATGTGCCCGACGCGCGCGCGGCGGCGGACTATCTCGCGCAGGTGGACGGCGCGGCGCTGCTGACGGTCGGCAGCAAGGAGCTGCACTGCTTTACCGCCGTGCCCGACTACGCGCAGCGGCTGTGGCCGCGCGTGCTGCCCGCCGAGGCGTCGCTGCGCATTTGCAGCGAGCTCGGCTTTCCGGCGGCGCACCTCATCCTGATGCAGGGTCCGTTTTCCGAGGAGATGAACTGCGCGCTGCTGCGCATGAGCGGCGCGAAATGGCTGGTGACCAAGGACACCGGCGAGGCGGGCGGCCTGCCGGAAAAACTGGCGGCGGCCAGGGCGTGCGGCTGCACGGTCATCCTGATCGACCGCCCGCAGGAGGACGGACTGACGCCGGAGCAGGTGCGGCGCATGCTGCTGCCGCAGCGGCCGATGCGCTTTCCGCTGTTTGTCGACCTGACCGGACGCCGCTGTCTGGTCGTGGGGTGCGGCAAAATCGGCGCGCACCGCGCGGAGGTTCTGCTGCGCTACGGCGCGGAGGTGATTGTCGTCGCACCGGAGGGCGAGGCGCCCGCGGGCGCAGTGCACCGCCGGCGCGCGTTTGTGCCGGACGATCTGGACGGCGTCTTTCTGGCGACGGCGGCGACGGACAGCCGCGCCGTCAATCACGAGATTTTTACGCTGTGCACACAGCGCGGCATTTTTATCAGCACCGCGGACAACCGGGACGAATGTTCGTTCTTCTTCCCGGCCGTGCGCACCGGTGCAAACCTGTCGGTCGGGCTGGTGTCCGACGGCAGCGATCACAAAAAGACGGCGCGGGCGGCCCGCGCCATCGAGCGAATGTTACAGGAGGAGGCGCGGACATGAGCACAGTCATTCGCGTGGGAAGCCGCGAATCCCGTCTGGCGGTCATTCAGAGCGAGATGGTGATGGACGCCATCCGCGCGGCGGCGCCGGAGGCGGTCACCGAGCTGGTGACGATGAAGACGACGGGCGACAAAATTCTCGACCGCACGCTCGACAAGGTCGGCGGCAAGGGTCTGTTCGTCAAGGAGCTGGACCGCGCGCTGCTGGCGGGGCGGGTCGACCTGACGGTGCACTCCATGAAGGATCTGCCTGCCGAGCTCGACCCGCGCCTGCCGCTCGTGGCGGTTTCGCGCCGCGAGACGCCGTACGACGTGCTGGTGCTGCCCACGGGGCAGGATCAGTGGGATCAGACCCGGCCGGTCGGCTGCGCGTCCGCGCGGCGCACGGTGCAGCTTCAGGCGCTGTACCCCGCGCTGGACATCCGCCCGGTGCGCGGCAACATCCAGACGCGGCTGCGCAAGCTGGACAGCGGCGAATACGGCGCGCTGGTGCTCGCGCAGGCCGGGCTGCACCGGCTCGGGCTGGACAGCCGCATACACCGCGTCTTTTCGCCGGAGGAGATCATTCCGTCCGCCTGTCAGGGCATTCTGGCGGTGCAGGCGCGGGAGGATTTTGACACGTCCTGCCTGCGCACCTTTCACGACGCGGACGCGCTGGCCTGTGCGCTGGCGGAGCGCGCGTTTATCCGCGCGCTGGACGGCGGCTGCTCGTCGCCGGTGGCGGCGTTTGCGCGCCTGATTGATGCGGACACCCTGCGCCTGACCGGCCTGTATGTCTCAGAGGACCGCACGCGCAGCCGCACCGAGACGATTGACTGTCCGCGCGCCGACGGCGCCGCGTGCGCCGCCGAGCTGGCGGCGCGGATGAAACGGGAGGGATGACAATGGGACATGTAACGCTGGTGGGAGCGGGACCGGGCGATCCGGGACTGCTCACCGTAAAGGGACGGCAGGCGATCGCCGAGGCGGACGTCGTCGTGTATGACCGCCTGGTCGGGCCGGAGATTCTGGCGCTGATGCCGAACCGCGCCGAGCAGATCGACGTGGGCAAGCGCAGCAGCCATCACCCCGTGCCGCAGTGGCGCATCAATGAGATTTTGCTGGAAAAGGCGCGCGAGGGCAAGCGCGTCGTGCGCCTCAAGGGCGGCGACTGCTTCCTGTTCGGGCGCGGCGGCGAGGAGCTGGAGCTGCTTGAGGAAAACGGCATTCCGTTTGACGTCGTGCCGGGCGTGACCAGCGCGCTGTCCGTGCCCGCCTATGCGGGCATTCCGGTGACGCACCGCGACTTCACCTCGTCGGTGCACATCATCACGGGGCACGCGAAGAAAAACGGCGAGCTGCACATCGACTTCGATGCGCTGGTGCGCCACGGCGGCACGCTGGTCTTCCTGATGAGCGTGACGAGCACGCCGCACATTCTGAACGGGCTGATGCAGGCGGGTATGCCGCCCGAGCTGCCCGCGGCGATGGTGGAGCGCGGCACGCTGCCGCGCCAGCGCAAGCTGGTCGCCACCGTCGGCACGCTCGCGCAGCGCATGCGCGAGGAGGGCATCAAAAGCCCGGCGATTCTGATCGTCGGCGCGGTGTGCGCGCTGTCCGACCGGTTTGACTGGTACGACGCGCTGCCGCTGCACGGTGTGACCGTCGCGGTCACGCGGCCCAGACAGCGCGCCGGTACGCTGACCGGCCGCCTGCGCGCGCTGGGCGCGGACGTCATCTCGTATCCGTGCATCGAGACGCAGGACATCTGGCCGAACCTGCCGGTGGTCGAGGCGCTCGCGTCGCTGGAGCAGTACAGCTGGCTGGTGCTGACCAGCCCGGCGGGCGTGGATACGCTCGCGCGGCTGCTGGAGGCGGCGGACATGGATGCGCGCAGTCTGGCGCACCTGAAGCTGGCCGTCATCGGCGCGGGCACGGCGAAAAAGCTGCGCGAGCGCGGCCTGCGCGCCGATTACATCCCGGACGGCTACGATTCCATCCAGCTGGCGGAGGGATTGATCCGCCTGGTGCGCGAGGGCGAGCGCGTGCTGCTGCTGCGCGCGGAGATCGGCTCGCCGGAGCTGCCCGCGCGGCTGGCAGAGGCGTGCATTCCGTTTGATGATATCGCGATTTACCGCACGATTTACCGCAACGAGCGCAGCGAGGAGCTGGCGGAGCAGCTGGCGCGCGGCGCCATCGATTATGTGACATTTACCAGCGCGTCCACCGTGCGCGGCTTTGTACAGAGCCTGCCGGCGGGCGCGGCGCTGACGGGCTGCACCGCGCTGTGCATCGGCGCGTGCACCGAGCAGGCCGCGCGCGAGGCGGGCATGCGCACGATTACCGCCGCAAACGCGACGATTGACGCGATGATTGACACCCTGCTGGAGCACGCGGGGAACAAGTGAGAGAGGAGCAGGAAACGGATGGATACTTCGGAGAGATTGTTTGCAGAGGCCTGTGAGGTCATGCCGGGCGGCGTCAACAGCCCGGTGCGTGCGTACCGCGCGGTCGGCATGACGCCGCGCTTTATCCGCAGCGCGAAGGGCGCGTACATCACGGACGTGGACGGCGTGCAGTACATCGATTACGTCGGCTCGTGGGGTCCGATGATTTTGGGACACAGCCACCCGGAGGTCTTGCAGGCGGTGGCGGACACGATGAAGGACGGCCTGAGCTTCGGTGCGCCGACCGGGCGCGAGACCGAGCTGGCCAGACTGGTGTGCGCGATGGTGCCGGGCATCGAAATGGTGCGCATGGTCAATTCGGGCACGGAGGCGGTCATGAGCGCCGTCCGTCTGGCGCGCGGCGCGACCGGGCGCGACAAGATCATCAAATTTGAAGGCTGCTATCACGGCCATTCCGACTCCATGCTGGTCAAGGCCGGCTCGGGCGCGCTGACGGCGGGCAAGCCGGACTCCGCCGGTGTTCCGGCGGCGATCGCCTCGGGCACGCTGACCGCGCAGTACAACGATCTGGACAGCGTGGAGGCGCTGCTGCGCGCCAACGACGGGGAGGTCGCGGCGGTTATCGTCGAGCCGGTTGCGGCGAACATGGGCGTCGTGCCGCCCGCGCCCGGCTTTTTGGAGGGTCTGCGCAGCCTGTGCGACCGGTACGGCGCGCTGCTGATCTTTGACGAGGTCATCACGGGCTTCCGTCTGGCGCGCGGCGGCGCGCAGGAGTATTTCGGCGTGCGCGCCGATCTCGTGACGTTCGGCAAGATCATCGGCGGCGGTATGCCGGTGGGCGCGTTCGCCGGTTCCCGCAAGCTGATGGAGCAGGTCGCGCCGACCGGTCCGGTGTATCAGGCGGGCACGCTGTCCGGCAACCCGGTCGCCATGGCGGCTGGACTGGCGCAGCTGACCATCCTCAACGAGCACCCCGAGATCTATCTGCGCATCGAGAACGACGCCATCTGGCTGGCGGCGCAGCTGCGCGCGCTGGAGGAGCAGTATCACACGGGCTGCACGGTCAATCAGATCGGCTCGCTGCTCAGCGTGTTCTTCACGGAGCGCCCGGTGACCGATTTCGTGGGCGCGAAGTCGAGCGACACGGCGCGTTACGCCGCGTATTTCCGCGCGATGCTGGCGCAGGGCATCTATCTCGCCCCGGCGCAGTTTGAGGCGATGTTCGTCGGCGCGGCGCACACAAAGGACGACCTGATGAACACCGTGCTGGCGGCGTCCCGCGTCATGCAGGAGCTGTGACGGCGATGGAATTTGTTCTGATCGGCGCGGGCATGGGCTGTGAGGCGCTGCTGACCGCGCAGGCGCGGGAAGAGATCGCGTCCGCAGACCGCGTGCTCGCGACGCCGCGCCTGGCGGCGGGGCTTGCGGGCGTGCGCGCCGGCATCGAGGCGGTGCCGCTGGCGCAGCTGGCGGCGCGCGCCTGCGCGGGCGCGGGCAAAATCGCCGTCCTGCTCAGCGGCGACACCGGCTTTTTCAGCGCGGCGAAGTCATTGCGCGCCAGGCTGTGCGCGCACGGCGCCGTGCGCATCCTGCCCGGCCTGAGCAGCTTGCAGGTGTTCTGCGCGAAGCTGGGCACGCCGTATGACGACGCCGTCTGGCTCAGTATGCACGGCAGGCAGGGCGGCCTGCTCGGCGCGGTCAGCTACCACCGCAAGGTGTTCGCGCTGACCGGCGGGCAGTTCCGCGCGGACGCGCTGTGCGCGGCGCTCACACAGGCGGGGCTGGGTCATGTGCGCGTGCATGTCGGCGAGAACCTCGGCGCGGCGGAGGAACGGATCGTCTCCGGCACGCCGGAGCAGCTCGCGCGGGAGACGTTCGACGACCTCAGCGTCCTGCTGGTGGAAAACGACCGCCCGGCGGACGGCGCGCGCCCGCTGCGCGACAGCGATTTTGTGCGCGGCGAGGTGCCGATGACCAAGCAGGAGGTGCGCTGGCTGGCGTGCGACCTGCTGGCTGTGCGCCCGACAGACGTCGTCTACGACATCGGCGCGGGCACCGGCTCGGTGTCCATGGAGCTGGCGCGGCGCGCCGCGTGCGGACAGGTCTACGCCGTGGAGTGCAAGCCGGAGGCGCTGGAACTCATCGAGCGCAACCGCGCGCACACCGGCAACTACCACGTGACGGCGGTGGCGGCGACGGCGCCGGACGGGCTGGACGCGCTGCCCGCGCCCGACTGCGCGTTTGTCGGCGGCAGCCGGGGCAATCTGGCGCAGATTGTGCGCGCGCTTTTGGACAAAAACCCGAACGTGCGGCTGGTGATCTCCGCGATTGCGCTGGAGACCGTGCACGAGGCGATGCAGGCGCTGCGCGAGGCCGGGATTGAGCCGGACATCTCGTGCGTGCAGGTGTCGCGGGCGCGCGCGGCCGGCAGTTATCACATGATGACGGCGCAGAACCCGATCTACCTGATCGGAGGCAACCTGTGAGGGCGGCGCCGCGCCTGGTGATCGGCGGCACGGGCAGCGGCTGCGGCAAGACGACGGTCACCTGCGCCGTATTGCAGGCGTTCGTCGACCGCGGACTGGACGCGGCGGCGTTCAAGTGCGGGCCGGACTACATCGACCCGATGTTTCACAGCCGCATCATCGGCGCGCGCTCGCGCAATCTGGACGCTTTTTTGTGCGGGCGCGAGACGGTCACGCACCTGCTGGCCAAAAACGCGGGCGAGATCTCGGTCATCGAGGGCGTGATGGGCTATTACGACGGGATGGGCGGCACGTCGAGCGAAAACTCGACCGCTGACCTCGCGCGGCTGACGCAGTCGCCGTCGGTGCTCGTCGTGTCCGCGCGCGGCATGTCGCTCTCGCTGGCGGCGCTGCTGCGCGGCTATGCGGAATTTGAACAGAACACCGTCCGCGGCGTCATTCTCAACGGCATCGCGCCGTCCATGACCGATTACTACGCGGACATCGTCGAGCGCAACACCGGCCTGACCGTCTACGGCGCGCTGCCGCGCGACGCGCGCTGCGCTGTGGAGAGCCGCCACCTCGGCCTGGTCACGGCGGGCGAGATCGCCGATCTGAAGCAGAAGATGCGCGCGCTCGCCGGCCACGCCCGCGCGGGGCTGGATCTGGACGGCCTGCTCGCGCTGGCGCGCACCGCGCCCGCGCTGGACGACACGCAGCCGGACTACCCGCGCTGCGGGGACGGCCTGCGCATCGCCGTGGCGCGCGACGAGGCGTTCTGCTTCGACTACGCGGACAGCCTGGACGTGCTCGCGCAGATGGGCGCGCAGCTCGTGCCGTTTTCGCCGCTGCGCGACGCGCGCCTGCCCGACCGCATCGACGGGCTGCTGCTGTGCGGCGGATATCCGGAGCTGTATGCCCGGCAGCTGAGCGAAAACCGGACGCTGCTGGCGCAGCTGCGCGCGGCCGTGCGCGGCGGTCTGCCGACGGTCGCGGAATGCGGCGGCTTTCTGCTGCTGCACGACACGCTGGACGGCGCGCCCATGGCGGGCGTCTGCGGCGGCGCGGCGCACATGACCGACCGGATGCGCCAGTTCGGCTATGTCACGCTGACGGCGCGGCGCGACACGCTGCTGTGCGCGGCGGGCGAGCGCCTGCGCGCGCACGAATTTCACTACGCGCAGAGCGAGCGGCAGGGAGATGCCTTCCGGGCGCAAAAGCCGCTGCGCGCGCGCGGCTGGGACTGCATCGAGGCGACGGACACGCTGCACGCGGGCTACCCGCACCTGCATTTCGCGGGCAATCCGCGCGCCGCACAGAACTTTTTGTCCGCATGCCGGACATATCACGAGGAGGCAGAGACATGACGTTGGAACAGACGCTGAAGCAGATCGCGCCGCTCGACCGCGAGGCGATGGCGCGGGCAAAGCACCGCTGGGATTCGCTCACCAAGCCGCTGCACGGGCTGGGCGACCTGGAAGATCTTTTGGTTCAAATCGCGGGCATCCGCGGCACGGCGCGCATGGATTTGCGCCGCAAATGCGTCGTCGTGATGTGTTCGGACAACGGCGTGGTCGAGGAGGGCATCTCGCAGACCGGGCAGGAGGTTACGGCGGTCATCACCGAGAGCCTGTCGGCGGGCACGTCCACCGTGTGCCACATGGCGCGCGCGCTGGGCGCGGACGTCCTTCCGGTGGACATCGGCGTTTCGCGCGAGGTGCAGGGCGACCGCATTGTGCGCCGCAAAATCGCCTACGGCACGAAAAACCTGTAC
Organism: Candidatus Butyricicoccus stercorigallinarum; assembly: GCA_019112985.1. Taxonomy (GTDB): domain Bacteria; phylum Bacillota; class Clostridia; order Oscillospirales; family Butyricicoccaceae; genus Butyricicoccus_A; species Butyricicoccus_A stercorigallinarum. The sequence continues at coordinate 10,475 of DXIG01000028.1, read as the reverse complement.
CGGGAGCCGGCGATGACGCGCGCACAGGCGGTGCGCGCCATTGAGGTCGGCATCGAGACCGCGTACTGGTGCCGGCAGCAGGGCTACGACATCGTCGCGACCGGCGAAATGGGCATCGGCAACACGACGACGACGGCGGCGGTGGTGGCGGCGCTGCTGCGCGCCCCGGCGGAGCTGGTCACCGGGCGCGGCTCCGGCCTGACGAGCGCGGCGCTGGAAAAGAAGATCCGCGTGGTCGCGGAGTCGCTCGAGAAATGGCAGCCGGATCAGCACGACCCGGTGGACATTCTGAGCAAGGTCGGCGGGTTCGATCTCTGCGGCCTGACCGGCCTGTTCCTCGGCGGCGCGGCGTGCGGCTTGCCGATGGTGATCGACGGCGTGATCTCGGGCGCGGCGGCGCTGTGCGCGGTGCGGATGTGCGAGACGGTGCGCGAGCACCTGATCCCGTCGCACCACACGGCGGAGCCCGCGGGCGTGCTGATCGAGCAGGCGCTCGGCGTGCACCCGTTTATCGACGCGCACATGGCGCTGGGCGAGGGCACGGGCGCGGTGTGCCTGTTCGGGCTGCTGGACGCGGCGGCGTCGCTGTACTGCAACGGCAACACGTTTGAGGACAGCAACATCGAAGCGTACGTGCCGCTGGTGTGAGACGATGCTGATTTTGGTGACAGGCGGCGCGGCGAGCGGCAAGTCCGCCCGCGCGGAGGATATCGTGTGCCGGCTGGCGGGCGATGGAAAAAAGCTGTACGTCGCGGCGATGGAGCCGTCCGGCGCAGAGGCACAGCGGCGCATCGCGCGCCACCGCGCGCTGCGCGCGGGCAAGGGCTTCGACACGCTGGAGCACGCGAAGAATTTTGACCGCATGCGTGTGCCGTCCGGCTACGCGGCCGCGCTGCTGGAGTGCCTGGGCACGGCGCTGGCGAACGAGATGTTTTCGCCCGGCGGCGCGGGCGCGCACGCGGCGGACAGCATTTTAAGCGGCGTGGCGGCGCTGACGGCGGCGTGTCCGCATGTGGTCGTGGTGACCAACGAGATTTTTTCCGACGGGCGCACCTATGACGCGGGGACGATGGCGTACCTGCGCGCGCTCGGCGCGCTCAATCAGCAGCTCGCCCGCCGGGCGGACGCGGTGATCGAGAGCGTATGCGGCATTCCGGTGACGAGGAAGGGGAGCACAGAGTTTGCGTGATGTGGTGAGCGGCCTGCTGGTGGCGTTCGGCTTGTATTCGGCGCTGCCCATGCCGCAGGTGGAATGGAAAAAGAATACCATGCGGTTTGCACTGCTGTTTTTGCCGCTCATCGGCGCGGCGGTCGGTCTGTGCCAGCTCGCGTGGCTTTGGCTGGCGCAGCGCTGGCAGCTGCACGCCGCGCTGTATGCGGCCGGTGCGGTGCTCATCCCCGTTGCGCTGACCGGCGGGATTCATCTGGACGGGTTTACCGATACCTGCGACGCGCTGTGCTCGTATGGCGACCGCGAGAAGCGGCTGCAAATTTTGAAGGACCCGCATGTCGGCGCGTTCGGCGTGCTGTGGCTGCTGGTGCTGCTGCTGGTGCAGTTCGGGCTGTTTGCGCAGCTGTATGCCGCGCCGCGCGGTGCGGCGCTGCTCGGCGCGGGCTACGCCATGGCGCGCGCGCTCGGCGGGCACACGATCGTCGCGCAGCCGTGCGCGAAGGACTCCGGGCTGGCGCGGCTGTTTTCCGACAACGCGGACAAGAGCACGGTGGCGCGCGGCATGTGCGTCTGGATGCTCGCGTGCGCGGCGGCGCTGCTCGCCGCCGGACGGGCGTTCGGCGCGCTGGCGGTGGGCGTGGACGCGCTGTTTTTCGTGTATCACATCCGCCGGTGCCGCCGCATCTTCGGCGGCATCACCGGAGACCTGTGCGGCATGTGCATCACGGTCTGCGAGACCATCGCGCTGGCCGCGGCGGTCGCCGGCGGGCTGTGCCTGCGGTGAAGCGAAAAGGAGAGTGCGAGATGACGATCTTGATTGTCGGCGGGATGGCGCAGGGCAAGCGCGCGTTTGCGCGCAGCCTGTCGCCCGAGGCCGAAATTGTGGACAATTTACAGGACATCGTGCGGCGCGCGCTGGAGCGCGGCGCGCCCGTGCCGCAGGCGGCGGATTTTTTGGACAAAACCGTCGTCTGCACTGAGCTGGGCTGCGGCGTCGTTCCGATGGATGCGTTTGAGCGAGAATGGCGCGAGCAGACCGGGCGGCTGTGCTGCGAGATCGCGGCGCAGGCAGCGCGCGTCTACCGCGTCAGCTGCGGCATCGCGCAGTGCATCAAGGGGGCGCCATGAGCATTGTGGGAGCGGTTTTGCTCGGCTTTCTGATCGACTGCGTGCTCGGCGACCCGCAGCGGCTGTGGCACCCGATCTGCGGCATCGGCGCGATGATCTCGTTTTGGCAAAAACGCCTGCGCGCCCGCTTCCCGGACACGCCGCGCGGGCAGTTCTGGGCGGGCGTGCTGCTGTGGCCGCTGGTGGTCGTGCCCGCGTGGTTCATCCCGTTTGCGCTGCTGACGGCGGCAGGCTGGCTGCATCCGGCCGCGCGCTTCGCGCTGGAGACGGTGTTCTGCTGGCAGATTTTTGCGGCCAAGTCGCTCAAGACGGCGGCGCTGCGCGTCTATGACGCGCTCGTGGCGCGCGATCTGCCCGGTGCGCGCACCTTTGTCTCGTGGATTGTCGGGCGCGACACCGCCGCGCTTTCGGCCGAGCAGGTGACGAAGGCGGCGGTAGAGACGGTTGCGGAAAACGCGAGCGACGGCGTGATCGCGCCGCTGTGCTTTCTGCTGCTGGGCGGCGCGCCGCTCGGCTTCGCCTATAAGGCGGTCAACACACTCGACTCGATGGTGGGCTACAAAAACGACGAATTTCTGTATTTCGGGCGGTTTTCCGCCAAAATGGACGATGTGTTCAACTTTATCCCGGCGCGGCTGAGCGGCCTGCTGTTCGTGCTGAGCGCGAAGCCTGCGGGACTGTCGGCGCGCGGCGCGTGGCGCTGCTTCCGGCGCGACCGCCTGCGGCACGCCAGCCCCAATTCGGCGCAGACCGAAGCCGCCTGCGCGGGCGCGCTCGGCGTGCAGCTGGCGGGCGATGCGTATTACTTCGGCAAGCGGTACAAGAAGCCGACGCTGGGCGACGACCAGCGGCCGATTGAGCCGGAGGACATCGTGCGCACCAATCGGCTGATGATGTGGGCGGCCGTGCTGGCGGTCGTCCTGCTGTGCGCGCTGCGCGCGGCGATTGTGACATTCTTTTGAAAGGCAGGGGAGAGGACATGACGGAAAACCGGCACGGCGGAGACATTTACGCCGACGATCTGGCGGGCGAGCCGCTGGATTTTTCCGCCAGCATCAATCCGCTCGGCATGCCGGAGGACATCGCGCGCGCGGCGCAGGAGGCGCTCGCGCGCAGCGTGCACTATCCCGACCCGCTGTGCCGCCGGCTGCGCGCGGCCATCGCGGCGCGGGAGGGTGTGACGGCGGAGCAGGTGTTCTGCGGCGGCGGTGCGGCGGATGTGCTGTTCCGGCTGCTGCTCGCGCTGCGCCCGCGCCGGGTGCTGCTGCCCGCGCCCACGTTCGGCGAATACGCGCAGGCGGCGGCACTGGCGGGCAGCGAGCTGGTGCGCGTGCCGCTGCGTGAGGACAGGCAGTTTGACCTGGAGGCGGATTTTTGGGACGCGCTCACGCCGGACATCGACGCGGTGATCGTGTGCAACCCGAACAACCCCACCGGGCGCACCGTGCCGAAGCAGCTGCTGCGCCGGGGGCTGGCGCGCTGCGCGCAGCTGGGCACGACGCTGATCGTGGACGAATGCTTTTATGACTTCGTGGACGACCCGGCGCGCATCGCCCTGACCGACTGCGTGGCGGACAACCGCAATCTGGTGCTGCTGCGCTCGTTCACCAAGATGTACGCGCTGCCCGGCGTGCGCGTCGGCTACTGCCTGGCCGCCGACGAGGCGCTGCTGCGCCGCATGTACGACACAGGCGCGCCGTGGTCGGTGTCCGTCATCGCGCAGGCGTGCGGCGTGCGCGCGGCGCAGGACACCGCGTTTGCGGCGCGCACGCGGGCGTATGTCGCCGAACAGCGCGCACAGCTGGAGGACGGCCTGCGCGCACTGGGATTTTTCGTCATCCCCGGCGCGGCGAATTTTGTGCTGTTTCGCGACGACCACATCGGCCAGCTCGCGCAGCGGCTGCGCGAGCGCGGCATTCTGATTCGTTCGTGCGCGAACTTTGAAGGACTGGACGCGCGCTGGTTCCGCGCGGCGGTGCGCACGGCGGAGGAAACCGACGCGCTGCTCGACGCGCTGCGCGCATGTAAGGAGAAAGCAGGTGCAGGCCAATGGCAAAGGTAATCATGGTACAGGGCACGACGTCCAACGCGGGCAAGAGCCTGACGGTCGCGGCGCTGTGCCGTATTTTCAAACAGGACGGCCTGCGCGCCGCGCCGTTCAAATCGCAGAACATGGCGCTCAATTCGTTCATCACGGCGGACGGGGCGGAGATGGGGCGCGCGCAGGTCATGCAGGCGGAGGCCGCCGGCATCGCGCCGGACGTGCGCATGAACCCGATTCTGCTCAAGCCGACGAGCGACTGCGGCTCGCAGGTCATCGTCAACGGCAAGGCGCGCGGCACCATGTCCGCGAAGGACTATTACGCGCACAAAAAGCAGCTGATCCCGGATATTTTGCAGGCATACCGCAGCCTGGCGGAGGCGTATGATGTCATCGTCATCGAGGGCGCGGGAAGCCCGGCGGAGATCAACCTGCGCGACAACGACATCGTCAACATGGGCATGGCGGAGATGGCGGACGCGCCGGTGCTGCTGGTCGGCGACATCGACCGGGGCGGCGTGTTCGCGTCGCTGTACGGCACGGTCGAGCTGCTGGAGCCGCACGAGCGCGCCCGCATCAAGGGGCTGATCGTCAACAAGTTCCGCGGCGATGTGGACATTTTGAAGCCGGGTCTGGAGCTGATGGAGCAGCGGCTGCACATCCCGTTTGTCGGCGTCGTGCCGTATCTGCACCTCGATCTGGACGACGAGGACAGCCTGTCTGAGCGGCTGGACGCCGGACCGCGCGCAGCCTGCATCGACATCGCGGTGGTTCGCGTGCCGCGCCTGTCCAACTTTACCGACTTCGCCCCGCTGGAACGCATGCCGGGCGTGTCGGTGCGCTACGTCTCGCGCGTGCACGAGCTGAAAAATCCCGACCTGATCGTGCTTCCCGGCAGCAAGAACACGATGGACGACCTCAAGTGGATGCGGCAGAACGGCATGGAGGCGGCGATCAAAAAATACGCCGCGGAGGGCAATCCCGTGTTCGGCGTGTGCGGCGGCTATCAGATGATGGGTCTGACGCTGGAGGACCCGCACGGCGTGGAGGCCGGCGGCGCGATGGACGGCATGGGTCTGCTGCCGACGCACACGGTGTTCTGCGCGGACAAGACGACGACGCAGGTGCACGGGACATTTGACGCGGTGGACGGCCTGTTCGCCGGGCTTTCGGGCACGGCGTTCGACGGCTACGAGATCCACATGGGCGAGACGACGTATGCGCCGGGCGCCAGGCCGCTGACCCGGCTCGTGCGCGGCGGGACGCCGGTGACGGACGGCGCGCAGTGCGGCAGCTGCTGCGGCACGTATGTGCACGGCATCTTCGACCGGGAGGCGGTCAGCAAGGCGCTGGTGGCGGCGCTGCTCGCGCGCCGGGGTCTGTCCGACGCGGACCTGCGCAGCTTTGACACCGAGGCCTACAAGCAGCAGCAGTACGACGCGCTCGCGGACGCGGTGCGCGGCGCGCTGGATATGCAGGCCATCTATCGGATTTTGAATGGAGCGTAACATGGAGCAGGGTTTGATTCACATTTACTGCGGCGACGGCAAGGGCAAGACGACCTGCGCCTTCGGCCTGGCGCTGCGCTGCGCGGGCTGCGGCTATCCGGTGCGCATCGTGCAGTTTCTCAAGGGCGGCGAGACGGGCGAGGTGTGCGCCCTGCGGCGCTTTCCGAACATCGAGCTGCTGCGCGCCAAGCAGGGCACAAAATTCACGTTCCAGATGGACGAGGCGGAGCGCGCGCAGGCCGCAGCCGAACACCGGGCGCTGCTCGACCGCGCGTTTGCGGACACGCAGCAGCTGCGCCTGCTGGTGCTCGACGAGATCATGGCGGCGTGCCGCACGGGCATGGTGGACGAGGCGCATCTGATCAAGCTGCTGCGCCGCCGCCCGGCGGGGCTGGAGGTCGTGATGACCGGGCGCGGCCCGTCCGAGCAGCTGCTGGCGCTGGCGGACTATGTGACGGAAATGCGAAAGATCAGGCATCCATATGAACAGGGCGTCGCCGCGCGGCGCGGCATTGAAAGGTGACGGATATGAGCGAGATCAAATATGTAAAACCGGCGGACATCGAAAAGCGCAGCTTTGCGATCATCACGGAGGAGCTGGGCGGCCGCACGTTCCCGCCGGACATCGAGCCGGTTGTCAAGCGCGTGATTCACACGTCCGCGGACTTCGACTACGCGGACAATCTGGTGTTTTCCGAGGGCGCGGTCGCGCGCGCATGCCGGGCGCTGCGCGCCGGCGCGCACGTCGTCACAGACACCAACATGGCGAAGGCGGGCATCAACAAGACCATACTGGCGCAGTTCGGCGGCGAGGTGCACTGCTTTGTCGCGGACGAGGACGTGGCGGCGGAGGCCAGGGCGCGCGGCGTGACGCGCTCCACCGTGTCGATGGAACGCGCCGCCCGGCTGGAGGCGCCGCTGATTTTCGCGATCGGCAATGCGCCCACCGCGCTGGTGGAGCTTCACCGCCTGATGCAGGCGGGGGCGCTCGCGCCCGAGCTGATTATCGGCGTGCCGGTTGGCTTCGTCAACGTGGTGGAATCGAAGGAGCTGATATTGGACTCGCCGGTGCCGCACATCGTGGCGCGCGGACGCAAGGGCGGCAGCAACGTCGCGGCGGCGATTGTCAACGCACTGCTGTATCAGCTGGTGCGCCGCGAGGGCTTCTGACCGCCTCACAGATCGAGCAGCAGAAAAATGCCCGCGAGGAGGAGCAGGTCGCGGTCGATGCCGCCCTCGTCGTCCTTGAGCAAAAACAACAGGAGCAGCAGGACGAGCAGCGCGTTGTCGTCCAACAGCCTGCGCAGGCCGCCCTCCTCCCCGCCGAGCAGTCTGCTCAGCGAAGACAGCAGTCCGCTGCTGTCTTTTTGTTTGCCGTCGTTTGGTTCGCCGCAGGGCGGCGCGCTGTCGCGGGGCGGCTCGGCGGGCTGCCCGCAGGTGTGCTGCAAATAACGGTTGTACACGGCTCAACTCTCCCTCTGTGTCAGCTGCGGCAGGAGCTGTCCGGCGGCCTGCGCCATGCGCGCGGCGGACAGGATGCGTTCGGCGCGGTCGATCTGTGCGCAGGTCTGCGCCGAGAGAAACGGCCGGAGCGCGTGGAGCAGACGGGCGCGCGCCGGGCTGCCGGGGCGGCTGTTCTGTGCGGCGGCGGAAAGCGCGGGCAGGGCGCGGCGCAGCAGCGCGGCGGCCGGGTCCTCTCCATGTTCCGCGTCCGGCGGCTCCGCCTGCGGCGCTTCCGCCGGGACGGCGCCCATCAGCTGGGCGGCGGCGCCCGCCAATTTTCGCGCGGTCTCCGGGTCGTCCAGCAGGGAGGAGAGCATGTCGGCGGGCTCCATCGCTCATTTCCCCATGAGGCTGGCGAGCTGCGCGGCGAGCTTTGCGCCCTCCGGCGTGCGCAATAGCTGCTGCACCGACTGCTTTGCGCCCTCCAGATCGCCCGCCTGCGCCATGCGGGCGGCGCGCTCCAGCGCGCGGCCGTGCCCCTCCAACACGCGCTGCGCCGCCTGTTGTCCCTCCGGCGTGCGCAGCGCCTCGCGCATGCGCCCGGCGGCGCGCGCCGCGTCCGGATTTCCGCTCTCGCGCGCGATGCGCTGCATCAGCTCCTCGATCTCGCGTTGCTGCATGAGATGGCCTCCTGTCTGCGTCAATTTGCGCCGCGCACGCTCCCGCGGCGCGGTTTTGTTGCAGTATACGCCGCACCGGCGGCAATTGTTCTTTGACTTTCAAAAAAAAATAGTGTATATTACACGGAGGGCAGTATATCTGAGAACAGCTCACGGCGGCTGCGCGAGGGCTGAGCGGCTTTCAGATATATTGTTGCGGTACAGAGGTCGAAGGAGGTAAGGAATGAAGCTGATCGTTTTTTCGGACTCCCACCGGCGCAACGGTTCGGACATGCTCGCCATCATTGACGAGGAACAGCCGGATGCGGTGCTTCATCTGGGAGATGTGAGCGCGGATGTGGACGACATCCGCGCGGTGTACCCCGCGCTGACGGTGTACGACGTGCGCGGCAACAACGAATACGGCTGGGGCGCACAGGACGCGCCGGAGCAGCTGGTGGTGCGCGCGGGACAGGTCAGGCTATTCCTGACGCACGGGCATCTGTATGGCGTGCGCCGCAATACGAAGGCGCTGGCGGCCGCCGCGCGCAAGAACAAATGCCAGGTGGCGCTGTACGGACACACGCATGAGGCGGAAATCAGCCGCAACGGCAGTCTTCTGATCGCGAATCCGGGCAGCATCAGCATGCCCTATGTCGCCGCGCCGCCGTCGTACCTGCGGCTGGTGATCGAAGGCACGGAGATTCAGCCGGAGATTGTCTATCTGGACAAGAGGCGCTGAGCACCGAAGAAAAAGGGGAGAGAACCATGTTATTGACGATTGACGTAGGCAATACCAATACGGTTTTTGGTATTTACCGCAAGGAGGAGATGATCGGCAGCTTCCGCCTGTCCACCACAGCGGAGCGAACCTCGGATGAAATCGGCATGAAGATTCATCTGTATTACAGCTTCCTCGGACTGAACGCGCGGGACACGCGCGCCGTCATCATCGCGTCGGTGGTGCCGCCGGTGATGTACACGCTCATCAACGCGATCCGCAAATACATCGGCGTGCAGCCGCTGATTGTGGGTCAGGACATCGAGACCGGATTGGTCAACCGCTACGACAACCCGAAGGAGGTCGGCATCGACCGGCTGGTCAACGCGGTGTCCGCCGTGAAGAAATACGGCAGCCCGCTGATCATCATCGACATCGGCACGGCGACGACGTTCGACGTCATCGACGGGGACGGCGCGTACCGCGGCGGCGCGATTTATCCGGGCATCAAGGTCGCCATGGAGGCGCTGTTCCAGAAGGCGTCCAAGCTGCCGCGCGTCGACATCGTGCGCCCGGACAAGGCGATCGGCACCAACACGGTGATGAGCATGCAGTCGGGCGCGGTGCGCGGCTATGCGGGCGCGATTCAGGGCATTGTCGGCGAGATGCAGCAGGAGATCGGCTGCAAGTGCAACGTCGTTGCGACCGGCGGCATGGGGCGCATGATGGCGCAGTACTGCGACACGATCACGCACGTCGACGCCAACCTGACGCTCGAGGGACTGCTCATGCTCTATCAGGCGAACCGGGACAAGTTCGACGCCGTCAAGCCGCTCGGCGCGCTGCGCGTTTCTGCCGACGAGGAAGTGGAGGCGCGGCTGTAACGGCGCAAACATTCCATTCCAGACGAAAAAACAGGGGCGAATGCGACGGCATTCGCCCCTGTTGGCTGTGTACAGAATGTGTCACTCCGCCGCGCTGCCGGTCTTGCAGATCTCGCGCAGGCAGCACCGGCCGCACATCGGCTTGCGCGCGGTGCAGACGGCGCGGCCGTGCAGCACGAGGCGGTGGCAGAAGTCGTTGGACGCGGCGGGCGGCACAATGGGGCGCAGCGCACGCTCCAGCCTGCCCGGCTCCTTGATGCCGTCCACCAGCCCGATGCGGTTGGACAGGCGGATGCAGTGGGTGTCCGCGACGATGGCGGGCTTTCCGTACAGGTCGCCGAGGATGAGGTTGGCGGTCTTGCGCCCGACGCCGGGGATTTTGAGCAGCTCCTCCATCGTGCCGGGCACCTTGCCGCCGTGGTGGTCGAGCAGGTACTGCGCGGCGGCGTGCAGGTCGCGCGCCTTGGTTTTGCCCAGCCCGCACGGGCGGATGACGGCCTCAATCTCCTCCGGCTGCGCCTGCGCGAACGCCTCCAGCGAGGGGAAGCGGGCGTACAGCTCCTGCGTCACGATGTTGACGCGCGCGTCGGTGCACTGGGCGGAAAGGCGCGTGGCGAACAGCAGCTCGTAGTCCTTGGTGTATTGCAGGGCACAGATCGCGTCCGGGTATTCCTGCTCCAGCAGGCGGACGGCGGCCTCGGCCCGTTCGGTTGGTGTCAGCATGGGGAAATCTCCTTTGTCCGATCGATTTGGTCAGTGGGTCAAACTGAACCGGGAATATCTGTATTGTATCACAAAATCTGCACAAAAAATCGACCGCTTTACAAAAAATTTACTGCATTAAAGGGAAAAAAGGCGTCGGGTGGAAATGTGCCTTGCAAAAAGGGGCAATTCCTGTTTTAATAAGAGGGAAGAGGGGA
>DXIG01000027.1 GCA_019112985.1 Candidatus Butyricicoccus stercorigallinarum | reverse complement strand
CGCCTTGGCCGCCGCCGCCGCACAGCTCCCGGTCGTGTAGCCCAGCGCCAGCTTTTTCTGGTTTTTCACCACGTAGCGATCCATGTTATTTTTCCTCCAGCAGGCGCAGCAGCTCGCGGCGCGCCCGCCCGATGGTCGCCGCCGACCGGTCGACGGGAACCCCGTCGCGGTCGGACAGAATTTCCATCAGATGCGCGATGCGCGGCAGGCGCAGGTTGTTCGCGCGCAGAATGTCCGGCTGGGCAAAAATGTCGTCCGGTGTGCCGTCAAGCAGCAGCCTGCCCTGCTTGAGCAGATAGGCGTAGTCGCAGTACAGCGGCACGATGTCGATGTCGTGCGTCGCCGCGAGAATCGTCATACCCATCTGCGTGCACATGTCCACGAGCAGCTTCATGATGTCCGCCACGCCCTTGGGGTCCAGCCCCGCCGTCGGCTCGTCGAGCACGATGATGTCCGGCTGCATCACGAGCACGCCCGCAATCGCCACACGCTTTTTCTGCCCATAACTCAGCGCGTGCGTCGGCCGGTGCCGCAGCTCGTACACGCCGGTGCGGTGCAGCGCGTCGTCCACGCGCCGCCGGATCTCGTCCTGCGGCAGGCCGAGGTTGACCGCGCCGAAGGACACGTCGCGGTACACGTCCGCAGAAAACAGCTGATCGTCCGGGTCCTGAAAGACGATGCCCACGCGGCGGCGCAGCTCGCGCAGCCCGGCGCGCGTGTAGCGCACCGGCGCGCCGTCCAGCAGCACCTCGCCCTCCGACGGCGTCAGCACGCCGTTCAGGTTGAGAAACAGCGTGGATTTGCCCGCGCCGTTCGGCCCGATCAGCCCGGTAATTTTGCCCTTGGGCACGCGGAGGCAGACGTCGTCCAGCGCCCAGCTTTCGCTGTGCTCGTACCGGTAGCGCAGGTGGCGCGTCTCCAGAATCGTCTGTGTCATGCCGTCAGCCCCCTCTCAATCCAAAATGCGGCCAGCTGCACCGCGGCGGCCGCCGCGCACAGCACATACACCGCACGGCCGCTCTCGTATTCCTCCGCCAGCGTGCGCACCGACTGCCCGCCGCCACGCGACTCGAGCGCCGTGTACACGCGGTCGGATTTGTTCCACGCGCGGACAAACAGCATCGCCGCCAGCGTCCCCGTGGCGTGGTACGCATTGCGCAGGCCGTCATAGCCCAGCCGCGCGGTCTGCGCGGTGCGAATGCGGTGCATGGTCTCATACAGCACAAAGATGAAGCGGTAGATCAGCTCCATCAGCTCGACCAGCAGCTCCGGCACACGCAGCTGCCGCAGCACGCCCGTGATGTCGGTCATCGGCGTGTTCATCGCGAGAAAATACACGCTCGCGACGACACCGAGCGCGCGCAGGCAGATGGCCACGCCCTGCGCCGCAGAAGCCGGCGTCACGCCGTACACCCATGCGCCGACAGAAATTCCCGCGAGCATCTGCGTGCCCGGCGCATACCGACCGATAAAAATGGTGAGCGTGGCGAGCACCAGAAACCCCGCCGGGACGCGCAGCATGCGGCAAAAATCGCGCAGGCGCACGCCGCCCATGCACACGCACGCCGCGCCCATCACCACGACCGTCGCGGCGCTGACCGCGATGCGGTCGAGGCACAGGCACAGCGCGGCGGTCACCGCCATCGCCAGCAGCTTGGACTGCGGCGCCACATGCGCCAGGCGCGAGGCGTAGGCATACCGGTCGGTTCCGATCATTTGCCGTCCGTCTCCTTTCCGCCGCGCGGGTGCTGCGCCGTGATGCGTCCGAGCACAAAGCCCGCGACGCCCGCGCCGATCGCCGTCTGCACGCAGAACAGCAGCGACTCGATCTCGCCGGACGGCGGCTCATACAGCGAGGAGAACCACGGCTCGTAATCCGGGTTCTGCTCGGCAATCGCGTCGGTCGCCTGGTCGTCGCTGCCGCCGTACTCGCCCGGGACGAAGATCAGCGGGATGACCGCGATCACAACCACCAGCAGCAGCAAAATCAGATTCTTTTTCCAGATTGTCTTTTTCATGTCGTCCACCTCACAGTACGCCCAGCTCGGTCAGCTCCCGGCTGCTGTATTTTTCCAGCACGTTGAACACGACCACCGTCAGCAGTCCCTCCGCAACGGCGAGCGGAATCTGCGTCACAGCGAAGATGCCCATGAACTTGAGCACCGCGCCCGCCAGCGATGCGCCCGGATGCGCCAGACCCAGCTCGACCGACGTCGTGATGTAGGTCAGCAGGTCGCCGGCGAACGCCGCGAAGAAAATCGCGACCGCCTTCGGGCAGCCGGTCTTTTTCAGCCCGTGATACACCGCCCACGAGCAGATCGGGCCGACAATCGCCATCGAAAACACGTTCGCGCCCAGCGTCGTCAGGCCGCCGTGCGCCAGCAGCAGCGCCTGAAAGAGCAGCACAATAAGACCCAGAACCGCAGTGGTCGAGGGTCCGAACAGGATCGCGCTGAGCCCGACGCCCGTCGGATGCGAGCAGGAGCCCATCACGGACGGGATCTTCAGCGCGGACAGTACAAACGCGAACGCGCCGCACAGCGCGAGCAGCGTCAGATTTTTGGGGTTCTCCTGCACGTACTTCGAGATGCGGCGCAGGCCGATCGCGAGAAACGGCAGGCAGACGATCATCCAGCAGACCACCCAGCCCTTGGGCAGGTAGCCCTCCATGATGTGCATGGCGGAAGCACTCACGCTGAGCAGTCCGGCCGCCATGCAGGCCAGCATTACAATTTTTTCCTTTCGTCTCATGTTGTCTCCTCATTTCTGTTCCGATTGGTTTTTGGCGTGCGTCCGTCCGTCACGAATCGTTCCAGAAATGAGAGCGTGCATAATTCTGCATGATGATACCTCCTCTATGCTCCGTAGAGAGTTGTCTATTTACAAAACAGGCAGGTCTTCCGGCTCAGGGTCATCGGAGAGCGGCGCCTTCCCAGGAACCTGCGTTCCCAGTGGCCTTCGGCCGGTCTCCTCCCACAATACGGCAGCGGGACTGCGCGGGATTCTCACCCGACTTCTCTCTTGGCGCAAAGCTGCGGCCTGTTTTGCATCGAAAGGTTGTTTACTGCGCCCGGTTCAGGCGCGCGTGTGCCAGCGCGGTCAGGGCGGCGAAGTGCGCGAGACTGAGCTTTTCACCGCGCACGCGCGCGTCAAAGCCGCAGTCGGTGATGAGCTGCACGATGCCCTCCTTGCCCAGTCCGGCGCCGAGCACCGAGCCCAGCGCGTTGGCGAGCGTCTTGCGGCGCTGCCCGAACGCCGCCTTGACGAGCGAGAAAAACAGCTTCTCGTCGCACACGGGCACGGGCGGTGCGCTGCGCGGCGTCAGGCGCACGACGGCGGAGTCCACCTTGGGCTGGGGCACAAAGCAGTCACGCGGGACGTCGAACAGAATTTCCGCCTCGGCGTAATAGTCGATGTAGATGGAAAAGGCGCTGTACGCCGGCGTGCCGGCCGGCGCGCAGATGCGCTCCGCGACCTCCTTCTGCACCATGACGGTGATCGCCTCGAACGATTTGGCCGCCAGCAGCGCGGAAATCGCCGGGGTCGTGATGTAGTACGGCAGGTTGGCGCAGGCGTACACCGGCGCATCGCCGAATTTTTCGCGGCAGATAGCCGCCAGATCGCATTTGAGCACGTCGCCCTGCACGAGCTCGACGTTATCGCAGTGCGCGAGCGTCTCCTCCAGCACCGGAAACAGCGCGCGGTCCAGCTCGATGGCGCACACCTGCCCGGCGCGCTGCGCGAGCTGCTCGGTCAGGCAGCCCATGCCCGGGCCGATCTCGAGCGCGCAGCCCGTCTGATCCACGCCGCAGCTGTCCGCGATGCGCGCGGGCACCCACGCCGCCGTCAGAAAGTTCTGCCCCAGCGACTTGGAAAAGCGGAACCCGTGCCTGCCGAGCACCGCGCGAATATCTTCTATGTTGCAAAGATCCATGCTTGTTCTCCTGTCTTGTCTCTCCGGCGCGCCGTCTGAGCCGGCCGGGCCGGACGCGCGAGGGCAACATCGCGCAGGAATCCTGCCATTTTCCGAAACCCGCGCGCCGGAGCGGCGCGCCCGCATCTGTAAAAAAAACGACAATTTTTCCGTCTTTGACGGATATCCCCGGCGATAGCTGTTGTAACAGTACACATTATACACGTTTTTGTTATCGCACGCAACCACCTGATGCGCGCGCGCGGCAGGATGATCATTTTTCTGAATCATTTCATCAGAATTCCGATTTCTGTGCACGCGGCACGCAGATTCTCCCGTCCGCTCCCGCGCCGGAACGCAAAAAGGCTTTGATTCCCGTAAGCCGGAAACCAAAGCCTTTGCATACAGCGGATCCGCCGGAGCAGATTCCGCGTTATTTCAGGATGTACACCTTCGCCGTCTGACGGCCGAAGCTGATGCACTGCGACTCCGAATTGAAGTACAGGTCGATGCGGTTGCCCTTGATCGCGCCGCCGGTGTCCTCCGCCACGGCGTAGCCGTAAACCCAGGACTTGCCGTCCGCCGAGGTGATGTACAGCCGCGAGCCGAGCGGGATGACCTTCGGGTCGACCGCAATCGCGCCGACGCGGGCGCGCGTGCCGCTGGCCGTCAGGCCGCCGCCGCTGTACGCCGTCGCTTCCACGGTCAGCACGCGCGAATACGCGATGGCGCCGCCCGAGGTGGCGACCGTCGGCTGCTTGGTGCCGTTTTCCACGATCTTGTTGATCGGTTCGGTGATGATCTCCTCGCCGATCTGCACGCAGGAAACCTGCACGCCGTCATGGTAGGTATATTCCAGCGTGATCTCCTTCACGCCGTTGACGCCCTGCTGCGCCACGCGGCTCTCGCCGGTGTACAGCTCGCTGGTCGAGCGGGTCTCCGTCGTGAACGCCACCGCCTGCGTCTCCGTCTTCTGCTTCTTGGTAACGCGCGTCACGGTGATCTGGGTCGGCTCGGTGATTTTGGTGTCGAGCGACGGGCTGACCAGGTCGTCCTCGCCCAGCTCGACGCCCGCCTGCCGCAGGATGGCGGACACCTGCGCGTCGCCGGTGTGGCAGGAGACCGTGCCGCCGTCCACCGCAATGGAGACGTCATACTTCTCCTTGACCGTGACGCGGAAAATGTTGTCGCCCGTGTCGTAGACCGAGACGATCGCGTACTCCGCCTCGTCGAACGTGGAATGCGCCAGCGCGCTCTCCGCGTCCTCCTGATACAGGCTGACGCTGTCGGTCGTCGTGCCGTCGGTGATCTCATAGATATCAACGCCCGCCGCCAGCACCGGAACGGTCATGCTCGTCGTCAGCACGAGCGCGGCCAGCGGAACAGCGCGGCGCTTCAGATGTACTTTTGTAAACTCATGATGAAAAACCTTCATCGATGCAAACAGGTTCATAAAACTCCTTTCGCCGGAACCGCGCGTGAAACCTGCGCACGCGCGGCGCCGCCGCCCCGGCATCACGCCGTCGGGCGGCAACCAAAGATTACAGTTAAAATGCAATTAGATTACAAATTGGTAACATGTTTTAATTTATGTGCATTGTAGCGCGATTATTGGCAAAAGTCAAGGAAAATGCGAACTTTTCGCCAGTGTTTACAATTTGTTCACAATTTACTGTCTACAATCCACAAATTTTTGTTACGATTTTTTACAATCTCTATTATAGTTGCAAAACACCTGATTTTTCCAGAATTACCACGCATTTTGGTGGTTTTCACCAAATCTTACGATTTTTCTCCGATTTCCCGTCCGGTCGTTCTTTGGTTTTTCTGCGGTTGGGTGTACAATAGAATTGACCTGATTTTCGTCACGCGAAAGGAGTACCGCGCCATGAAAACCATTCTGCGGCATACCAAACTGCCCGACGTCGTCTACCACTACTGCACCGTCGAGACCTTTTATCATATTATATCCAATCACACGCTCCGGCTGTCCGACATCGAAAAGAGCAACGACTTCATGGAGAAGAAATGGGCCATCCGCCAGTGCCTCCAGCACATCGAAAACAACCTCGACAACCCGGACTACCCCTGCTCCCAGCAGCCCGAGCTGGCGCGCACGCTGCTGGAGGAGATGAAGCGCCAGTTTCACGGCTACAACACGATGATTCTCGCCGCCTGCTTCTCCTCCCGGCGCGACCTGCTCAGCCAGTGGCGCGGCTACGGCGACAACGGCTACGGCGTCTGCATCGGCTTCGCCTCCGGCAGCGAGTTCCGCGAGGCGTTCCGCCGCGCGGAGCGCTATCTCATCCTGAAGGGAAACTGCGCGCTGCCCTCCGGCCTGCTGTTCCACAGCATCAAATACTCCACCCGCGAGATCGAATCGACGTGCATGCGCCTGTTCTGCATCTACATGCGCTGGCTGCCGCTGCGCACATCCATCGAAACAGCCGCCGCCGAGCTGGTGCGCCTGCTGTACCCCGCCCTGCCGTTTTTCAAGTCGAACGCCTTTTCCGAGGAGGCGGAGTGGCGCTGCGTATACTACCCCGAGCTGCCCGCGCCGCCATATGAGACTGAGACGTTCGACGAGGGGCGCTTCCAGCAGCTGCTGGCCGCCCAGATGGTCGAGCAGGAGCTGGACCGCTTCCGCATGCAGCCCATCGCCTACCGCCTGCGGCAGAACAACCTGGTGCCCTACCGCGACATGTCGTTCGACGGCACGGCCGCGCCGTTTCTGCGCAGCGTCACCATCGGCCCCAAATGCCCGCTCGACCGCGAGACCGTCAAGCTGTTTCTCGAATGCAGCGGCATCCCGATCGACATGGCCGACATCCACCTGTCCGACGTGTCCTATCGATGAAAAAAACGACCTTCTGTCCCGCGGGAACAGAAGGTCGTTTTCATGTGCGCGCCGCGCGCCGCAGGGACAGCGCGTGCGCCAGCCGGCGCGTCGTGATGTTGCGCACGCCGCGCGACAGGAAATAGACGAGGCGCGCCTCCTGCTGCACCGTCCACACGGAGGCACCCATACCGTATCCGTCCAGAATCTCCAAAAAGCGGTCGTCCACCAGCCCTTCGTAGACGTTGACCGTCCGGACGCCGGCGGCAGCGCACAGCCGGCACATCTCCTCCGCCGCCTGCCAGCGGAAGGCGGGCGTCTCGCGGCAGCGCTCGTACAGCGCGGGGATCTGCTCGTCAATGTTCCAGAACACCGCGCCCGCCGGCGCGTCCCGCAGCTGCCGCGGGTCGACCGTGCCGGAGTACACCAGCCGCTCCTCCAGCCCCGCCCGCCGCGCCAGCGCGCGCACCGGCCGCTCCAGCCCCGGCTCCTTGAGGTCGCAGTTGACGCGCATATCCGCCTGCTGCGCGATGCACGCCAGCGCCTGCTCCAGCAGCGGTGCGGCGGCGGCGGCCTCGTCGTGCGCCAGCACCAGCGCGCCGTCGTCCGGGCGGCGGCGCACATCCACCTCCAGCGCGTCCGCGCCGGAGGCCAGCGCATAGCGCACAAAGGCCAGGCTGTTGTCCGGCGTGCCGTCCGCGCCGGAGTGCGCCGTAATCCATGTTGTTTCGTTTGTCACAAGCTCCTCCTCTCCCGCAAAAAGCCGCCCGGAGGTCTCCCTCCGAGCGGCTTGTCCGGCTGTGCGGGACAGCCTACGCTGTTTTATTGCTTCTCCCAATCCTGTTCCTTCAGGTTGGTGTAGATGTACACGCCTGCCGAAACCGAGCAGATCAGGAACATGATGACCGACAGGGCTGCCGAGCGGTTGTAGGCCAGATACTTGTTGAACTGGTCGAACAGCGCGATGCCCAGCATCTTCGGTGCATTGCCGCCCATCAAATACGGCGTTGTGAACGAACCGACGTTCGTCATGAAGACGAACGTGCCGGCAACGACAACGTCCTTCATGGACAGCGGCAGAATCATGGAGGTGAACACCTTGAACTTACCCGCGCCGACGTCGCGCGCACCTTCGATGATGGAGTCCGGAATGGCGCCCAGACCGGCGGCGATCATCATGGCGGCGAACGGGATGTTGAACCAGAGGTTCATCGTGATAATGCCGCTTGCATGATACATCATGCCGAGGTGGATGTCAACACCGAACAGCAAACCGATGCGGTTGACCAGGCCGGAGTCGCGGATGATGGTAATCATCGCGTATACGGCGCACATCGCCGGTACAAAACGCGGCAGCAGGTACAGCGTACCGATGGCCTTCGCGATTTTGGACTTGACGAAGCGCAGGTACAGCGCCAGCAGATAGGCGACGACAAGCGCGACGACTACGGTGACAAAGACAACAAACAGTGTATACAGCAGGTTGCGCAGCTGTGCGGGTTCCATGAAAAAGTAGGTGTAATTTTCTACCGTAAATTCACCCGTCTCTTCGTCCTGAAAGCTCTGAATCACAGCGGCAACGATTGGGTAGGCAACGGTCAGCATGACGACGAGGAACGCCGGCATAACCATACCGTATGCCACAGTTTTTTGTTTCAGGCTCTTACTCATCTGATATTCCCCTTCGTTTTAAAGAGTGCGATCAGCCGATGGTGCCGATCTCGTTATCCCAACGCTCGTTGAAGTCGGTGGACAGGTCGCCGATGGACATGATGCGGAAGTTGTTGACGTCCAGGTTCTCGACGTCCTCAAAGCCGGTCATGTCGATGGTGGAGGTGTCGATCAGCGGGATGGCCGCCATTTCCTTGACCATGATCTCCTGGGCAGAAGCGCTCAGCATGTAGTCCATGAACGCATACGCGCCGTCCTCGTTGGAGCCGAAGGTCGGGATGACCAGCGACTGGAAGGAACCGGTCAGCGCCGGATCAAGCTGGGAGATCTTGATGGTGTCCTTCAGCGTGCCGGCTGCGCGCTGGGACAGAACCATGTCAGCCCAGTTCGGGCACATGTCGATTTCGCCCTGGTTGAGCAGGTCCAGCGTGCCCTGATTCTTGTTCGGGTAGACGATGGAGCCGCCGGAGGAGTACATGTACTGGTGGATATCAGCCAGGTACTGGAAGCCTTCGTCCCAATCCTCTTCCCACGCAGCGTCGTCGGAGGTGATGGCTTCTTCGTCCATGAAGTTGTAGACCGCAGTGCGGGCGAAGGAGTCGCCGGCGCCGCCGGTGCCCGGCGTGTTATACGCGAAGCGTCCCGGATTGGCCTGCATCCACGCAACCAGCTCGTCCCAGGTCGCGGGCGGGTTGGCTACCTTCTCGGAATCGTAAGCGAGAACGACGGTGGTGCCGCGGTACGGCTGCGCATAATCCGCAGCGACCGAGCTCTCCGCATCGACGCCCTCTGCGTTCGGCATCTTGCTGTCGTCCAGCTTGACGAACGACTCTTCGCCGATCTGAGAAACAATCTTGGACAGGTCGTCGCCGCCGAGGTCGACGATGTCATAGTTGGTGTCGGTCTGACCGGCCTTGGCAGCCGCCGCGAGCATGTCGGTCAGCGTCTGGGTGCCGGTGCCGCTGAGCATGAACTGCAGCTCGACCTCGTACTCACCCGCGTAATCGGAGTTGTTGTTAAAGTCTTCTACCAGCGCTTCGTATACCGTGCGGACGTTGTCGGAGCCGGTCGCCCACAGGGTCACCGTCTTGCCGCCGGAGGAGGAGCCGCCGCTGCCCGCTTCGCCGCCGGAGGAGCCGCCGCAGCCTGCCAGCGCCGTCATCATCATTGCGCCTGCCAGCAAGGCCGCGCCAATTCGTCTCATTTTCATTTCAATTCTCCTTTACTTGTCAGCGTTATACTCAAAGGGAAAGATTTCAGAGCCTGTCATTCCCCTGAAGCAATCCATGGTGGTCAGGAAGCAAACTTGCTGTGCTTGCCGATGGTCAGGCTGACGGGTACGCCGTCCTTCAGCTGATCGCTCAGCTCGCGGTCGATGAAGCACTTGATGACGTCGTCGCCGCGCTGCACGGTGAGCACCACGTAGTGGCCGAGCATCATGACGGTGCGGACTACCGCGTCCATGTCGCCCTTGCCCGTGCCGACCGAGACGGAGATGTCCTCCGGGCGAACCGCAATCGTGCTGTCGCCGTCCTTGATGAAGTTCATCTCGCCGATGAACGACGCGACATGCAGCGTCGCCGGGTTGTCATAGATTTCCGCCGGCGTGCCGACCTGGTCGAACTTGCCCTTGTTCATGACGACGATGCGGTGGGACAGCGCCATGGCCTCTTCCTGGTCGTGCGTGACGAAGATGACCGTGATGCCCAGATCGCTCTGGATCTTCTTCAGCTCCTCTCGCATCTGCTGGCGGATCTTGGCGTCCAGCGCGGAGAACGGCTCGTCGAGCAGCAGCAGGGACGGCTTGAGCAGCAGGGAGCGCGCGATGGCAATGCGCTGCTGCTGGCCGCCGGACAGCTGGCCCGGATACTTCTTCTCGCAGCCGCTCATGGAAACGAGCGCCAGCATCTTTTTGATGTCCGCGTCGATGGTCTTCTTGGGAACCTTTCTCAGCTTGAGGCCGAATGCCAGGTTTTCATAGATGGTCATGTGCGGCCAGAGGTTGTAGCTCTGGAATACCATGGCCGTCGGGCGCTTTTCCGGCGGCAGGGCGACGATGGACTGTCCGTCGATCGTGATGTCGCCGCTGGTCACGTCCAGAAATCCGCCGATGGTGCGCAGGATGGTGGACTTGCCGCAGCCGGACGGCCCGAGGAAGGTGACGATCTCACCCTCGTAAACATCAAGGTTAATATGCTCAACGCCGTCGCCGTTGTCATATTTTTTGGTCATATCCTTAATCTGCAGTTTGATTTTGCGATCACTCATATCGATTGAATCCTCCCAAGTTCCCGGTTATTTCATCTTGAAGCCGCCGGCAATGGCTTCCGGTCCGATGTACTTGCGCATCAGGAAAATCAGGACAGCCGACGGGATAATCAGCAGCAGCGCGAAGACAGCGCCGATCTGGATTGCCGAGGAATCCAGTACAATGCCGTACATGGCGACCGGCATGGTCTGAATCTTCGCCATACCGACGAGCATCGTGCCCTGCGCCTCTTCCATCGATCCGAGGAAGGTGTACAGCGTCGCAACCGCGATGCCCGGCATCGCCATCGGCAGCGTCACCTTGAAGAAGGTGCGTACCGGACCTGCGCCCACGTCGCGCGCAGCCTCTTCCTGCTGTCTGTGCACGGAGCGGAACGCACTGGCGGGCAGCCAGACCATAAACATCATGGAGTTGATCATGTGGATGATGATAACGCCCACATACGTGCCCATCAGGCCGTATTTGTAAAACAGAACGGCGATGGACGTGTAAATGCCCAGCTTCGGGAACGCATTGGTCAGAAGGAACGACAGCATAAACAGCTTGCGCCCGCGGTACTTAAACCGCGCGATCGAATACGCCGCCGGAATGCAGAAGATCATGGACACAACCGTCGTGACGATGGCGACCACAAAGGACTGCACAATCGAAGAGACCAGACTCTTTTGGCTAAACACGTAGCCCCACCATTTGAAGCCCCAGTCCTGCGGCAGAATATTCGGGACGCTGTACTCGTTCGCAAACGCCAGCATCAGCATATTCAGCAGCGGGCCGTAGAAAAACAGGATAAACACCGCCAGGAGAATGAACTCCAGGAACTTTCGTTTTCCTACCGCATGGTAAAAGCGCCGAGGGTTCAACATTTTAAACATCAGGCTTACACCCCTTTTCTTTACTTTCTCATGAATTCCTCTATCACCCTCGTCTCCCCCGCGGGCTGGGCGCCATACCCCGCGCGGAAAACAAGCTGTCAACAAACAGACGCCGCTCCCTGCAATTTTTCTGAAAAAAAGCAAAAAAATAACAAGTCATACAACATAACCCTTTTGTACTGCTGTACCTTGTACAAAAGAATTTCTAAATTGCTTTGACTCGTTTCTCCTAAGCACCGTCTATTTGATTTGACCAAAGTATACCATAAGATCGGGCTTTCGACAAGGCATTTTCACGAAGAAAAAACGATTTTTACAATTCCACCAGTTTTGATCTCATTTTTTTGTGCAAGTTGTATCATCGTTTTTCCGGTATTATTTTAACACAGTGCATATCTGTCGTGCTATACTATTCCTGTAAAAGATTCGCAAATCTTTTGTAAAGCGCTCGGATCCGCTCGAACCCGCACCGTCT
>DXIG01000026.1 GCA_019112985.1 Candidatus Butyricicoccus stercorigallinarum | reverse complement strand
ATCTGATTCCAAAGGAATTGATCAGATAACAAATAGGGGTCTGTTGTAAAATAGACCTTTGAAAAATTTCGCTTGATATTTTAACGGGAGAAACCACGCATTTACGTGATTTCTCCCGTTGTTTCTAACTTTTGAAGAAGAAAGCAAGATACTTACGCCTTGTCCGGCTTGAAGCTGTCCTTCAGCGAGACAATGCGGTTGAAGTGCAGCGCACCGTCCTCCGCCGGCTTGCTGTCCTGGATATAGTAGCCCATGCGGACAAACTGCATGCGCGTGCCCGGCGCGACGTCGGCAATGGACGGCTCTAACTTGCAGCCGGTCAGCACGCGGCACGAATCCGGATTGAGGAAGTCCAGATACGTCTTGTCCTCCGGCACGTCCGCTGTATTCTCCAGCGTGAACAGGTTGTCGTACAGGTTCAGCTGCGCATCGATGGCGTGCTGCGCGGATACCCAGTGGATCGTTCCGCGCACCTTGCGCCCGTCGAGCGGCTTGCCGTTGCCCGATTCCAGATCGGCCGTGCAGCGCAGCTCCACGACGTTGCCGTCCTCGTCCTGAATGACCTCGTTGCACTTGACGATATAGGCGCCCATCAGGCGAACCTCGCCGCCCGGCTTGAGGCGCTGGAACTTCGGGGGCGGGATGAGCGCAAAGTCGCTCTTTTCAATCCACAGCTCGCGGGTAAACGGCACCTCGCGCACGCCCGCCGCCTCGTCCTTCGGATTGTTGGCGACGGGGAACGTCTCCTCCTTGCCCTCCGGATAGTTGGTGATGACCATCTTGACCGGCTCCGTGACCGCCATGCGGCGCAGCGCGGTGTTGTTCAGCTCGTCGCGGATGCAGTACTCCAGCAGCTTGATGTCCACCAGGCTGTCTGTCTTGGCGACACCCGCGCGCGTGACAAATTCCAAAATCGCGGACGGCGTATAGCCGCGGCGGCGCAGGCCGCACAGCGTCGGCATGCGGGGATCGTCCCAGCCGTCGACCTTGCCCGTCTCGACCAGCTCGCGCAGATAGCGCTTGGACATGACCGTGTGCGTCACGTTCAGGCGGGCGAACTCCCGCTGCTTGGGGTGCGACGGCAGGCACGGCGCGCAGTTGTCCACGACCCACTCGTACAGCGGGCGGTGGTTTTCAAACTCAATCGAGCACATCGAATGCGTGATGTCCTCCATCGCGTCCTGAATCGGATGCGCGAAATCGTACAGCGGATAGATGCACCATTTGTTTCCGATGCGATGATGCGCGGCGTGTACGATGCGGTAAATCGCCGGGTCGCGCATGTTCATGTTGGGCGACGACATGTCGATCTTCGCGCGCAGTGTCTTCGCGCCGTCCGGATACTTGTCGTTGCGCATCTCCTCAAACAGGCGGAGATTTTCCTCCACCGAGCGGTCGCGATAGGGGCTGTTTTTGCCCGGCTCGGTCAGCGTGCCGCGGTATTCGCGCATTTCGTCCGCGCTCAGGTCGCAGACATACGCTTTGCCCTCGCGGATGAGGTGCACGGCGCACTCGTAGCACTTCTCAAAATAGTCCGAACCGTAGAACACGCCGCCGGTCGGCGCGGAGCCGGTCAGCCATTCGACATCCTGCAAAATAGACTGTACATACTCGTCGTCCTCGCGCACCGGGTTGGTGTCGTCAAAGCGCAGGTTGAACAGGCCGTTGTATTTGGTCGCAATCGACCAGTTGATATAAATCGCCTTGGCGGAGCCAATGTGAAGATATCCGTTCGGCTCGGGCGGAAAACGGGTGTGAATCCGCTTCGTCATGCCGTTTTTGATGTCCTCATCGATGATTTCATGCAGAAAATTGGATGCAAATTCCATCGGTGTTCCCCTTTTCTTTTCATTTTCCCAAAAGATTCAACCGGATGCCGTCCGATTCAGTTCGCTTCGCCGGAAAGCGCCGCACACGCGGCTTCCAGACGGCGTTTGATCTCGTCCAAACTTAGCAGCTGCAAGACGGAATACAGGTCGGGCGCATTGGTCCGGCCGCAGATCGCCACGCGCAGCACCATCGAAACATCGCCGACCGGACCCTTGTAGGCGTCCGGGTTCTTTTTGTACAGCTTGGTCTCCGGCGCGAAGCCGTGCCGGTCTGCCAGCGCCTTGATCTTGTCAAACCAGACGGTCATCTCGTCCGCCGGGTCGTAGATGTCCTGATATTCGGTCAGGATCGCCGCCGCGTCGCCGCGCGCGCTGTCCGGCATACCGGTGTAATCCGGATGGAACAGCTCGGCGAACAGGAAGTCCATATAGGCTTTGGTCTCGCTCCAGAACGCGAGATCCTTGCGCGGCTTTTTGCCGCCGCGGCCGATGGCGAGAAACGCTTTCGTCCGCTCCGGCTCGCGCACAAACAGCTCGTGGAATTCCGCGTCGTTGTCCGCGCTCCACGCGGCGACCGCGTCGTACACCTCTTCCGCCGTCATGCGCGAGATGACGTTCTTGCTGACGTCGCGCAGCTTCTCCATGTCAAACAGCGAGCCGGAAACGCTCATCTTCTTCGGGCTGAACGGGAAGTCGTTGAGCGGGGCGGCCGGATTGGCGCGGCGCCACTCCTCAAAGTTGGAGTTGAGCAGCGTCATCAGGTATTCCATGACGGCCGGAACCGGAATGCCCTGCTGATAGTAGTAGGTCAGCGCCAGCTCCGGGTCCTTGCGCTTGGACAGCTTGCGCTTGGAGCCGCCGTCCATCTTCATGAGCTGCGCCGTGTGCACATACTTCGGGCGCTTCCAGCCCATGACGTCGAACAGCTGCAAATGGACGGGCAGCGTCGCCAGCCACTCCTCGCCGCGAACGACATGGGTGGTGTGCATCAGATGGTCGTCGACGACGTGTGCGAAATGATAGGTCGGAATGCCGTCCGACTTGAGCAGGACGATGTCCTGATCGTTCTCGGTCAGCTCCAGATTTCCCTTGACCAGATCGGTGTGGCGCACCTTGTTCGCGATGCTGCCGGGCGAGCGGAAGCGAATGACATAGCTCTGCCCCTCCGCCAGGCGCTTTTCGATTTCCTCCAGCGGACAGTCGCGGTATTTGGCGTACTTGCCATAATAGCCGAAGTTTTCCTTGTTCGCCTCCTGCTGGGCGCGCATGTCCGCCAGCTCCTCCTCCGTGCAGAAGCAGGGATAGGCGTAGCCGCGCTGCACCAGGTCTTTGACAAAGACGTGATAGATGGCCGCGCGCTTGCTCTGCCGGTACGGGCCGTAGGCGCCGTTGTCGCCGTCGAGCGTCGCGCCCTCGTCAAACGGCAGGCCGAAGGTGCGGAAGGTCTCCAGAATCAGCTGGACGCCGCCTTCCACCTCGCGCTTTTTGTCGGTATCTTCAATGCGCAGATAAAACACGCCGCCGGACTGATGTGCCAGGCGCTCGTCGACCACCGCGCCGAACAGATTGCCCAGATGCATAAAGCCGGTCGGGCTGGGCGCCATGCGCGTTACCTTTGCTCCCTCCGGCAGCTCGCGGGCGGGATAACGGGCTTCCACCTGCTCCGGCGTCTCCGTGACCTGCGGAAACAGCAATTCAGCCAAACGATTGTAGTCCATTCTTTTTCCTCTCCAGTAACGCGGGGAAAGATTTCTCCGCAAGATAGCTTGTCCTGTTTGCGCCGCATTGCATGCAGTCGCTCAAAAAACATTATAAGCATATCACAGTTTTGCTGTTTTCGCAATGTTATGCGGCAAAGATCCGGTTGTTTTGTTGTCATCCTCCAAAAAATGTGCTATACTGGTTCTACTTTCTATACAATCAAGCAAGGCGGTGAATACATGAAAATTCAGGAATCCGGTGAAAACTATCTGGAGACGATTCTTCTGCTCGAAATGCGCAACGGCACGGTGCGGGCCGTCGATATCGCCAACGCGCTCGGCTACTCCAAGCCCAGCGTCACCCGCGCCATGAGCGTGCTCAAAAAAGCCGGATATGTCGATCAGGAATCCTATGGAACCATCCGTCTGACCGAGGCCGGCCGCAAGCGCGCCAACGAGATCTATGACCGGCACGTCCTCATCAAGGAATTTCTGATGACGGTGCTCTCCCTCGACGCGGAGACGGCGGAGACCGACGCCTGCCGCATTGAGCACATCGTCAGTCCGCTGACCATCGAGCGCATGCGGGCGCTCCTGCGCGAAAAAAGATAGAAAATTTTCTCTTGACGGATGAACAAAACTGTTGTATACTAATTGAGCAGTTTTGTGAAGGAAACTGTTTCCCATCGTCATACGGAGATGTATCGAAGTGGTCGTAACGAGGCTGACTCGAAATCAGTTGACGGGTCAAACCGTCCGGGGGTTCGAATCCCTCCATCTCCGCCATTGAGCCAGTGATGCAGACGCATCGCTGGCTTTTTCTTTTCCCTCTCCCCTTCCGCCGGCGCGCCGCGGGCGGGCCGCGTTCTCTTTGGTGCACGGTTTCTCTTGACGGAATACGCAATCCGAATTACAGTAGAAGTAACCAAATTTCCCGGCGGTCACGCCGCCGCGCCAGACCGGCGAACAAACACGACCAAATATGTTATCAAAAAAGACAATGTGATTGAAACCGGCGAAGCGCCGTCTGCGTTCGCTCCGAACCTGCCCGGCGCACAGCAGTTTCTCAGATGGAGGTGTTTCTCGATGGAATTTACATTGCTTCCGCTGAAAGCCGAAGAATGGACGGCATTCAAGCGGGACGCGCAGGAGGCATTCCAAAACGGATTTGAGGAGGTCTATGGAACGACAGAGGAGATCATTCTCCCCGAGAAGGACATCGACCAGTCGCTGCACGCGAAAGGGTCGGCGGCTTATCAGGCCGTCTGCAACGGCGAAATCGCCGGCGGCGCCGTCGTGGTTCTCGACGAAGAGACGCGGCGCGGCCACCTCGATCTGCTTTTCGTAAAGGCCGGCGCACAGAGCAGGGGCATCGGGAAGCAGATCTGGTTTGCGCTGGAACAGCGTTACCCGGACATCGCGGTATGGGAAACCTGTTCACCATATTTCGAGCGCAGAAACATCCACTTTTATGTGAATGTATGCGGGTTTCACATCACGGAATTCTTTCACGAAACACATCCGATGCCGGACATGCCGGAAGCGTTCATCGGAGACGGCAACGAGGGAATGTTCCGATTCGAGAAACACATGCAGACCGATACACGGAGGCAGAGCAATGAAACGAACGATTCGTGAGAACATCCACACGCCATACAGCCTGCATGATACGAATATCATCGCACTGGACGCGGAAGAAAACAAGCTCACCCTGCGAACGCAATCGGGCATGGTTCAGGCCTTCCCTCCCTACGGCCAGCCGGACGGATATGTCGAGTTTCACGGCGTGCTGTGGGAGTTTTGCCATGTGTATCTGCTCGGCAGGACGGGAAACGAACGCAAATTTTCAGGCGAAAAAATGCTGCTGACAGACTTCATCAGCCGGTACAAGCGGTTTGGCTTCTCTGTGATGGAGGAAACCTTTGGCTGCAACAGGACAAAATACAGCGGCTATCTTTCGGCAGACCGCGAACACCGGGAATGTATGATCGAGATATACCATGAGGGCGATATGGTGTATGTGACCGACGAATAAGGCCGCAGGAAAACAGGAGGAGGAGCACGATGTATCGGTACGAATATGAGACCGTATGCTGCGAATTGAGCGGCTGGGGACTCGGCTCCGGCAATGTATACGGCATTGAGGACTATCGCGCGATCATCAGCCAGCGGGCATCCGAGGGCTGGCGATATGTGGGCTTCATCCCGACCAGACAGCGCGGAACCGGACATATCCAGGAGCTGTATTTGATTTTTGAAAAAGAAGTGTAACGCAAAACCAACGTATCGTTTTTGGAGATGTTTGATATGGCAGACTCTTATGCGCAGTTTCTCAACACACACATCGATCTCGCCCCTGTCGGCGCAGCGCAGGCAGACGATTCCGTCACCTATTTCTGTACGCCGCAGGGCGCGTCGATCATCGGCTGGGCGGGCGTGGACGGCATTCACTTCTGCTTTCTTCGCGGCTTTGGTGAGATGGTTTTTGCGGTCAGTCCCATGAATCCCGCGCCGGATTTCGTCCACCCGCTGGCGGAAACGTTTACAGACTTTCTGCGTCTGCTGTTGGCGTGCGGAGATACCGCCGCTTTGGAACAGGCGTGGATGTGGGATAACTCTCAGTTTGAAGCCTTTTTGAAAAAGAATCCCGCAACCGCAGAACAGCGGAAAACGCTGGACGAGATTGCCGAAACAATGCATCTGACGGCGATGGAGCGGCCGTGGGAGTATATCCATGCGCTGCAATCATCGTTTGATTACAGCAAAATCGAGTACACGGAAGATTACTATGATATAGATATGAACCCGGCAGCGGAGCCTGCGCCTCCGGAGTGGAAGGTCTATTTTGAAGGCAGCTTCTGGGGGCATCAGGGAA
The DNA here is from genome assembly GCA_019112985.1 of Candidatus Butyricicoccus stercorigallinarum. Taxonomy (GTDB): domain Bacteria; phylum Bacillota; class Clostridia; order Oscillospirales; family Butyricicoccaceae; genus Butyricicoccus_A; species Butyricicoccus_A stercorigallinarum. The sequence goes on along the minus strand of DXIG01000026.1, from coordinate 688 downwards.
CGGAGTACGCCGGAGAGGAAATTCCCATTGGCGCGCAGTTCGAGTGGGCGGGATATCATTGGCTGATCCCCGCAGTCTACGCATGTAGCAGGGGTCTGGTGGTTGATTTCTGTATGCGCGTCGAGGCCGGTGAAATCCGCGCTTTTATGGAAAAGTGGAATCTCACCGCAGAGAATGACTCGTGCGAAAACTATACACGGGAGCAGCAGATGGAACTGGAGCTGGACAATCCGTTGTGCCTTCCGTTCAATCCACAGCTGGAACTGAACGGGAAAAAACTGCGCACGTCTCACGGCTGTTCTGTGACATACAATCCCTGCCTGCCGGACGGGATGGGCATGGAGTTGGAAGCGAAATGGGCCGCAGAGCAGTATGGGCTGGACACGTCCTGTGGGTGGGTCATTTCCAGAAGCGCCTTTCCGTGGAACACAAGGCGCCGCCCTGATATCAAAACGCTCGCGCTGACCATGGAGCAGCAGCCGTTTTCCATCCCCGGCCCGCATTTTGAAGCCAACGCCCCCGGCGAGGTCTTCCATTTCGTCCATCCCGTGAGCCGGACAGCATACACGCTCACCGTACAGGAATTGAAACCGCAAACGCTTCCGTCCGACAGCTTCGGCTCCAATCGCTGGCGCTATCCGACGCATTATCTCGCCATGCGTTACACGCTTTCGCCGGAAACATCGGA
>DXIG01000025.1 GCA_019112985.1 Candidatus Butyricicoccus stercorigallinarum | reverse complement strand
AATCTGCGACAGGAGAACAGATACATGGGAAAAAAACGCTCGAATAAACCGAACCGATCGATGCAGCAGAGACTGGCTTTCCTGATCGGCCTGTTCGTTGTGGTCGGCTTTGCCGTGGTCGCGGCCAAGCTGTTCTATATGCAGATCATCAACACCAATTTCTACCAGAGCAAGGCGGCGGAAAACCAGACGAAGGATCTGATCATCACGCCGACGCGCGGCACAATTTACGACCGCAACATGACGGCGCTCGCGGTCAGCGCGACCACGCAGGAGATCAGCGTCGATCCCTCCATCATCCGCGACAAGGGAAAGGCGTCCGTGCAGACCCGCAAAGACGCTGAGGGCAAGACCATCGAGCCGACCGACGAGGAGATCGCCGCGGCGCTCGAAACCTACCAGCAGAAGATCGCCACTGTGCTGTCGGAAAAGCTGGAGCTGGACTACGAGGAGACGCTGGAAAAGGTGCAGCGCGACGTGTCCTATGTGCGCATCGCGCGCCGCGTCGACGCGGGCACCGCCGACGAGCTGACGCAGGAGCTGGAGAACCAGAAGCTCTCGGGCGTGTACACGACGGCGGACTCCAAGCGCTATTACCGCTACGGCACGTTCGCCTCGCAGGTGCTCGGCTTCACCAACGACGACGGCGAGGGCCTGTACGGCATCGAGCTGCAATACAACGACGTGCTCAAGGGCGTCGCGGGGCGCGTGGTCAAGGCGACCAACGCGCTCGGCTCGGATATGCCGTATGACTACGAAAAATACGTGCCGGAGCAGGACGGCGACGGCGTCGTGCTCTCGCTCGACGAGGGCGTGCAGCACTATCTCGAAAAGCATCTGGAGGACGCGCTGGAGGATTATCAGGCCGTCAAGGGCGTGTGCGGCATCGTCATGGATATCCAGACGGGCGAAATTCTCGCCATGGCCACCAAGCCGGATTTCGACCTGAACGATCCGCGCACCATTCCGGAGGAATACACCGAGCTGCTCGCGGAGCTGGATAACCTCAGCGGCGAGGAATACAGCAGCAAGTACAGCGAGATCCTGCTGCGCCTGTGGCGCAACAAGGCGATCAACGACACCTACGAGCCCGGCTCGACGTTCAAGGTCTTTACAGTTTCCTCCGCGCTGGAGGCGGGCATTGTGCAGGACAGCAGCACGTTCTCGTGCAGCGGCTCCAAGGTGGTCAAGGACCGCACGATCAACTGCTGGAAGAGCGGCGGACACGGCACGCAGACGCTGGGACAGACGCTGGAAAACTCGTGCAACGTCGCGATGATGGACATCGGCGCGCTGATGGGCACGGACATGTTCCGCAAATTCTTTGAGGCCTGCGGGCTGATGGAGAAGACCGGCATCGACCTGCCGGGCGAGGCGACCGGCATCTTTTTCGACGACTCGATGGGCGAGGTCGACCTGGCCACGGCGTCGTTCGGACAGAACTTCCAGGTGACGCCGCTGCAGGAGCTGTGCATGATCGCGGCCGTGTGCAACGACGGCAATCTGGTCACGCCGCATATAGCGAAGGAGATCGTCGACGCGGACGGCAACGTCAAGGAGACCATCGCCACGGAGGTCAAGCGCCAGGTGATCTCGGAGGAGACCAGCAGCCAGCTCCGGCAGTATCTCGAGGACGTCGTGTCGCAGGGCACCGGACAGAACGCCTACGTCGCGGGCTACCGCGTCGGCGGCAAGACGGCGACCTCGCAGAAGCAGCCGAAGAGCGACGATTCGCTGCGCATCGCGTCGTTCATCGGCGTGGCGCCGATGGATGACCCGCAGTACGCGGTGCTCGTCATGATCGATGAGCCGCAGACCTCGGTCAAGGGCGGCGGCGCGCTCGCGGCGCCGACGGTCGGCCGCATCTTTGAGGATATTCTGCCCTACCTCGGCGTGGAGGCGATTTATTCGGAGGAGGAGATCGGCCGGCAGGAGATCACCATTCCGTCCCTGGTGGGCAAATCGGTGGAGGACGCCGAGGCCGCGCTGGAGGAGCTGGGACTGGAGTGCCGCGTGCAGGGCGACGGCGAGACGGTCACCGACCAGCTGCCCGTGGCGGGCATCTCGCTCCAGCCGGGCAACAAGGTGATCCTGTACTGCGGCGCCAACCGGCCGACGGAAAAGGTTGAAGTGCCGGACGTCAGCGGCATGAGCATCGCGGCGGCGCGCCAGCAGCTGGCGGATTACGGCTTATATATGAAACAGAACGGCGTTGCGGACTGGCGCGCGAGCGGCGCGTCCGTCGCCATGCAGCAGAGCCCGGCGGCGGGAAGCAAGGTCACCCCCGGCTCGGTTGTCACGGTGGCGTTCGGCAACGCGGTTACCAGTCAGGAATAAAGGGAGGACGCATACCATGAAACTGGAACAGATTCTCGCCGGCGTCGACATCGCGGAGCAGACCGCGGACGCCGCATGCGAAATTGGAGAACTGAAATACGATTCCCGTCAGGTCGAGCCGGGCGACGTGTTTGTCGCCATCACCGGCTTTGAGACCGACGGACACCGGTATATCGGCAAGGCCATCGAGCTGGGCGCGCGCGTCATCGTGTGCGAGTACATCCCGGAGGGCGGCATCGCCGCGCCGTATGTGCGCGTGGCGTCGTCCCGGCGCGCGCTGGCGCAGATGGCGGCCAACTACTTCGGCCACCCGGCGGACCGCATGACGATGGTCGGCATCACCGGCACCAACGGCAAGACGACGACGACCTATCTGCTCAAGACAATTCTCGAGGCGCAGGGGCACCGGGTCGGCCTGATCGGCACCAATCAGAACATGATCGGCGACGAGATTCTGCCGACCGAGCGCACGACGCCGGAGTCGTTCGAGTTGCAGCGCCTGTTCGCGCAGATGCGCGACGCCGGCTGCTCGCATGTGCTCATGGAGGTCTCCTCGCATTCGCTGGTGCTCGACCGCGTGTACGGCATCACGTTCGCCGTCGGCGCGTTCACCAACCTGACGCAGGATCACCTCGACTTCCACAAGACGATGGAGGCGTACCGCGACGCCAAGGCGATGCTGTTCCGCCAGAGCGCGGCCGGTGTCATGAACCGCGACGACGCGGACGGCCGCATCATCCTCGCGGAGCAGGCGTGCCCGTTCCTCACCTACGGCGAGCAGGCGGGCTGCGACCTGTGCGCGCAGGACATCCAGCTGCACGCGGACAGCATTCAGTTCAACTGTGTGGCGGAGGGCGCCTGCACGCCGGTCTCGCTCGGCATTCCGGGACAGTTCACCGTGTACAACGCGCTGTGCGCGCTGGCCTGCGCCAAGGCGCTGGGCATTTCGATCGCGGCGGCGGCTGCGGCGCTGCGCACCGCGCACGGCGTCAAGGGGCGCGTCGAGGTCGTCCCGACGAACACGGACTACACCGTGCTCATCGACTACGCGCATTCGCCGGACGGCGTGGAAAACGTGCTGCGCGCGGCGCGCGGTTTCACGAAGGGCCGCCTGATCGGCCTGTTCGGCTGCGGCGGCGACCGCGACCGCACCAAGCGCCCCAAGATGGGCGCCATCGCCGCGCAGCTGTCCGATCTGTGCATCGTCACGTCGGATAACCCGCGCACGGAGCAGCCGGAGGCGATCATCGACGACATCCTCGCGGGCATGCAGGAGACTGCGACGCCGTATGAGGTGATCGTCAACCGCCCGGAGGCCATCTGGCACGCGCTCGACATCGCGCGGCCGGGCGACACCATCGTGCTGATGGGCAAGGGACATGAGACCTATCAGGAGATCAACCACGTCAAGCACCATCTGGACGAGCGAGAAGTGGTTGCGGCCTATTTTGAACAGAAGAAATAATCTTTTGGGGGAGAAAAGAACGATAGAAGGAGAATCCGCATGATGAAAACCATTACGGTGGCGCAGGCCGCGGCGTTCGCGGGCGGCGTGGTCGTCGGAGACGGTGCGGTGCGCATCACCGGCGTCTCCACCGACTCGCGCACGATTCCGGCGGGCAGCCTGTTCGTCCCGCTGCGCGGCGGGCGCTTTGACGGCCACGACTTTTTGCAGACCGCCGTCGAGGCGCAGGCCGCGGCAGTCCTGTCCGAGCGCGACGTCGATCTCCCGGTTCCGGTGATCCGCGTGGACGATACGCGCCGCGCGCTGCTGGCGCTGGCGGGCGGTTACCGCAGCCTGTTCGACCTGCCGCTCGTCGGCATCACCGGCTCGGTCGGCAAGACGACCACCAAGGAGATGACGGCGGCGGTGCTCGCGCAGAAGTTCCGGACGCTGTACACGCAGGGCAACCTGAACAATGAAATCGGCATGCCGCTGACGCTGTTCCGCCTGGAGGAGGACACGCAGGCCGCGGTGATCGAGATGGGCATGTCCAATTTTAAGGAGATCTCGCGCATGACCGCGCAGGCGCGGCCGGACGTCGCGATCATCACCAACGTCGGCACGGCGCACATCGAATTTCTCGGCTCGCGCGAGGGCATCCGCGACGCGAAGCTGGAGATTTTGGAGGGTCTGCGCGCGGGCGGCACGGCGGTGCTCAACGGCGACGAGCCGCTGCTCTGGTGCAAGCGCAACTGGCTGAACGTCAGGACGCTGTATTTCGGCATCGAGAATGACGCCTGCGACGTGCGCGCGGAGCGCATCGCGCTGCACGACGACCGCGTGGAGCTGCGCATCGTGCATCCGGGCGGCAGCTTTGACGCGGTGCTGGCCACGACGGGACGCCACAACGTCTACAATGCGCTGGCGGCGACGGCGGCGGGACTGACGCTCGGGCTGTCGCAGGAGCAGATTGCGGCGGGACTCGCCTCGTTCCACGACCTGCACCAGACGATCACCCACGAGGACGGGTTCGTCATCATCGACGCGTGCTACAACGCCAGTCCGGACGCGGTGGAGGCGTCGCTCGAGCTGCTGCGCGGCCTGACCATCACCGGCAGGCGGTTCGCCGTGCTCGGCGGCATGCGCGAGCTGGGACAGTTCTCCGCGCGCGAGCACCGGCGCTGCGGCGCAAAGGCGGCGGCGTGCGCGGACTATCTCTACTGCTACGGCGACGGCGCGGAGGACTACTACGCGGGCGCCGCGGAGGCGGGCATGCCGCAGGAGCACATCCATGTGATGCACTCGCACGAGGGTCTGGCCGGTGCGCTCAAGCGCGCGGCCAAGCCGGGCGACGCGCTGCTGTTCAAGGGAAGCCGCTATTGGAAAATGGAAAAGGCACTCGAACTGTTTCGGGAAAAATAACATAGAAAGACGGGGATTTTGTACATGATGACACTTATTGCGGTGTCGGTTCTGGCGTCGTTTCTCATCACGGCGGCGATCGGACCGTTCCTCATTCAATACTTACGGAAAATGAACTTCGGACAGAAAATTCTGTCCTATGTGCCCGAGCACGCGGGCAAGCAGAACACGCCGACGATGGGCGGGTTCATGTTTATCATCAGCATCACCGCCGTGACGCTGGTCGTGAATCTGGCGCTGAACGGCGCTGGTGTGCAGTCGTTCACCGTGCTGGCGCTGTCGCTGTGCTACGGCGTGATCGGCTTCATCGACGACCGCACGAAGATCCGCAAGGCGGAAAACGAGGGTCTGACCTCGTGGCAGAAGTTCGCGCTCCAGCTGGCGCTGGCGCTGGTCTTCCTGACCGTGCTGCGCATGGGCGGCTACCTGATGCCCAGCCTGTACATTCCGTTCGCCGGTGTGTCGCTCGACATCCCGTGGCTGATCTACATCGTCATCGCGGCGTTTATCATGGTCGGCTGCAACAACGCGGTCAACCTGACCGACGGCCTGGACGGCCTCGCGGCGGGCGTCACGCTGCCGGTCGCGGTGTATTTTATCGTCATCGGCGCGATTTCCGGCAATCTGCCGGTGGTCGTGTTCGCCTCCGCGCTGGCGGGCGGCCTGGCGGGCTTTTTGATTTTCAATTTCAACCCGGCGAAGGTGTTCATGGGAGACACCGGCTCGCTGTTTCTCGGCGGCGCGGTCGCCGGTCTCGCCTTTGCCTGCGATCAGCCGCTGATTCTCGCGCTGGTCGGCCTGATCTATGTCATCGAGACGCTGTCCGACATCATCCAGGTCGGCTACTACAAGATGACCAAAAAGCCGGTGCTGGACGAAAACGGCAATCCGGTGCGCGATGCCAAGGGCAACATCAGGATGGAGGGCAAGCGCGTGTTCCGCAAGGCGCCGCTGCACCATCATTTCCAGCTGTGCGGCTGGAGCGAAAAGAAAATTGTACTGATCTTTGCCGCGATCACGGCGCTGATGTGCGTGCTGTCCTATTTCGGCGTTGCACCGCGCTATCAGTGACGCGCTGCGCGGCATAAGCGAGGCAGGAAACGGAGGTGGTCTCTCTGCCTACAGCATCTGATACAAAGGCAAAGCGGCGCGGCGCACCCGCGCGCGCCGCACGGCAGACCGGGCGCGGCAGACGGCGCAGCCCGCGCGCGCAGGCCTCGTCCGGCGCGGCAGACCGGACGCGCCGCGCGCCGCGGCGAAACGCGCGCAGACAGACCGTCGGGCAGCGCATCCGGCGCGCGCAGACGGTATCGCGCGCACCCGCGCGCCCGCGCCGCACGTTTCGGGTATGGCTGCTCGAACAGTCGAGCAAAAAGGTCGACGCGCCGCTGCTGCTCGTCACGGTGATGCTGCTCATCGTCGGCCTGATTTCGCTGCTGTCGGCCAGCTATCCCAAGGGCTATTACAACAGCGAGATCGGCCCGTTCTTCTATTTCAGCCGGCAGCTCGGCATGGCGGCGGTGGGGCTGGTGCTGATGTGGATCGTCTCCTGCTTCGACTACAAATTTTACCACCGGGACTGGTGCGCGCTGTTGCTGTACGGCACCGCGCTGCTGCTGCTGGTGCTGGTGCTCACGCCGCTGGGCACCGAGCTGAACAACTCGCAGCGCTGGCTGTTCGGCTTCCAGCCGTCCGAAATCGCCAAGCTGGCGATCATCCTGCTGTTTGCCAAGCTGGCGAGCGATATGCCGGCGAGCGTCCGCCGGATACGGGGGCTGCTCGTCTATGTCCTGCTGATCGGCGTGTACATCGGCCTGCTGGCGAAGGAGCCGCACATGTCCGCGGCGATGATTCTGATCGTCATCGGCTTTGTCATCCTGTTTGTGGCGGGCATGCACATCTGGTTCCTCATTCCGGTCGGCATCGGCGGCGCCGCCATCGCAGTCGTCGCCTATCTCACGCTCAACCACGTGCAGGAGCGCGTCAACATCTTTCTGAATCCGTTTCTCGACGCGCGGGACACCGGCTATCAGGCGGTGCAGTCGCTCATCGCCATCGGCTCGGGCGGCGCGTTCGGGCTGGGGCTCGGACAGAGCCGACAGAAGTTTCTGTACCTGCCGGAGCCGATGAACGACTTCATCTTTTCCGTGATCTGCGAGGAGCTGGGCTTTGTCGGCGCGGGGCTGATTCTCATCCTGTTCGCCTATTTTGTCTATCGCGGCTTTTCCATTGCGCGCCGCGCGGCGGATCGCTTCGGCTGCCTGCTGGCGTCGGGCATCACCGCGCAGTTTGCATTCCAGATTCTGCTCAACCTCGCCGTCGTCTCCGGGCTGTTCCCGGTCACCGGCGCGTCGCTGCCGCTGTTCAGCTATGGCGGCACGGCGCTGGTCATGCAGCTGGTCGAAATCGGCATTCTGCTCAACATTTCCCGCAACATTCCGCCGTCCAAAAAGGAATGACGCGGGAACGGACGAAAAGGGGTAATCTGATATGAAATTGCTTATCACTGGCGGCGGCACGGGCGGCCATGTCAATCCCGGCCTCGCGATTGCGAAATATGTGCAGTCGCGCCGCTCGGATGTGGAGGTGCGCTTTGCGGGCACCTCTACGGGCATCGAGTCCAAGCTCGTCCCGCGCGAGGGCTATCAGCTGCACACGGTGGACGTGCGCGGGCTCAAGCGCTCGTTCACGCCCGCCGCGATTGCGTACAACATCGCCACGCTGCAAAAGTCGCTGACCGCGACCGCGAAGGCGAAGAAAATCCTCCGGGAATACCGCCCGGACGTCGTCGTGGGCTGCGGCGGCTACGCCAGCTTCCCGATGGTGCGGGCGGCGCAGGATCTGCGCATCCCGACCGTGCTGCTCGAGGTCAACGCATTTCCCGGCGTCGTGACCAAGGCCTGCGCGAAGAAGGCGGACCGCGTGCTGATCTGCTTTGAGGCGACGCGGGCGCTGCTGGAAAACCGCCCCAACATCCAGCTGACCGGCGCGCCGGTGCGCGGCGAGATCATCTTTGTCCGCCGCGAGGATGCGCGCCGCAAGCTGGGGCTTGCGGAGGGCGAAAAGCTGGTTGTCTCGTTCTGGGGCAGCATGGGCGCGCTGTACATGAACCGGCACATGGCGGGCTTCATCAAGCTGGAGAGCGAGCACGACTCGTTCCGCCACATCCACGCCACCGGCACGGCGGCGTATCAGTGGCTGCCGGACAGCGTGCGCGAGATGGGCGTGGATCTGGACAAGCACCCGAACATCGAGCTGCGCGAGTACATCTACGACATGGCGGACGTCATGGCGGCGGCCGACCTGGTTATCTGCCGCGCGGGCGCGGCGACGCTGGGCGAGCTGTGCGTGCTCGGCAAGCCGTCCATCATTGTCCCGTCCCCCTACGTCGCGGAAAACCATCAGGAGAAAAATGCGCGCGCGCTGGAGAAGAACGGCGCGTGCAAGGTGATTACCGAGCCGGAATGCACGCCGGAGAAGCTGTATGCGGCGGTTACCGAGCTGCTGGCGGACGACGAAAAGCTCGCCGAGATGGGGCGCTGCGCCAAGAAAATGGCGATTGTAGACGCCAGCGAGAAGATTTATCAGCATATTCTGGAGGCTGCCCGCAGATAAACCGGCAGTCGGAGCGGAGGGACAAATGGCAAAGAGAACCGATCGACGGCGGCGCGCGGCCAGCCGCGCGCCGTCCGACGGCAGACGGAGAACAAACAGAGCGCCCGCCCAGCCGGCGCGCCGCACGTCGCGCAATTCCCAGCAGGCGCGGCAGCAGCGGCTGCGGCGGCGCAGACGCAACCGGCTCGTGTTCCGCGTGGTGTGCGGACTGCTGGTGTGCGCGGCGATCGTCTTTGCGCCGACGGTATTTTTTCGCGTCTCTCATGTGACGGTCACGGGCGACATCCGCTACACCGCGGACGAGCTGATCCGCACCAGCGGCGTGCAGGAGGGGGACAACATGTTCTTCCTCGATTCCGACCACATCGCGCAGGCCTTGCAGGCGAAATACCCCTATCTGGACACGGTGGAGCTGCACCGCCGCCTGCCGAGCACGCTGCAAATTGAAGTCACGGAGCGCACGTCGGCGCTGTCGGTGGAGGCGGACGGCGCTTATCTGCTGCTGGATATGGCGGGAAAGGTGCTCGAGGAGGTCGAGCTGCCGGAGGCCAACACCGCGGAGATTCTCGGCGCGGAGGCGGAGGAGCTGAGCGTCGGCGACGTCGTCGCGGACGAGGACAACAAGCTGCGGACGGTGCTCGACCTGATGAACCGGATGACACAATATGAGATGAACGAAGAGGTGGACAGCGTCGACATCGACAAGGCCTACGACGTGCGCATGCGGTTCGACGGGCGCTATACCATTCTGCTGGGCGACCTGAGCGAGATGGAGCACAAAATTCAGTTTTTGCAGGCCATCCTCAAGGAGCCGTCGCTGCCGGAGACGGGCATCATTGATCTGACGGACGACGAGCGGGCGCACTACCGCCCGGAGGACACCGTGAACGCAGTCGAGCCGGAGGCGGAGAGCGAAAGCCAGGCCGAGCCGGCGGACGGCACGGAGCCGGACGCGGCGGACAGCGGCGATGCGGCGGACGGCGAACAGACGGACGGCGCGACGGGCGCCGATGCGCAGCCGGAGACGCCGGAGGCGGACGTGCAGGACGACACATCCGGCGAACTGGAGCCGGGGGAGACCGCGTCGCGCGTCGTCCTGTCTGGAAAAAATCTCCTGTCCTGCTCACAAAAAAGTATTTTTCACGCGCCGCCGCTGTGACAAGCCGATGGAATCACGCGAAATCCGGAAGTTTTTTTGAACGAATGTGCTATCCCATCTTGCAAAAACAGCGGGAAAGAGGTAGAATGAAGAAAATAGGCTTTTGGGCTTTCGCATCTGACCGTGCGGCGCTCGTCTGAATTTGGAAATGAAACTTATTTCATATAAAACAACGGAGGAGATCAAACATGGGTTTCGAGTTTGAAATGGACTATGATACCGTTGTCAACATCAAGGTTATCGGTGTTGGTGGCGGCGGCAACAACGCGGTGAACCGGATGGTTACCAGCGGTTTGCAGGGCGTTGAATTTATCGCAATAAATACGGATAAGCAGGCGCTCAACCGCTCCGAGGCATCGGTCAAGATTCAGATCGGCGCCAAGCTGACCAAGGGTCAGGGCGCGGGCTCCAGACCGGAGGTCGGCCGCAAGGCGGCGGAGGAGAGCCGCGAGGACATCTCCAAGGCGCTGGAGGGCGCGCACATGGTCTTCATCACCGCCGGCATGGGCGGCGGCACGGGCACGGGCGGCGCGCCGGTTGTCGCGCAGATCGCGCGCGAGCTGGGCATCCTGACTGTCGGCGTCGTCACCAGACCGTTCGGCTTTGAGGGCAAGAAGCGCATGCAGCAGGCCAACGAGGGCATCGAGAACCTCAAGGAGAACGTCGACTCGCTGATCGTCATCCCGAACGAGCGCCTGAAGTATGTCTCCGAGCAGAAGATCAGCTTCAAGAACGCGTTTGAAATCGCCGACAACGTACTGCGTCAGGCAGTCGCCTCCATCTCCGAGCTGATCACCGTTCCGGGTCTGATCAACCTGGACTTCGCGGACGTCACCTCCGTCATGAAGGGCGCGGGCTACGCGCACATGGGCGTGGGCGCCGCCGCCGGCAAGGACAAGGCGGAGGAAGCGGCGAAGAAGGCCATCCAGTCCCCGCTGCTCGAGACCTCCATCAACGGTGCGCACGGCGTCATCCTGTCCGTCATCGGCTCGTCCGACATCGGGCTGGACGAGATCGAGCGCGCGGCGAGCATGGTTCAGGCCGCGGCTCATCCGGATGCGCACATCATCTTCGGCGCGTCCATCGACGACGATGTGGACGACGAGATCCGCGTTGTCGTCATCGCGACCGGTTTCGACGCGCCTCCGGCCGCCAAGCAGGAGCAGTCCTCTTCCATTTTCTCCAACGCGAGAAAGGCCGCTTCGACCTTCTCCGCTCCGGCGCAGACGTTCAGCGCGCCGGTCACGCCGCAGCCCTCCCAGGCTGAGGCGAGCGTTGCGGACGGCAAGCCGGTGGAGGCGGACGATCCGTTTGCGGATATCATGAAGATTTTCAGCAGCAAGTAATTTTTTGCCGGTTGGTTCGAGCCTTTTCGAACGGAAACAGCCAAAAACGATGCGAGCCCTTCTTCTTCGGAGGAAGGGCTTTTCATCGGAACGGGATCAAAACGGGAGGTGGATGCGATGGTTGAATACTTCAAGGCAGACGCAGGGACGGTGGTCGCGCTGGAACGGGCCGAACCCGGCTGCTGGATCAATCTGGTCAACCCGACGCGCAAGGAAATGGACAGCGTGATTTTGTCGCAGCACGTGGATGCGGGCTTCCTCCAGGCGGCCCTCGACCCGGAAGAGACCTCCCGTGTGGAGCTGGAGGACGATCAGGCGCTGCTCATCGTCGATATCCCGGTTGAGGAGGAGAGCGACAGCATCACGCGCGACGTGCAGATGTACGCGACGCTGCCAATGGGCATCGTAGTGACGGACGATGTCGTCATCACGGTCTGTCTGGAGGACACCAGTGTGACGCGCGACATCGCGCAGGGCAGGCTGCGCGGCATCTACACCACCATGCGCACGCGCTTTGTGTTCCAGCTCCTGCTCCGCGTGGCGGGACGCTTTCTGAATTACCTGCACCGCATCGAGCGCAGCTTTACCGACATCGAGCGGCGGCTGTACGACAGCCTGCGCAACGAGGAGCTCATGATGCTGCTCGGCCTGCAAAAATCGCTCGTCTATTTTTCCGCCTCGCTCAAGGGCAACGAGGTCACGATGGAAAAGGTGCTGCGCGGGCGCATCCTCAAGCTGTATGAGGACGACCGCGACCTGCTGGAGGATGCGCTGATCGAAATTCGTCAGGCGATTGAGATGGCGGGCATCTATTCCTCCATTCTGGCGGGAACGATGGAGACCTATTCCTCGGTTGTTTCCAACAATATGAACGACATCATGAAGGCGCTGACCGTCATCACCCTGATTATGACGATCCCCAACATGGTGTTCGGCTTTTACGGCATGAACGTTTCGCATCTGCCCGGCGCGATCAGCGTGATTCCGGTCATCATCGCGGTGGTCGGCTGCATCGTGGCGTGGCAATTTCTCAAAAAACACAAGCTGTATTGAACAGCGATACGGTGACAACAGGAAAGGAGAATGCGCATGACAACCAGAACCATCCCCTCGGTGGTGTCGCTGGCCGGGCTGCTCAAGAGTATTTTCATCTCCGGCCGGTTCAAGAAGGACCTTCCGATGCAGCTGGTCGACCCCAAGGGGAACAAGATCTGCGAAATTCACGCGGAGGACCCGGAGCGCTGGATTCGCACCAATTATAAGGACAGCATCGCCTGCACGCGCAAGCTGTGCACGCGCTCGCAGTGGGATAAAATGGACATTGTCCAGCAGGTGCGCCTGTGCGACTGCTGGGAGGCGCTGGCGGTGATGGAGTATCTGGATGTGGGATACGACGACGGCAACCGCTTTGAGGTCGAGGAATACGAGTGCTGAGCGGACGGCGCGGCAAAACGATTGAGATGTGAAGATGCAGGAGGAGGAAGAGTTTGCATGGCTGAGACAAAACAGGAAAACAAGATGGGCGTCATGCCGGTCAACCGGCTGCTGATTACGATGGCGCTGCCGATGATTGTTTCCATGCTTGTACAGGCAATGTATAATGTTGTTGACAGTATTTTCGTGTCGCGCATCTGTGAGGACGCGCTGACGGCGGTTTCGCTGGCGTTCCCGGTGCAGAACCTGATGATTGCGATTTCGTCCGGCACGGGCGTCGGCGTCAATGCGCTGCTCTCGCGCTCGCTCGGCGCGAAAAACCAGGAGGCGGCCAACCGCGCGGCGCGCAATGGCGTCTTTCTGGCGGTTTGCAGCTATCTGCTGTTTCTCGTGCTGGGTCTGACGGCGTGCGACCTGTTTTTCCGCACCCAGACCGACAACGAGACGATCATCGCCTACGGCAACGCCTATCTCCAGATCTGTCTGGTCGGCTCGTTCGGCATGTTCCTTCAGATGATGTTTGAACGGCTGCTTCAGGCGACCGGCCGCACGATCTACACGATGTTCACGCAGGGCACGGGCGCGATTATCAACATCATCTTCGACCCGATTCTGATTTTCGGCCTGTTCGGCATGCCGGAAATGGGCATCGCGGGCGCGGCGGTGGCGACGATCGGCGGACAGATTGTCGCGGCCATGCTGGCGATTTACTTCAACTTCAAGTCCAACCCCGACATCAACCTGCGGGCGGGCAAGGGCTTCCGCCCGGATGGGCGCGTCATCGCGCAGATCTATTCGGTCGGCATTCCGTCCATCCTGATGATGTCCATCTCGTCCGTCATGGTCTACGGCATGAACCGCATCCTGATCGCGTTCACCTCCACGGCGACGGCGGTCTTCGGCGTGTATTTCAAATTGCAGTCGTTCATCTTCATGCCGGTGTTCGGCCTGAACAACGGCATGGTGCCGATTGTCGCCTACAATTACGGTGCGTGCAAGCCGGAGCGCATCAAAAAGACCGTCGGGCTGGCGATGGTGTACGCGGAGTGCACGATGCTGATCGGCCTGATGATCTTCCAGCTCCAGCCTGAGCTGCTGTTCAGCTTTTTCAACGCCTCGCCGGAGATGCTGGCCATCGGCGCGCCGGCGCTGCGCACGATCTCGTGGAGCTTCCTGTTTGCGGGCATCTGTATCATCAGCTCGTCCACGTTCCAGGCGCTGGGCAACGGCATTTACAGCCTGCTGATTTCGTTTGGACGCCAGCTGATCGTGCTGCTCCCGGCGGCGTATCTGCTGTCGATGACCGGCAATGTGCGCACCGTCTGGTGGGCGTTCCCGATCGCGGAAATCGCGTCGCTGGCCATGTCGCTCGCGTTTTTGTATGCGATCAACAGAAAAATCCTGATCCCGCTGCGCGAGATGCGGCAGGAGACGGCATAAAGGCGCAGGGGGTCTGTTGCAAAATAGACGTTTGAAACATTTCGCTTCATATTTTAACGGGAGAAACCACAAATTTGCGTGATTTCTCCCGTTTTTTCTGACTTTTGAAACGGACGGTTTCGACGCAAACCGCATGTTGCAACAGACCTCTTCGTTTTGTCCTGATTTGACGGGATATGGCTGGTTTGATATAATTTTGTCAGCAATAGAAACGATGTGAGAAGGGGGAGAGCGTATGCTGGGGCTGGAACAGCGCCTGCACAACTATGAGCCGCTGTTTGGCAGCTGGCACGTGTGCGGGGAGATCGGCTTTGGGAGCTTTGGCCGGGTGTACCGCATTGAGACGCGCGACGCATTCGGCACCGTGCACGCCGCGGCGCTCAAGATCGTGGAGGTTCTGCCGGACCGGACGATGGCGGACACGCCGGAGCGGGTGCGCGCGCTGGCGAAAAAGGCGTATGACAGCGAAATCGGCGCGATGTACGCGCTGCGCGGCGCGGAGCACGTCGTGCCTGTGGAGGATCACGCGGTGAAGGAGCTGCGGGAGGACGGCGTGCTGGTCGGCTACGACCTGCTCCTCCGCATGGAGCTGATGGAAACGCTCGACACACTGCTCGCGAAGGAGCGCGCGCTGTACACCCCGGCGGAGATCCGCCGCCTCGGCATGGAGCTGAGCCGCGGGCTGATCTGCTGCCACGGCATCTCGATCCTGCACCGCGACATCAACCCCAAAAACATCTTCCGCAACCGGTTCGGCCGGTATCTGCTCGGCGATTTCGGCATCGCCAAACAGCTGCGCGGCACGGCGCACGCGGACACGGCGATCGGGACGAAGGCGTACACCGCGCCGGAGGTCGTCGCCGGGGAAAAATACGACGCGCGGGCGGACATCTATTCGCTCGGCATCGTGCTGTACCGGATGGCCAACGGCGGATACCTGCCGTTTGCGCACCGGGGCATGTCGCCGCAGGAGATGGAAGCGGCGGATGCGCGCCGGCTGGGCGGGGAGGAGCTGCCGCCGCCGGCGCTGGAGGACGAGGGACTGCGCCGCGTGATCGCCGCGATGTGCGCGTTTCACCCGTCCGACCGGTTCGCGTCCGCGCAGGAGCTGTACGACGCGCTGGACGCGCTGGCGCAGCCGCAGGCCGCGCCGCAAGCGCACAGCCTGCCGCCGGACATCTGGCAGGAGCCGCAGGAATCCGGCCTGCTGGGCGCGTTCGGCCTTGCCTTCACGCCGTCTCCGGAGATGCGCTACATGGCGCGCCAGCTCGCGGGCGGCAGCGCGGCGCCGCACAGACAGGAGCCGGCGGGCGTGCTCACGCCGCGCCTGGCGGCGCACCTGCCCGCCTGGCGGCTGCGCGTGCCCTGGGTTCGCAGCCGGCTGACGGTCGAGGGGTATTCGTCCATCGCTGACCGCGCTTTTCGCGCGCGCGGAGACCTGTCGGCGCTCACATGCGGCGGATGCGTGCAGCGCATCGGGGCGGAGGCCTTTTTGCGGTGCGCCAATCTCGCCGAGGTGACGTGTGCGGACGGCCTGCTGTGTGTGGGCGACGGGGCGTTTGAGGACTGCGCGCATCTGACGCGCTGCCACCTGCCGGACACGGTGCAGCAGCTGGGCGCGCGTGTGTTTGCGGGCTGTACCGCGCTTTCGTCGCTGCGCGTGCCCGAGGGCGTGCAGATCGTGGGCGAGCGGATGTGCGACGGCTGTACCGGCCTGCATCAGGTCACGCTGCCGTCCGGCCTGCGCAGTGTGGAGCAGGCCGCGTTTCGCGGCAGCGGGCTGCGCAAGCTGCTGCTGCCGGACAGCTGCATCCGGCTGGGGCAAAGCGCGTTTGCCGGCTGCCGAAGCCTCGCCTCGGTGCAGGTGTCGCTGCGGCTGGCCGTGATTCCGGAGGAATGCTTTGCCGGCTGCACGGCGCTCCGGCAGTTTGATCTGCCGTTCCGGCTGGTCGAGATCCGGGCGCGCGCCTTTTTCGGCTGCACGGCGCTCGAGCAGATTGTCATTCCGGAGGGCGTGCGCCGCATCGAACGGCAGGCGTTTGCGCAGTGCGACCGCCTGATGCTCATCCGGGTGCCGGATTCCGTGCAGTATATCGGAGAAGAGGCGCTGGGCGCGGACGGCGGGCGGCTGCGGCTGACCAAGCGCACCATAGTGGCGCGAAAGGGAAGCTACGCCTGGCAGTATTGCCGGCAGCGCAGCATCCGGGTGCGTGAGCCATGAGGGACGCGCTTCGCGCCCGCCTGCTTGCGCTGGCGGAGGAGGACTATCGCGCGTTTGCCGCCTCTCTCATTCCGGGCTGCCGCAACCTGATCGGCGTGCGCCTGCCGCGCCTGCGCGCGCTGGCCAGAGAGCTTGCGCCGCGCGCCGAGGCCTATCTCGCCGCGCCGTGCGGCGACTGGTTCGAAGAGATCCAGCTGCGCGGCATGGTCATCGGCTGTATGCGATGTCCGACCGAGCAGCGCCTGCGCTACATCCGCGCCTTTGTCCCGCTGATCGACAACTGGTCGGTGTGCGACAGCTTTTGCGCGGGGCTGAAGGAGGCCAGGCGGGAGCCGGAGACCTATTGGGCGTTTGTGCTGCCCTATCTGCGCGCGCCGCGCGAATTTGAGGTCCGCTTCGGCGTGGTCATGCTGCTCGACCATTTCGCGCAGGGCGACAGGATACCGCGCGTGCTGGAGCAGCTGGAGCAGGTGACGCACCCCGGATTTTATGCCAGAATGGCGGTCGCCTGGGCGGTGTCCGTCTGCTATGCGCGCGCACCGGCGGACACGCAGCGCTGGCTGCGGCGCGGCGCGCTGGACGCGGAGACGGCGCGTATGGCCGTGCGCAAAATCCTCGACTCGCGCCGCGTGACGGGCGAGCCGCGCGCGTGGATTTTGCGCTTTCGAGACGAAAAAAAGAACTCCTGAACCCTGTGGCGTGATGCGGCGGGTCAGGAGTTCTTTTCAGTTTTCCGGCGCGCTTACGATGCTGCAAAACAGCTCGAAGATCTCGGGCAGCTTCTTTTTGAGCGAGACGGGGCGTCCGTTCTGCCCGACAAAGCAGTGGCCGGTGGCGCCGGTGGCGCACAGGTGCCCGGTTTCCGTGTCGTAAAATGCGTAGGAAACCGCCATGCGCACCTGCGAGACGGCGGTCACGCGCACCTCGATGCGGCAGCTCTGTCCGAAGCGCATCATCTCCTTGTATTCGCAGTGCGCGGAGATGACCGGGATGGACACGCCGTCGCGCTCCATGCGGTCGTAGCCGTAGCCGAGCTGCTCCATCATGGCCGTGCGCGCCTCCTCCATCCAGCGGATGTAGTTGGAGTGGTGCACGATGCGCATGCCGTCCGTCTCGTAATACTGTATATGGTGCTGATAGGAAAATACCTTGTCCATGCGATCCCTTCCCGTTTGTTTTTTCTTAGCATACACTTTTTTGAAGCAAAAAAACAGTGGCGCGCGGAAAAAATTTCCGCTTCGGCAGGCTCCTGCGGGAAATGTGAAAAAATATGTATGATTTTCTGGGCATTTTAAGAAAATCGTTTGTTTATAATTTACAAACGAGGGGAAACATATTATAATATATCCAACGATGTGAATCGATCTTCTACGTTTTGCAGGCAGAGAAAGCTGAAGGATCCGAAGGCTGAGGGGTTTCGCAGAACGCAGGCAATTGATAAGAAGGAGAGTCTGTCACATGGAGAGAAAAAAGAGTACGAGAAAGCGCTCGGTGCAGAAGGTGGAGCGGCCGGCTGCGCAGTCCCCGTTCATCACCGAATTCGACCAGTACCTGTTCGGCCAGGGCGTACACTATGAAATTTATAAAAAGATGGGCGCGCACGTCGCGGAAAAGGACGGCAAGAAGGGCGTCTATTTTGCCGTCTGGGCGCCCAACGCCAAGAGCGTCTGTCTGACCGGCGATTTCAACGACTGGGACGTGGAAGCGACGCCGATGAACCGGATGGAGCCGCTCGGAATCTATGAGATCTTCATGCCCGGCATGAAGGAGGGCGACCTGTACAAATACGCCGTCACCGGACAGGAGGGCAAGACCGTCCTCAAATCCGACCCGTATGGCTTCAGCGCAGAGCTGCGCCCGGGCACGGCGTCCCGCATTGCCTCCATTGACGGCTTTAAGTGGGCGGACACCCGCTGGATGGAAGCGCGCAAGACGTTCCAGTTCAAAAAGGAGCCGATGGCGATTTATGAGCTGCATCCGGGCTCCTGGAAAAAGCACGAGCCGAAGGACGAGGACGATCCGGGTTATTACACGTTCCGCGAGCTGGCGCCCGAGCTGGTCACCTACCTCAAGAAGATGGGCTACACCCATGTCGAGCTGATCGGCGTCGCCGAGCATCCGTTTGACGGCTCCTGGGGCTATCAGGTCACGGGCTACTATGCGCCGACCTCCCGCTACGGCACGCCGAAGGATTTTATGTACTTCGTCAACTACTTACACAAAAACAAGATCGGCGTCATCCTCGACTGGGTTCCGGCGCATTTCCCGCGCGACGAGCACGGCCTTGCCAACTTTGACGGCTATCCGCTGTACGAATACGGCGACCCGAAAAAGGGCGAGCACCCGGACTGGGGCACCAAGATCTTCGACTTCGGCCGCAACGAGATCAAGAACTTCCTCATCGCCAACGCGCTGTACTGGCTGACCGAGTACCACATCGACGGCCTGCGCATCGACGCCGTCGCGTCCATGCTGTACCTCGACTACGGCAAGCAGGACGGCCAGTGGGTCGCCAACGAATACGGCGAAAACAAGAACCTCGACGCCATTGAGTTTTTCCGCCACCTCAACTCCATCGTGCATCAGCGCCGTCCGGGCGCCGTCATGATCGCGGAGGAATCCACCGCGTGGCCGCTGGTCACGGGCTCTCCGGTGGACGGCGGTCTCGGCTTCGACCTCAAGTGGAACATGGGCTGGATGAACGACTTTTTGGAATACCAGAAGTGCGACCCCTATTTCCGCAAATACAACCACAACAAGATGACGTTCTCGATGACGTATGCCTACAGCGAGAACTATGTCCTCGTTATCTCGCACGATGAGGTCGTCCACCTCAAGTGCTCCATGCTGGAGAAGATGCCGGGCGACGACGAGCACAAGTTCGCGAACCTCAAGGCGGCGTATGCCTTCATGCTCGGCCACCCGGGCAAGAAGCTGCTGTTCATGGGACAGGAATTCGGCCAGCGCCGCGAATGGAGCGAAGCGCGCGAGTTGGACTGGGGCTGCCTGCTGGATCCGCGCCATCAGGCGCTGTCCGACTTCGTCAGCCAGCTGCTGACGCTGTACAAAAAGTACCCGGCGCTGTACGCGATGGACGACACGTGGGACGGCTTCCAGTGGATCAACGCCAACGACGGCGACCGCAGTATCTTCAGCTTCGTCCGCTATTCGCCGTCCAAGCGCAACAACCTGCTGTTTGTCGTCAACTTCACCCCGGTCGACCGCCCGGATTACCGCGTCGGTGTGCCCAAGAAAAAGCGCTACACCAAGATTCTCAGCACCAATGCGCCGGAAACCGGCGGTGCGGGCGACACGGCGCCGGTGGTTTACCAGTCGGAAAAGAGCGAGTGCGACGGACAGCCGTTCTCGTTCGCCTATCCGCTCCCGGCCTACGGCGTCGCGATCTTCAAATTCTGATTTCTTCCACATCGAACAAAAACCGGCTGGCAGTGCGCTGTCAGCCGGTTTGTTACGTTTCGGGCGCCTGCGCCGGGACGGCGCGCATCACGCCGCCGCACACCTCGGTCAGCACGACCGCGATCTCCTCGCCCTGCTTGCCGCAGCCGGGCGGCAGTTCGATGGAGAAGTGCCAGCGGCTGTGGGCGGGCTGGCTTCCGGCGCGCGCGTGCTCCAGCACGGCGGGGACGGTCCTGCCGACCAGGCCGTGCAAAAACTGTTCGCTCAGCGCGGCCGCGAGTGCGCGCAGCTCGCCGGCGCGGCGGGCGCGCTCGGCCTGCGGCACGGCGTCCGGCATGGACGCGGCGGGTGTGCCCGCGCGCTCGGAATAGGGGAACACGTGCACGGCGGCAAAGCGGCAGTCGCGCACAAACGCCATGGTCTGCGCAAATTCCTGCTCGGTTTCGCCGGGAAAGCCGGTGATGACATCGGTCGTGATCGAGCAGGAGGGGAAGGCGCGGCGCAGGCGCCGGACGCAGGCGGCATATTGCGCGGTCGTGTACCGGCGGTGCATGCGCGCCAGCGTCGCGTCGCAGCCCGATTGCAGCGACAGATGAAAGTGCAGCGCCAGATTGGGGAAGCGGCACAGCACGTCGCAAAATTCCTGCGTGACAATGCGCGGCTCGAGCGAGCCGAGGCGGATGCGCACCTGCGGCACGGCGCGGCACAGCGCGGCGGTGAGCCGGATCAGGTCGGGCCGCTCCGGCAGGTCGCGCCCGTAGCTGGCGATTTCGATGCCGGTCACGACGATCTCGCGCACGCCGTCCTGCGCCAGCCGCTGCGCCTGCGCCACGGCCTGCGCGAGCGGAAGCGAGCGGACGTGCCCGCGCGCATACGGGATGATGCAGTAGGTGCAGTAGTTGTCGCAGCCGTCCTGCACCTTGAGCAGCGCGCGTGTGTGCCCGGGCAGAACGCCCGCGGGCAGCGGCTCGAATGCGCGCGCCGCGCGGATGTCCGTCACCGCGCAGCGCTTTTCCCGTTTCTGCGCCGCCTGTTCGCACAGCGAGAGCACGGCGGCGCGGTCGGCCGTGCCGCAGACGATGTCCACGCCGCCGAGCTGGGACGCGCGCGCCGGTTCGGTCTGCGCAAAGCAGCCGCACAGCGCGACGATTGCGCCGGGGTTGTCGCGCTGCAGACGGTGCAGCGCGCGCAGCGTCTTCCGGTCGCTGGACGAGGTGACGGTGCACGTGTTCAGCACGCACACATCGGCGCCGGTCTGCGCCAGCGTGTGCCCGCGCGCCTGCGCGAGCTGCGCCAGCGCCTGCGTTTCAAATTGATTTACCTTGCAGCCGAGCGTGGCAAAGCAGAATTTCATGTCGATCCTCCGCGTATCCTGTAAACTCCCTGTGAATTTTGTGTATAGGGAATGGATTGTCTGAAATAAAACCATTATAATAAATTTTACAAAAAGATACAACGGGGGGAACGCAGATGATTAAGGTTTGGATTCGGCTGGACAAGTCGGACGATCTGGCGAAGCTCAACGCGGTGGCTTCGCGCATGCCGTTCGATATCGACCTCGTGTCCGGATGGTATATCGCGGATGCGAAATCTATCGTGGGGCTGTTCGGCCTGGACTGGACGTCCACCATCCGCGTGGACATCCACACAGACCGGCGCAGTGCGGAACCGTTTTTGCAGTACCTGCGCCCGATGATGACGGGCAAATGACCGTCCCGCCCTCCGCACCCGGACTCCGGCGATGCGGAGGGCGCCGCTTTGCCCTGCGCGTCAACCGAAATATAATTTGCAGTTGACAAACGGGGGAAATGGTGTATGATAGAACCACAACAGCGCTGCGGCGCGCGAGCGCATCGCCGTCACAGCGCGGATTTTGTCATTTCAGGAGGGGTTTTATGGATATGCGGACGCTGGCGCGGGACATCATCGCGGGCAGGCGCCTGACCCGGCAGGACGATCTGTCGGTTTTTCTGACCTGTGAGCTGGAGGCACTGTGTCAGGGCGCAGATGAGATTCGGGAGGCGCTGTCCGGCAATCGCGTGGACCTGTGCGCCATCATCAACGGGCGCAGCGGGCGCTGCCCGGAGGATTGCAGCTATTGCGCGCAGTCCGCGTGGCACAACACGCAGTGCGCGGTATATGATTTTCTGCCGGAGGAGGACATCGCCGCGGCCTGTGCGCGCAGTGCGCGCGAGGGCATCAACCGCTTTTCCATCGTCACCGCCGGGCGGGCGCTGAGCGGCGCGGAGTTTGACCGGGCGATTCACGCCTATGAGACGCTGCGGCGCACGTGCCGCATACACCTGTGCGCGTCCATGGGCTTTTTGAGCGACGAGCAGCTGCACCGGCTGCGCGCGGCGGGCGTGACCAGTTATCATCACAACATCGAGACGTCGCGGCGCTATTTTCCGCAGATTTGCACCACGCACACCTACGACATGAAGGTGGACATGCTCCGGCGGGTGAAGGCGGCGGGACTGCGCGCCTGCTCCGGCGGCATCATCGGTATGGGCGAGACGTGGGAGGACCGGCTGGATATGGCGGTCAGCCTGGCGGAGCTGGACATCCGCTCCATTCCGCTCAACGTCCTGCTGCCGGTCGCGGGCACGCCGCTGGCGCAGCTGCCGCGCCTGCGCGAGCCGGAGATTCTGCGCACAGTCGCGCTGTTTCGCTACCTCAACCCGGAGGCGGATATTCGGCTGGCGGCGGGGCGCGCGCTGCTGTCGGGCAATGGCGAAAGCGCGTTCCGCGCGGGCGCTTCCGCCGCGATCACGGGCGACATGCTGACTACCGCGGCCTGCGCCACCGTCCGCAGCGACCGCGCTATGCTGCGCGCCATGGGGCGCGTACTGACGACAGAGTGAGCGATTCGCCAAAACGCTTGCGTTTTTTTTGAATCGTACAGATCCTGCATGACGGCGCGGCGCGCCGCATAAGCTGGAGGGAAGGACAACGCGGGTTTGCGTTTTGCATACGTCCCGGCGCGCCGGGGCGGCGCCGGAGAGGACGGGGTATTGATGAAACGAATCTGTGTGACGGCCGCAGTGCTCTGCTGCCTGCTGGCGGTCTCTGCGCCGGCATCTGCCGCCGGGCTGGGGGAGATGCGGGCGAAATCGGCCGTTTTGGCGACGGAGGACGGGCAGGTGCTGTTCGAGCAGAACGCGGACGAGGCGCTGCCGCCCGCCTCAGTGACCAAGCTGATGACCATGCTGCTGACGATGGAGGCGGTGGAGCAGGGGAAGGCGTCGCTCGACGACGTGGTGACGGCGTCGGCGCACGCGGCGGAGATGGGCGGCTCGCAGATTTATCTGAAAGAGGGCGAGCAGATGACGCTGGACGATCTGCTCAAGTCGATCGCCGTCGCGTCCGCGAACGACGCGGCGGTCGCCGTCGCGGAGCATCTGGCGGGCAGCGAGGCGGCGTTTGTCGACCGCATGAATGCGCGGGCGAAGGAGCTGGGCTGCACGGGCACGACGTTTGTCAATCCCAACGGTCTGGACACCGACGGGGAGGAGACGCGCACGACGGCGGCCGATCTCGTCCGCATGTCCGCCGAGCTGCTGCGCCACGAGGAGATTTTGCAGTACACGTCCATCTGGATGGATTCGGTGCGCGGCGGCGCGTTCGGCCTGACGAACACGAACAAGATGCTGCGGCTGTATGACGGCATGGTCGGCCTGAAGACCGGCTACACCAGCACGGCCGGTTACTGCATCTCCGCCGTCGCGCAGCGGGACGGCATGCGGTTGATCGCGGTCGTGCTCGGCGAGCCGGATAAGCAGTCGCGCAACGAGGACATCACCGCCATGCTCAATTACGGCTTTGCCAACTATGCGCTGGCGGATATTTTAGAGGAAGGACAGGACTGCGGCAGCGTGCCCGTCGAGCTGGGCATGCAGCCGTCGGTGGCCGCGCAGCTTGCGGACGACGCGCCGGTGCTGATGGAGAAGGCGGGCGCGGAGCAGCTCGAGCGGGAGCTTGTGCTGGCGGAGCGCGTGCAGGCGCCGGTCCGGCAGGGGACAAAGCTGGGCGAGGCCGTGCTGCGGCTGAACGGGGAGGAAATCGCCCGCCGCGACATCGTGGCGGCGGAGGACGTCGCGCGCAAGGGACTTTTGGCGATTTACCGCGAGCTGCTGTCCTTCCTGCTCATGAAACAGTGGGCATTTGCGGGAGCGTTTTCATGAAACTGGAAATCTTCCGGCGGAACTTTCGTTTTTCTTTACAAAACACGTTGTAATTTTTTGCGGATTATGATACCATTGTAACAACCTCATAGTAGATTGGGAGGAAAATTACAATGGTTAAATTAATTATGGCGGTTACCGGAAGCGGCAAGACCAAGAATATTATCGATCTTGTCAACGAGGCGGCGGCGCAGGAGCCGGGCTCCATCGTCTGCATCGCGAAGGGCACCAAGCTGAACTTTGACATCTCGCACAAGGCGCGGCTGATTAACGTTCAGGATTATGCGGTTTCGGATTATGCCTCGCTGCTCGGTTTCGTAGCCGGCATTCACGCAGGAAACTACGACATCACGAAGATTTTCATCGACAGCCTGTACAAGGTTGCGCGCGACGACAAGCCGGAGGATGCGGATCAGTTCATTCTGGCGCTGGATGAGTTCTCGTCCAAGCACAACGTGGACTTTACCATCGCGGTATCCGCCGAGGCGGAGTCTGCCAGCGATGTGATGAAGAAGTATCTGTGACATTGACCATCAAGCCCGCGGGATGCTGCATCCGGCGGGCTTTTTTCGCTCAGAAGATGTTTTTCAGCCCGACCGCCTCGACGCGCAGCAGCTCCTCCACCGCCTGCCGCAGCTCCGCCAGCTCGAGCGGGAGCTGGGCGCAGTCGCCC
Organism: Candidatus Butyricicoccus stercorigallinarum; assembly: GCA_019112985.1. GTDB lineage: Bacteria > Bacillota > Clostridia > Oscillospirales > Butyricicoccaceae > Butyricicoccus_A > Butyricicoccus_A stercorigallinarum. The sequence continues at coordinate 1,065 of DXIG01000025.1, read as the reverse complement.
GTCTGCGCGCCCGCCTGCGCGCGCGCAAAGCCCAGGCGCACCGCGTCGAGCAGCTTTTCGCTGACGACGGCGGACAGATAGCCCTCCCGCTGCTCGTAGGTATCCTGTGCCTGCGCGATCAGCTGCCGGGCGGCGGGAAGCTGTGCCTGCTCCGCCGCGCGCTGCGCCTGCGAGAGGGCGGCGGAAAGCTCGTCCACCGTGCCGGAGATGGCGAACAGATTGCCGCAGCTGACCGCGAGGACGGCGGCGAGCAGGGCGACCGACGCCCAGAACCGGTTCACGCGTCACCTCCGCTGCGCAGCTGCAAAAAGGCGTTGCCGCAGTCGTCCAGCGTGAGCAGGAACACCTGCTCGAGCGAGGCGGCGCCGCGCCCGCGGCACAGCCGGAGGATCTCCGCGTCCGTCTTGCCGAGCTGCCGCGCGTTGCGGCGGATCAGCCTGCCCTCGGAGACCAGCACCAGCGGCACGCCCTGCTCCTGCTGCGCCTGATGCAGGTCGTCCGCCGTCAGCGGCTGCCGCCCGGCGCGCGGGATGACGCTGAGCTGGCCGTTCGGTTCGACGACGGCGCGGCGCACGTCCTGCACGCGCGTCACGCCCGCGAGGCGCAGCGCGCTGAGGATGTCCTCCGGCGCGAGCCGCAGCCGGCACAGCATCGCGTCGTCGAACGCCCCGTCCCGGATGACGACGCACGGATTGCCGCACAGCAGCCGGCGCGCGCGGCTGCTCCGCCGGCACAGGCAGGAGACCAGCACCTCCACCGCCAGCAGCGTGGCGAGCGGCAGAATGCCGCCGAGCAGCGGCACGGCGGTGTCCTGAATCGGGATGGAGGCCAGCTCGGAGACCAGAATGGTCACGGCAAATTCCGAGGTGGAAAGCTCGCCGAGCTGCCGCTTGCCGGTGAAGCGCAGTCCGCCGATGACAGCGGCATACACCAGCAGCGTGCGCAGAAAGAGCAGGAACAAGCGGAATCACCTCACTTGGCGGGAATCTGGATACAGTATTTTGCGTGCTTCGCAAAAATATACCCCGCGCGCGGGCTTTTTCCGCCGTACCCGCGCGCGCCGGG